>CAYWJH010000094.1:7693-13036 GCA_964458555.1 uncultured Spirochaetaceae bacterium | reverse complement strand
CACGCGGTCGCGATGTCCCAGCCGGCGAAGTTGCTCGAGCCCACGTAGACGACCTTGCCCTGCGCCTGCAGGTTGCCGAATCCCTCCCAGACTTCGTGCCACGGCACCTCGCGGTCGACGTGGTGCATCTGGTAGAGGTCGATCCAGTCGGTCTGCAGGCGTCGCAGGCTTCCTTCGGCGTGGCGCTTGATCTTCATCGCAGACAGGCTTCGGCCGGCGTGGTTTGGCTCGGGCAGGTCGCCGGGCTTGTCGGCCGGATTGTAGACCTTGGTCGCGAGTACGACCGCGTCGCGGCGGCCGCCGCCCTGCGCGAACCATTCGCCCAGGATCTCTTCGGTCTTGCCGTGGTAGGCTCCCTGCCGGCCGTATACGTCTGCGGTGTCGAAGAAGTTGATGCCGAGCTCGAGCGCCCGGTCCATGATCTTGAAGGCGTCCTTGTCCTCGGTCACCCATCCGAAATTCATCGTACCCAGGCAGATGTTGCTCACGAGCACGCCGTGACGACCGAGTCGTCGATGTTCGACAGCCATATTTCACTCCTTTCCTCTTGCTTTCACCAAAGGTACTGCTCAGCGCTCGCCGCGCAAACGATAACGCATGGTGGGCCACCCCGGGTGGGCGCCGCCACCCCCGGCCGCGGCTTTGACGCGGCGAGCTCGGCGCGGTACGCTGAGCCATGGAGTTCACCTTCGCCACCCCGGCCCTCCTCTTCCCCGCCGTCTCGCTGCTTTTCATCTCGTACACGAACCGCTTCATCTCCTACGCCGATCTCGTTCGCCGGCTCCACGAGCGCTGGCGAAACGAGGGCAGCGCGGACGTCGAGCGGCAGATCAGCAATCTGCGGCGCCGAATCGTGCTGATCCGCAACATGCAGATCGCCGGCGCGCTCTCGCTGCTCGCGTGCGTCGTCTGCATGATTCTGCTCCTCTTCGGGCTGACGATCGCCGCGGAGACGGCGTTCGCCGTCGCGCTCTTCGGGATGCTGCTCTCGCTCGCGCTGCTCGTCGTGGAGGTCAGCATCTCGGTGCGCGCGCTCGGCGTTCAGCTCGCCGATCTGGAGGGTGTGCGCCGGGACGACGCGCCGCAGTAGGCGACGCGCCGTTCGCCGTGCGGGGCCGATCGGCCCTATACTGGAGGCAGATAGCCGGAGGTACCTATGACGACGTTCTTCTTTTTCGGCTCGTACACCGGGGACGCGATCGAGGGAATCGACGCGCGTCGCACCAGGGACGCTGAGAAGATCATCACCGGGTTCGGGGGCGAGCTGCGGTCGGTCTACGCGCTGCTCGGCGAATCGGACATCGTGATGATCGCCGAGCTTCCGGGGGTGCCGGAGGCGCTGCAGGTGTCGATCGCGCTGACGCGGAAGACCGGGATCAGGTTCCGCTCCGTTCCGGCGATGCCGGTGGCCGACTTCGACCGCCTCGCCTCAGGCGTCGTGTCGGGCGAGTAGCGCCGGCTACGCGCCCGCGTAGCGGTAGAGGAATCGCGTCAGCGCCTCGATCCCCCGGTACCAGTTCTCGATGTGCTGGCTCTCGTTCGGCGAGTGAACCTGGTCGTCGGGAAGCGCGAAGCCGGTGAGGATCGACGGCATCCCCAGGATCTGCTCCACCTCGCTCGCCACGGGCACGCTCCCGCCAATGCGCGCGAGGATGGGTTCGCGGTTCCAGACGTCGGTGAGCGCGGCGGCAAACGCGTCGTGCGCCGGCGATTCGGGATCGCAGATGAACGCAGCGCCGCCCGCGAGCTCGGTGAGCTCCCAGCTGACGGTGTCGGGGGCGTGCTCGACGAGGTACTTCTCGAGCTGCTCGCGCACCTCTTCGTGGCGCTGATCGGGCACGAGCCGGGTCGATATCTTCGCGTGCGCCTGCGCCGGGATGACGGTCTTCGCTCCGGGCCCGATGTAGCCGCCCCAGATGCCGTTGATCTCGAGCGTGGGCCGCGCGCCGGTGCGCTCGACGACCGTGAAGCCGTCTTCGCCCCATAGCTTCGGCACGCCGCTGAGGCGACGCGCCTGCTCGTCGGTGACCGGAACCTTCGCGAGGCGCGCGCGCTCGTGCTCGTCGAGCGTGCGCACCCGGTCGTAGAAGCCCGGCAGCGTCACGCTGCCGTTCGCGTCGTGCATGCCCGCGACGAGCTCGGCGATCGCCTGAGCCGGGTTGTGCACGATCCCGCCGAAGGAGCCCGAATGCAGGTCGCGCTCCGGTCCGCGGACGGTGAGCTCGAAGTAGGCGAGCCCGCGCAGACCGTAGCGGATCGACGGGGTGTCGGGGTCGATCATGCCGGTGTCGGGATTGAGGCACACGTCGGCGCGGAAGAGCTCCGCGTTCGCCTCGAGCGCGGCGCGCAGGCTCGGCGAGCCGACCTCTTCCTCGCCCTCGAAGAGGAACCGCACCGTCACCGGGAGTGCCCCCTGCGCGGCGGCCGCGCGGACGGCGAGCAGCGCCGCCATCACCTGCGCCTTCATGTCCGACGCGCCTCGCGCGTAGAGCCGGCCCTCGCGCACCGTCGGTTCGAAGGGGTCGCTTTCCCACAGCTCGATCGGGTCGACCGGCTGGACGTCGTAGTGTCCGTAGACGAGCACCGACGGCGCGTCGTCGCGGTCAGCCGGGAACTCGGCCCACACGAGCGGATGGCCGTCGGTGGGGACGATCCGCGTCTCCGACGCGCCGTACTCCTCCAGATGGGCACGCAGCCACTCGGCCGCGCGAGCGACATCGGCGTTATGATCCGGGTCGGTCGAGATGGACGGGATGGAGACGAGCTCCTTCCAGCGTTCGAGGAACTCGTCGCGGTGATCGGTGAGGTAGGCGAGGGCGCCGTCGAGTGTGCTCATGGGAGAGCATTGTAGCCGATGGCCCGCCGTTCGTCACGGCGGCGCCGGGGTGCGAACGCACCGCCTACGCGCCGTACTTGTCGAACCGGCCGGCGTGCGCGAAGGCGAGCGGCAGCAGCCCGGCGCCCTCGAAGCGCGGACCGAGCGAGCCGTGGATGCACGCGCGCTCGCCGAAGGTGCGTACCTCGTCGGGCCGGATGACGTTCATGCCGCGCGCGTTGCGATCGGCCCCGGCCGCCCAGATGAGCGCCGGTACCGGGTGCCAGCTGTGCGCCTTCATCGCCGCCGGCGTCGAGTGGTCGCCGGTCACGACGAGCACGTCGACTCCCAGACCCACGAGGTCGGGGATCGCCGCGTCGACCTCTTCGATCAGCGCGACCTTCTCCGCGTACGCGCCGTCCTCGCCGTGCGAGTCGGTCTTCTTCACGTGCACGAAGAAGAAGTCGTGCTCGTCCCAGTGCTCCTTCACGAGCGCGATCTTGCTCTCCATCGTCGACTCGGCGTCGTAGACGCTCATCCCGAGCAGGCGCGAGACGCCCTTGTACATGGGGTAGGCGGCCACCGCCGCGCCGCGCACGCCGTAGCTCTCCTCGAGCGTCGGCCAGTCGGGCAGACTCGAGAAGCCGCGGAGAAGCACCATATTCGCGGGAGCGTGTTCGGCGAGCCGCGTCTTCGCCTCGTCGAGAAAGCGCTCGAGAACCCGCGCGGTCTTCTCGGACTCGGCGGAGCCGGGGGCCGGGGTGCGAGGCTGCTTTCCGGTCTCGTGCGGATCGGTGTCCTCCACGGCCGCCCCGAGCCCCTCGCCGCGAAGGACGACGAGAAACCGGTGCTCCTTCACCGGCCGGACGAAGGCCTTCGCGCCGTCGAGCTCGATGCCGCTCAGGATCTCGCAGAGCTCGGCGTTCTTCTCCGTGGGGATGCGCCCGGCGCGCCGGTCGGTGACGACGCCGCCGTCGTCGACCGTGCAGAAGTTGCCGCGCGCGGCAACGTCGCCGGGCTGCAGGTCGAAGTCGACGCCGAGCGCGCTGAGGACCCCGCGCCCGATGAAGTACTTCGTAGGTGGGTAGCCGAAGAGCGCGAGGTGACCGGGACCGCTGCCCGGGGTCACGCCGGTGGCGACCGGTTCGTGGAGCCCGGTGATGCCCTCGGCGGCGAGCGCGTCCAGATTCGGCGTCTTCGCGAACTCGAGCTCGGTTTCCGCGTGCTCGGGGTCGGGTAGGCCCCCGAGGCCGTCCATGACGAGGAGCACGGTCTTCGCGGTGCCCGGTTGCGCGATATCGGCATAGCTCTCGAGATTCATGGTTCCAACCTCCTCACGCGGCGGCGGCGGGACGATAGCCCATCCGTATTATTCCTCGTCGGCGCGCAACCCCGCGACGTCGGGAAGGGTGCCGCGCGGATTCCCGCCGAGCTCTTTGGTCGGCTCGGCATCCAGGAGGGCGAGATCATCGAGGTGACCGGCAAGCGAAGCACGCCCGCGGTCGCTCTGCGCCCCTCCGCCTCGCTGCCCCGTCGAATCGGCGCCGCGTAGGAATAGAGAATATTGAAATAGTAGCGATTATAGGGTACGATACGACCGTGGCACGCTCGCCGATCGCCGATCCGACACCGAACGAGCGCTCAGCTTCGCGCATCCTCCTCGTCGAGGACGAACGCGTCGTCGCGCTCGCCGAGCAGCGTACCCTCGAACGCTACGGCTACCAGGTAGCGACGGTTCGCGCCGGCGAGGACGCCGTTGTCCTCGTCCGCGAGGACGCGGCGATCGACCTCGTGCTCATGGACATCGACCTCGGCGAGGGAATCGACGGCACCGAAGCCGCGACGCGCCTGCTCGCCGTTCGGGAGGTGCCGGTCGTCTTCCTCACCGGTCACGCCGAGCGCGAGATGGTCGAGCGGGTCAAGGGGATTACGCGCTACGGCTACGTGCTGAAGACCGCCGGCGAGTTCGTCCTCATCCAGGCGATCGAGATGGCCTTCGAGCTCTTCGCCTCGCGGCAGGAGGCGGTCGCCGCCGCCGAGCGCTACCGATCGGTCTCCAACCTCACCGGCGAGATCATCGTCCAGCACGACGCCGAGGGGCGCTGGACCTTCCTCAACGACCGCGCCTGCGAGTTCTGGGGCGCTTCGCGCGAGGAGCTCCTGGGCCGCGACCTCCGCGAGTTCCTCCATCCCGATGACCACCCCGACCTGAGCCTGGTCATGCACGATCTGACGACGATGGAGCGTTCCATTCGCGGTCGTACCAATCGGCAGAAGACCCCGACCGGCTGGCGCACGGTCGATTGGAACAGCGAGGTTATCCGCGACTCCTTCGGCCGGGCCACCGGCTACCAGGCGACCGGACGCGACGTGACCGACCGCATCGACCTCGAGCGCTCGCTGACCTACCACCGCGACCTGCTGCAAAAGATGATGTACACGACGCCCACGAGCATCCTCGTACTGGCCCCCGACGGCACGATCACGCACGTCAACCGCCGGGCCGGCGAGGTGCTCGGCGTCGATTC
>CAYWJH010000094.1:0-7593 GCA_964458555.1 uncultured Spirochaetaceae bacterium | reverse complement strand
ACGGCACGATCACGCACGTCAACCGCCGGGCCGGCGAGGTGCTCGGCGTCGATTCCGCGGAAGTCGAAGGGCTCCACCGCGATTGCCTGCCGTGGCGGCTCGAGACCGCCGACGGCGAGCCGCTGCCTCCCGACCAAGGCCCGTTCTCCGCCGTCCGACGCACCGGCAAAGCGGTGTTCGACATCGCGTGCACGCTCCGACGCCCCGACGGCGAGCGGCGGCGGCTCGAGATCAGCTCGGCGCCCCTGCTGACGCCCGACGGCGAGTTCGACGGCACGGTCGCCGTGCTCGAAGACGTGACCGAGCGTCGCGAATCGGAGGAACGCGTCCGGAAGCTGCTCGAAGAGAAGGAGCTGCTCATCCGCGAGATCCACCACCGGGTGAAGAACGATCTGAACCTCGTGCAGTCGCTCGCGTCGTTGCAGATGCGTCACAGCTCGAACGAGGAGACGAAAGCCGCGCTCGACGAGATGATCAACCGGCTCGCCGTGATGAGCCGGGTCTACGACGCTTTGCGTACCGGAGGCGAGGTGCAGCGCGTCGCGCTCGACGAGCTGCTCGCCACGCTCGTCGACGGTCTCCGCCGCACGACGCTGCCGGCGGGAGTCGCGCTCGACCTCGATGCGTCGCCGCTTCTCGTGCGGCAGACAGTCGCGGTGGCGATCGGTATTATGGTGAACGAGCTCGTGACGAACTCGGTACGCCACGGGCTCGCCGACGCCGCCGAAGGCACCATTTCCGTTCTCGCGACCGCGAACGGAGGTATGATCGAGGTCATCGTGGCCGATTCGGGATCCGGCTTTCCCGCGAGCTTCGTGCAGGAGCCGTCGTACGGTTACGGGCTCACGATCGTCGACGCGCTCGCGCGGCAGCACGACGGCTCGTTCGAGCTCGACAACGAGAAGGGGGCGCGGGCGCGGGTCGTCCTTCCGCTCGACGGCTGATCGGTACCTCAAGGCGCCCGGAATGGCCGGTCGCACAGCATTGGACCAGGGAGAAGGTATGAGACGAGTAGTAGCGTGGGCAGCAGGGATCCTCCTGCTCGCATCGATGGCAGGGTGCGAAGGCGGCCGAGGCGCCGCCGGCGCCGCGGTGAGCGACGAGGAAGCGAAGCAGGCGTTCGTGATCAGCTTCGGGTCGGTGCTGATCGCGAGCATGGCCACGGCGTTCGGCGAAGAGATCGACGGTGTCGAGCTGAACGAGGAGGGCGACGAGCTCACCCTCGACGGTTTTGATCTGGGCGCCTACCTGGGCGACGGGGCTCCCGAGACGCCGTACACGGCCATCTCCGGCACGATCGACAACGAGGAAGAGCGGATGAACGCCGATCTCACGCTCGAGGGAGGCCCGGTCGAGTCGATCGAGTTCTCCATCGGCTCCGAGGAGATGCAGGCGTCCGAAGGCTTCTCGACGACGCTGACGGTCAACGGCCGTGAGATGGAGCTCGATATCACCGCGGAGGACCTGCAGGGCTGAGTCCTCGGGCGCCGGGCCCGCGGCGGTGGCAGTCGCGCCACGGACGCCCGGCGGCCACGCACCCGCCGGGCCAGCACCGGTCTTGCCGCGAGGCCGCGCGGCTGGATACCTTTCGGAAGCGTATGCGTCGTCTGCCCCTCCTCGTCGCCATCCCGTTCGCGTTCCTGCTCGGCGCGTCGATCCCCCGGGTGCAGGCGCTCTACCTCCCCTCGCCGGACCTCGTCCGGCGGCTGGTCGCCGAGTCTGAGGCGGAGCCGCCGGCGCCGCCGGTCGTGCACCGCGACGTCGTCTACCACCGCAGCCTGTTCGACGCGCCCCGGCTCGACGTCTACGAGCCCACGGCCCCGTGGGAACCCGAGGCCGGCGGCGGCGAGGCCGGCGGGACCGGTGCAACCCGCGCCGCCGACGCCCGGCCGCCGGTCGTGCTCTTCTTTCACGGCGGGTCGTGGATCCAGGGCGACAAGGTCACGATCCGCGTCGTCGACCGATTCCTCGCACGGATGCGCGACGCCGGCTACTTCGTCGTCGCGGTGAACTATACGACGTCGATCGCTCGGGGGCTCGCCGGACCGGTGGAAAACGCCCGCCGTGCCCTCCGGTGGGTCGCGGCGCAGGCGGGGACGTACGGCTGGGACCCCGGCAACGTGGGCCTCTACGGCGTCTCCGCAGGCGGGCACGTCGCGCTCATGGCCGCCTCGACGATGGAACTCGCCGCAGGGGAGCTCGCGTTCGCCTTCATCGAGTGCGCGCCGACCGACCTCGTCGCGATGCGCGAGGGGGACGCGTTCGAGCGGTCGGGGGTGTTCCGGCTCTTCCCCGAGTCGCGGCTTCGCGAGCTCAGCCCGGTCACCCACGTCCACGCCGATCTTCCGCCCATCCTGATCTTCCACGGCGGCCTCGACCGGACCGTCGCGATGAACCAGTCGGAGCTCTACGTCGAGGCGGTTCGCGAGGCCGGCGGCCGCGCCGATCTCGTCCGCTACCCCGAGGGCGACCACGCGTTTCTGAATCTGCCCGACGAGACGTGGTACGAGCAGGAGACGCGCGCGCTCACCTTCTTTGACCGCGCGTTCTCGGGGCGCCCCGATGAGGCGGCTCGGTAGCCGAGGCGGTTGCGCCTCGCCGGCATCGTCACTATGATCTTTCGGGGTTCACCACCAGCCCAAGGAGCGCGCATGATCGCCCAGAACGACGGCCACACGGCCGTCACCGGCATCCAGTTCGGCGACGAAGGCAAAGGGCAGATCGTCGATCTGCTCGCCGAGTCGCACCAGCTCAACGTCCGCTACAATGGAGGCGCGAACGCAGGCCATTCGGTCTACGTGGACGGCGTGAAGCACGCGCTGCACCTCGTGCCGTCGGGCATCCTCCACCCGGGCGTGGTGAACGTCGTCGCCAACGGCGTCGTCGTGGACCCCTTCGCGATGATCGACGAGATCACCGAGCTGCGGGACGCCGGCGTGTCCATCTCGTCGACCAACCTCTGCATCAGCCACCGCGCGCACCTCGTGCTTCCGTACCACAAAGTTGAAGACGGGCTGCTCGACCGCGCGATGTCGGTGGGCGAACCGTCGAGCGAGGGGACGCTGCTCTACACGACGAAGAAGGGGATCGGTCCCTGCTACGCCGACCGGGCGCATCGCTCGACCGCCGTGCGCGTGGTCGATCTGCTCGACGACGAGCTGCTCGCGAAGCTGCTCCCGCGCGTGGTCGAGGTGAAGAACGCGCAGCTCGCCGCGTGGGCCTCGCTCGCCGGCGAGGCCTACGAGCCCATCGATGCGGCCGGCCTCCTCGACCGTCTGCGCGAGGCGGCGGAGTTCCTCCGCCCCTTCGTCTCCGATACGACCGAGGTGCTCCGCGCCGCCGCCTCGCGCGGTCGCCGCATCCTGTTTGAAGGCGCGAACGCCTCGCTGCTCGACGTCGACTTCGGCACCTTCCCCTACGTCACGTCGAGCAACTGCAGCGTCGCGGCGATCGCGAACGCGACCGGCCTCACCGTGCCGGTGGACAACAGCGTGGGCGTCGCGAAGGTCTACATGAGCCGGGTGGGCTCAGGCCCCTTTCCTACCGAGAGCGACGGGGCGGAGGCGGATCTGATCCGCGAGCGCGCGCACGAGTACGGGACGACGACCGGCCGTCCGCGGCGCATCGGCTGGCTCGATCTCGTCGCGCTGCGACACACGAGCACGCTCAACGCGACGAGCGAGCTCGTGCTCACCGGGCTTCCCTTCCTGCACGGCGTCGACCCCATCCGCGTGTGCGTCTCCTACGAGCTCGACGGCCGCGAGATCGGCTTCCCGGCGAGCGCGCGCGAGCTCTCGCGGGTAGTGCCGTGCTACGAGACGCTCGCCGGCTTCGACGAGCCGCTCGCCGACTGCCGTAGCTCGGCCGACCTGCCGGAGACCGTGCGCACGCTCGTATCCATGATCGAGCGGGCGACCGACAGCCGCGTGTCGGCGGTCTGCACCGGGAAGGGACGCGGGGAGACGGTCGAACTGTAACGCCCGCGCCGGCGTCGATCCCCGGCGCGGCGGCCCTACACGCAGGGCACCTCGAGCGACAGCGGCTCGAGGCCCTCGCCTGCCACCGTGACCACCGCCGTCCCCTCGCCGTCGGTCGACCGCACCACCGCGAGCAGTCGCCGCGGGTCGACGAGCTGCGCGAACGCGTGGAGGCGCTCGGCGACGCGACGATGACCAGACTCGCGCTGGAGTATCTGCCGCTCACCTTCAGCCGGCGGCACGGCGACCCGAGCCGGCCGTGGAACGCCTTCTCGATCGAGACCGAAACCGAAGACGGCAGCCCGCGGCTCGCCTACCAGGGGAACTGGCGCGATATCTTCCAGAACTGGGAGGCGCTGCTGCGTACCTCGCCGCTGTTCGTCGTGAACGTGATCGCAAAGTTCCTCAACGCGACCACGATCGACGGCTACAACCCCTACCGGGTGACCGACGAGGGCATCGAGTGGGAACGACCGGACCCGGACTCGCCGTGGGCGAACATCGGCTACTGGGGAGACCACCAAATCGTCTACCTCCAGAAGCTGCTCGAGCTCGCCGAAGACTACCTGCCCGGCGCCCTCGAGGGCTTCCTCGCGAGACCGCTCTTCTCCTTCGCCGACGTCCCCTACCTCATCGCGTCGTTCGACGAGATGCTCGAGGACCCGTACAACACGATCACCTTCGACACCGAGCGCGATCGCGCGGCGATGGATCGGTACGAGCGGATCGGCAGCGACGGCAAGCTTCTCCACGGGCCGGACGACGGGGTGGTGCACGCGTCGATGGTGGAGAAGCTCGTCATCCTCGCGCTCGCGAAGGCGTCCAACCTGGTGCCCGACGGCGGGATCTGGATGAACACGCAGCGCCCCGAGTGGAACGACGCGAACAACGCGCTCGTGGGAAAGGGGGTCTCGGTCGTGACCGCGGCGTACCTGAACCGCTTCGCCTCCTTTGTGTCCCGGCTCGTCGAACGGGTCCGGACGCCGGAGTTCACCGTGTTCGAGGAGACGTACACGTGGATGCACGAGATCGTCGAAGCGCTCCGCGCCGCCGGCGAGGCCCGTGCGACCGGCTGGACGCCCGCGGCGAGCGCGGACGAAGTGATCGACCTGTTCACCCTGATTCAAGAGCTCGCCGCGGAGACGGTCGAGGGAAACCAACGCTCCGACGAGCTCTACCACTCGTACAATACGCTGTCGGTCCAGCGGGACGCAGAGCGCACGCCGATCGGCATCGAGATCGTTCCCCTCTACGAGATGCTCGAAGGACAGGTCGCCGCCATTTCGTCCGAGGTCGTCGAGCCGCGGCGGGCCGAGCAGACCCTCGAAGCGATTCGCTCGAGCGCGCTCTACCGCGCCGATCAGCATTCCTACATGCTCTACCCCAACCGCGAGCTCCCCGGATTCATGGAGCGCAACACGATCTCGCCGGCAAAGGCACAGGAGAGCGGGGCGGTCGGGAAGCTGCTCGCCGAGCCGGAGCAGTCGCTCGTCGTCGCGGACGCCGACGGGGCGGTCCACTTCAACCCGGACTTCCGCAACGCCGCGATCCTCCGTCGTGCTGCATGCGAATACGGAGAGACGCATCCGCAGACCGATCTCACCGCCGCCGACATCGACGAGCTCGCCGATCTCTACGAGGAGACCTTCCAGCACCAGTACTTCACCGGCCGGTCGGGCACCTTCTTTGGCTACGAGGGCCTGGGAAGCGTCTACTGGCACATGGTGTCAAAGCTCCTGCTGGCCACCCAGGAGAACGTGCTCCGCGCCCATCGCGCCGGCGACGACGAGCTCGCCCGCTCGCTGCGCGAGCGCTACTTCGACATCCGAGGCGGGATCGGCTTCAACAAGGAACCCGACGACTACGGCGCCTTCCCCATGGATCCCTACTCGCACACGCCGTGGGGCGGGGGAGCGAAGCAGCCGGGGATGACCGGGCAGGTCAAGGAAGAGATTATCGCCCGATTCGCCGAGCTGGGCCTGCTCGTCGCCGACGGACGGATCGAGTTCGACCCGTTCCTCGTGCAGGACGACGAGTTCGCGGCAAAGCCGCTGCGGCTGACCTACGTCGACGCCTCGGGCGCCGAGCGTTCGCTCGACGTGGAGACTGGATCCTTTGCCTACACCTTCTGTGAGACGCCGGTCGTCGTATCCCGGCGCGGGGCGAGCCCGCACCTCGTGATCCGACGACGCGACGGGAGCGAGGAGCGGATCGAATCGCTGACCTGTCCCGCGGAGCAGAGCCGCGCGATCTTCGACAAGAGCGGCGAGATCGAGCGGATCGACGTCGTGTTCGCCGAGGGGTAGGGACCGGCGCGGCTGGCGGGCGGCTACGAGCTCGCCAGCCGCGCGAGCGTATCGGCGTAGACCTCGTAGCGCTCCGCCTCCGCCTCGTCCGGGTCGACGTACTTGAGCCAGAGCCCTTCCTCCGGGTGGTCGCCGGCGAGCTTGCGCCGGCTGTGGCCTATGTGTCCGTGCGGGTCGGACCATCGGACCTCGCCCATCTGGAGCAGGATGTACGAGCCGGCGTGTTCGGACACCAGCCGGTCGCGGTTGTCCCGGTAGAAGAGCGCCTGCTCGCACATCGAGCGGATCCAGCTGCGGACCCGTTCCTCGGGGTCGAACTCGAGCGTGAAGAACTCACCCATCGGCGCGTCGACCTCGGACTCGAACTCGATCTCGTCGAGGTCTACCGTGCCGAACCCTCCCTGCGCGGCGACGAGCAGGTGGTTACGGTCGCGGATGAAAGGCTGCGCGGGCCAGTCGGACGTCGGGTCGTGGCCCATCAGATGCGCGACGCACGCGTCGGTGGCGATCGTCTGGTCGCCGGCGACGAGCGCGTCGCAGACGCGCGGGTAGTCACCGGGTCCCCACTCCTCGCCTGCCTGCCCCACCATCGCGTCGACGATGTTGAGCGTCGGGTCGTAGATGCGCGCGAGGTCGGCGAGCACGTACGGCAGGCGAACGACGTGGTGGTAGTACGCCCGAGGGCGCCCCTCCGGCGGGAGCGCGGCGAGGCCGAAGAGGTTCTTCGTCGTGAGCGTGACGCCCATGAAGCGGTGATTCTTCGCAGTCTGCACCGAGACGAACTCGTCAGCTTCCATGGACGCAGCCGGCAGCGGGTACGAGCCGAAGAGATTGCCTCCATCGGGAACGGGCGTCCAGGCGACCGGTCCGTCGGTCGCGTCGATGAAGCGCACGTCCAGCTCGTCGAGCAGGGGCAGGATCGTCGCGTTCTCACGGCGCGTCTGCCCCGGTCGCACGTTCTCCACCCCTATGTCCACGACGAATAGCTCCGCGTCCGTGCGTTCGCGAAGCAGCCGGATCGTCGCGCGAACGACCGAATCGCTGACGAGCTGCTGGCGATGGCCGCGGTGCACGACGACCTTGTCGGGAGGCATGTCCTGGTTGAACTTGATGCCGATGCGTCGGGCGGCGGCCAGGCGTTCCCAGGCGGCGTCGAGCGGGTCGAGCGCGTGCGCAAGCGCCTCGTAGACCCGCTCGTCGCTCGCGCCGTGGTCGCACCGTACTGCCCGGACCCGGGCGGGGCGTTCGTTGTTTGTCATGACGAAGGTGGAGTGTACGCTTCGGCGGCGGGTGGCGCAAGCGGTCCGGCG
>CAYWJH010000093.1:0-13068 GCA_964458555.1 uncultured Spirochaetaceae bacterium | reverse complement strand
TCCAGATCGATCTCAGCATGACGCACCGCCTTCCGTAGAGCTTACCGTGTCGCGGCGCGAGAACAAAGCCCCGGGCGGGCAGCGGTTGCGATGACGGAAGCAGCGCCTGCGTTAGCGTCCCGGCGTGGTCGATTCTGCCTCGATTGCGTATCATCGATCCATGGCCCGAGAACACGGCGCGAAGGGTGTCATCCTCCCCCACGTTCACATCGTGCTCGCACGGCCGAGCGAGCCGCGCAACGTTGGCGCCGCGTGCCGGGCGATCAACAATTTCGGCATCACACGACTGACGATCGTCACCGATCGCCCCGTCGACTACGACGCAGCCCGCCCGCTCGCGGCCTGGTCGGAGCACATCCTCGACGGAGCCCGCGTCACCGACAGCCTCGAAGAGGCGCTCCGCGACGCCGCGCTCGTCGTCGGCACGACCCGACGCCTGGGCCAGAAGCGCAAGGCGAGGCCCTACGACCCGTGGGAGCTCGCCTCGCTCGTCGAGGAGCGCTACGGCGGGGTCGGGAGCGGCGACCACGGCGCCAACCGACCGGAGACCGGCCGTACTACGGTGGCGGTCGTCTTCGGCAACGAGCAGTCTGGCCTCTCCGACGAGGAGCTCGAGCACTGCCACCTCGCCGTCGCCGTTCCCACCTCACCCGAGTGTCCGTCGCTCAACCTCTCGCACGCGGTAGGCGTCATCGCCTACGAGCTGTATAAGGAGGCCTACGTCGCAAGCGGTCGACGGGTACCGGGCGATCGGGGACCGGTCGCGCCCACCCGCCCCGACGGGCCCGCGATCGACGCGCACGCGGCGAGCGTGGCCGGCGCGCTCGACCGCCTGGGCTTCCACACGCAGGAGGGCCCGCAGGGGATGCGGCTGTTCATGCGCGACCTGATCGCCCGCGCCGGTCTCTCGCGCCGGGAGGCGCAGCGGTTTGCCGCGCTCTTCGACAAGCTCGCCGGGATGCACGGACAGACCGATGCGTAGGGGCATCACGGACGAATGGGAGGCCGCGCTCGCTCGTATCGAACGGCACTTCGTGGAGCGACGGCGAAGAGGCGACGGAGGCCGGCCAGCGGATGCCCGACCGACGCACGGCCCACCGTGCGTCTACGTCGTCGCCGAGCCGGACCGCGGGAAGACGACCTTCGCCCGATTGCTGCTGGATCGGCTGGCGGCGCGTGCCGGTGGCGCGACGTACCTCGATTGCGACCCCGGACAGTCCACGATCGGGCCGCCGGCGACGATCGGGCTCGCCGGCCACGACGGAGCGCACCTCCTGCGATTCGCAGGCTCGGTAACCCCGAGCGGACACCTGCTCGAGACCGTCGGCGGCATCGCCGCGCTCGCCTCGCGCGCCGACGTCGCGCACCCGCTGATCGTGGACTCTTCAGGCTACACCTCCGGCGCCGCGGCCGAGCACTTCCAGTACCACGTGATCGATCTGTTGCGGCCCGACGTCGTCGTCGTACTGGGTGAGAGCGCATCGCTCGACCGCGTCTGCGCGAGCTTTACCGGCACGCCGGGCGTTGCCCTCGAGCGGGTCCCCGCCTCACCGTTTGCTCGCAGGCGCGATCAGGACGAACGGAGGCGGTATCGTGACGAACGCTTCCGCGAGCATTTCGCCGCCGCTGAGCCCCACCGCGTCGCGCTCGACCGGGTAGCGCTCATCGGGCGCGTACCGGAACGCCTGACGGACGACGAGCTGCGCGACCGGCTCCTCGCCGTACTCGACGCCGAGCAGCTCGTCGTCTCGCTGGGGGTCGGGCTGCGAGCGTTCGACGACGGTGCGACGCTCGAGCTGCTCGCCCCGGCAAGAGCGGTGCAGGCGGCGTCCACGATCCACCTTGGCAGCCTCCGCCTCGACCGGTCGACGTGGTAGTGGCCCCCTGCCGCTACGCGTCCGCGCGCTTCAGGCGTCCATCCTTCTCGCGCTCCTGTTCGATGAGGCCGGTCAGGTGCTTCACGACCTTCGGCTCCTGCGCCGCAAGATCGTGCTGCTCGCGCGGGTCGACGGCGAGGTCGTAGAGCTCGACCGCGTTCGGATCGGCGCTCGTTCCCCGGATCAACTTGTAGTCGGCCTGGCGCAGGCAGAACTCGCTTCCGCGGAAGTTCCAGAAGAACGGACGACCGGGATCGGTCGAGTCGGCGCCGGTGACGATGCTCCAGACGTCACGCCCGTCCCGGTGCGGATCGGTCTCCATACGGGCACCGGTCAGGGTACAGAGCGTGGGCATCCAGTCGACGACCTGGACCGGGCTCTCGCACCGGTGCGGTGCGAGCGTCCCCGGCCAGCTCACGACGGTGGGCGTTCGGATTCCGCCCTCGTAGAGCTGCGCCTTCTGGCCGCGCAGCTCGCCGTTACTGCCGAGCCGAGGGGTGAGGAAGTGCCAACCGGGATACTTGTCGGTGTCGTGGATCGGCCCCTCGCTGATCGCGCCGTTGTCCGAGGAGAAAACGACGAGCGTCTCATCGTACGCGGAGATCCTCTTGAGCGCGTCGACGAGCTCGCCGACTGCCCAGTCCATATGCGACGTGTAGGCTGCGTAGCGCTTGAACGAGAGGTCGCGCACCGGATCTCCGTCGTACGTCTCGAGGGCGTAGCGGTCGAGCCATTCGTGCGGCGCGTCGACAGGGGTGTGCACGGCCGTAAAGGGGACGTAGGCGAACCACGGCGAATCGCGAGACTCGATCCAGTCGACCGCCTCGCGCACGATGAGGTCGGTGACGTGTCCCCGCTCCTCGACGTTCTCGCCGTTGCGGTGCCAGGTGGCGCTCTCGGGTCCGCGCTTGTAGCGGTGGTTCCACGGGTCCACGCCGCCGGCGAGCGATCCGTAGGCGTGGTTGAAGCCGAAGCGGTTCGGTCCGTAGGCGGGGTCCGACCCGAGGTGCCATTTGCCGAAGAGGCCCGTGTCGTAGCCGGCGTCGCGCAACGCAGTGGCGAGCGTCTCGTAGCCGTCGGGAAGAACGGGCGCGTTGCTCGGCGCGGTGGCGTGCGTTCCGAAGCGTCCCGGGTGCTGCCCCGTCAACAGCGACGCCCGGGTGGGCGTGCACATGGGACAAACGTAGTGGTGGTCGAGCTCCACGCCCTGCTGTCGCAGACGGTCGACGTTCGGCGTTCGGATGGGTGATCCGTGGTAGCTTACGTCACCCCAGCCGAGATCATCGGCGAGTATGAACAGGATGTTGGGCTTATCGGCGGTCACGGCGGCCTCCTCGTTTCGCGGGACCGGCCCAGTATGACGCACGTCGCGGGATCGATCCAGCGGTGCGCGCCCGCACGGACTCACGTCCGCGCCTCACCCATTCGGTGTATACGTTCCGCCGAGGCGTGGACCTATCCTGATTGGGGAGCCAGCCATGAAAGAAGAACTGCAACGCGAGCACGTACGACCCGACATCCGCGTCTCCGACGGGGACCTGAGCGACGTTGAGGAAGGGCCTATGACCCTGATCGGTCAGGAGCGCGCCGCTCGGGCGCTCCGGTTCGGCATGAAGGTCGAGGGGACGGGGTTCAACGTGTTCGTCTCCGGTCCTACCGGGATCGGCAAGATGGACCTCGTCGAGGAGTACGTCCGTACGGTCGCGGCAGACCGGCAGGCGCCCGACGATCTGCTGTTCGTGTACAACCACAGCGACCCGTACCGTCCCCGCCTGCTCGTCCTTCCCCCGGAGAAGGGGAACAGCTTCGCCGACGACATGAGCGACCTCCGGTCGTTCCTCGAGACAGAGATCCCGGCGATCTTCGAGGCCGACGAGTACAACGAGCGCCGCGAGCAGGAGCTCCGCCAGCTCCGCGAACAGGGCGAGAGCGCGAGCGACGAGATCCAGGAGAAGGCCGAGAAGTACGGCTTCACGATGCAGCAGACGCTCATGGGCACCGCGCTCGTGCCGTTGAAGGACGGCGAGCCTATGAGCAACGAAGAGCTCCAGCAGCTTTCGGAGCAGGAGCAGGCGGACATCCAGCGCCGCAAGCAGGAGCTTCAGGAGGAGATCTCTTCGGCGCAGAAGCAGTACCGGAAGATCAACAAGGAGGCGAAGAAGAAGATCGACGAACTCGACCGGCAGATCGTGGCCAATCGACTCGACGGGCCGCTCGAGGACCTTCGAGACGACTACGGCGACCATCCCGGGGTGAACGACTATCTCGACGCGCTGAAGGAGGACGTCCTCGACAACGTGGAGGCGCTCAAGCAGCAGAACGCCGAGGGGCAGAACGTGCCGCCGCAGCTCCAGCAGCAGATCCAGGCGCAGAAGGAACAGTTCTTCTCCCGCTTCGAGGTGAACGTGGTCGTAGACAACGGGGAGACCGACGGCGCGCCGGTCATCGTGGAGCGCAATCCCACCTACTCCAACCTCGTCGGGACGATCGAGAAGGAGATGCAGATGGGCGCGCTCACCACCGACTTCACGATGGTGAAAGCCGGCTCCATCCTCCGCGCCAACGGCGGCTTTCTCCTGTTGCCGCTGGAGGATCTGCTGCGCAACCCGTACGGCTGGGACGCGCTGAAGCGGGCGCTCGATTCGGGCGAGCTGCAGATCGAAGAGCTTCAGCAGCAGCTGGGGCTGATGTCGGTAAAGTCGCTCAAGCCGCAGCCGGTACCGCTCGCGACCAAGGTCGTGCTCGTAGGCGACCCCACGCTCTTCTCGCTCCTGCACGCCTACGACAAGGGGTTTCGCGAGCTCTTCAAGGTTCGGGCCGATCTGGACACGCGCATGGACGACACCGGCCCAAACCGCGCGGCGCTCGCTGCGGCGCTTCGGCGCTACGCGAACGAGGAAGAGCTCGGCGAGCTGAGCGCCGACGCGCTCTCGCGGCTCCTCCAGCACGCTACCCGTGAATCGGGTCACCAGCAACGGCTGAGCGTGCGGATGGAGTCTCTGCACGACGTGCTGCGCGAGGCGTCGGTCTGGGCGCGCACCGAGAACGGCGGCCGGGTCGAGGCGGACCACGTCGAGCGCGCGCTCGAGGAACGGGTGTACCGCTCGGGACTCATCCGCGACAAGATCCTCGAGCTCATTGGAGACGGCACGATTCTCATCGACACCGAGGATACCCGCGAGGGTCAGGTCAACGGGCTGTCGGTGATCGCGCCAGGCGAGATCGTATTCGGCCGGCCCATGCGGATTACCGCGAGCGTCGGCCCCGGCCGCGAGGGCGTCGTCGACATAGAGCGGAAAACCGAGCTGGGGGGCCCCATCCACAACAAGGGGGTGCTGATCATCTCCGGCTATCTCTCGCGCATCGCCGGAGGACGGCCGCTCGGCATCAACGCCCACCTCGTATTCGAGCAGAGCTACGCCCACGTCGAGGGCGACAGCGCCTCGCTCGCCGAGCTTGTCGCGCTTCTTTCCGCGCTCGCGGAGGTCCCGCTTCGCCAGGACCTCGCGCTCACCGGCTCGGTCAACCAGCACGGTGACGTGCAGGCGATCGGCGGGGTGAACGAGAAGACCGAGGGGTTCTACGACCTGTGCGAGGCCACCGGGCTGACCGGATCGCAGGGCGTCATGATCCCGCACAGCAACGTTCAGAACCTGATGCTGCGCCCCGACGTCGCAGACGCGATCGAAGAGGGCCAGTTCCACCTGTGGAGCGTGACGAACGTGGACGACGCGATCGAGATCCTCGCGGACACGTCGATGGACGAGGTGCGCGAGTCGGTCGCCACACGCCTCGAAGAGCTGAACCAGGCGACGCGCGGGATGCACGGCAACGGTGACGGCGGCGAGGAGTAGGAGCCGCCGTCGGCCGCAAGGCCGACACGGTTAGAGAATCGGCCTCCGCGGTGGTACATTGAACCGGTACCATGATGACGGGCAACGAGACGCAGAACGACATCTACAAGCGGCTCATCGCGCAGGGAACAACCGACGAGGAGATCGAGGAGGTCTACCGCAAGCTCCGTAGCGCGGGCTACGGCGAGGAACAGGCGCGCCGGCGGCTCGAAGCGGCGATCATGCGTCGGCGCCACAATCGACCGACAGCCGATCGTCGCGGCGACCGCGGAGCGACGAGCCGCGACGCCGCCTCGACGCGTCGGATGGAGGACTGGTTCCCGGAGGTGCCGCGGCCGCTGCGCCGACAGGTCAACAAGTGGGCCTACCAGAACGACCTTCTGATCACGGGGCTGCGCGAACGGTGGCTCGACTTCCTCTCGAGGTTCCGCCCGTCCACGCCCGACCCCGCGAACCCGCGCCTGCTCGCGATGCTCGCTCGGCGCAAGCACTACCTCTCGGAGAACCCCTACAGCTACACGCTCGCCACGACGCTCGACGCGCTCTACACGATCTCGCGCACGTTCCTCGGGCGCACCGGCGGGCGCACCGAGGACGAACGAGCGGTCGGCGAAGCGCTTCGCCGGCGCGAACCGTTCGCCTACGAGTATCTCGATCACTTTGCTCACCACGACGCCGCGCTGCGCCAGAGTCTGGGGTATCTGGAGCTCGCGCAGGAGAACCGCACGGACGTGCCTGTCTCTGCCCTCGCGCGCGTCACTCGCGAAGTGTGGCGCCTCGTCCTGACGACCGAGCAGGTCTCCCGTCGCAAGGTGGACCACATCTTCACCGTCGCCGCCGATGTCCTCCAGGCGTACGGCAGCCGCGACGCGCACGGACTGAGCCTCGAAGACGCGGCTGCGATCTTTCAGATCGCCCTGGAGAACCTGCAGCGGTTCAAGCTCGAGCTCTATCCGGTCGTGCTGAAGGCGATCCGCGCGTTCTTTCCGCCGGATGACGAATCGTCGGAGAAGCGCACCCTGATCCACGCCTTCCTCGACCTGAAGGACGAGGAGATCCTCACCGTGCGCCGCTTCTACCAGCAGGAGGCGCGGCGCAAGGAGAAGGCGCTCGCCGAACAGCAGCTGCTCCAGCTCGAACAGATCGAGCGGGAGAAGGAGGCGGGATTCTCCCGACGCTTCGACGGCGTGCTCTCCATTCTCGACGCGTTATTCCCCGACTCCGGCATCCGCGAGCTCGAACGCGGTGCCTTTCTGATTCCCTACTTCGACGAGCGCGTCTTCGTCCGGTCGCTGCCGTTCGACCCCGGAGCGAACGACGTGGAGGTCATCTCCCGGTTCGACCCGCTCCAGCCGGTGATGGTCCTCCACCGTATCGTCGACAACCTGATCAGCTCGGTGGACCACGCGCGACTGGAAGTCATCCTCGGTCGCGACGGGCTCTCGGCGAATATGGCGGAGATCCGGGACGGTTGGGCCGATGCGTACAACGACCTGTTCGCACCGTACCTGCGGGCGCTCGGCGAGTACGCGCGCGGCGCCTCCGACGAGGCCGACGCCGGGCGATTCGTCGCGTCCGCGGCGGGCAGGCGGCTCGAGGAGGAGATCAACCAGCTTCGCAACCGCGCGATCCGCAACTACGGCCACGCCGTTCTCGCGAAGGCCGACTCCCGCACGACGCGCGTCTGGATGCTCGCCGAGCGGCTGTCGCTGCAGCTCGGCGAGCTGGGCGAGGAGTTCCACCAGGACCTGGGCAAGCGCACCGACCCGCTCTCCAAGCGCGTCTACGAGGAGCTCGGACGCAAGCCGGTCGTCGACTTCCTCGAACACGCGACGCCGGGCACCGCCGCGTTCAAGCCGGTGGTGCGTCAGCTTCGGCGCTACATAGAAGCGAAGTACCACAGCTCGCTCGCGAGCCTGCCTCGCGTGTCGCAGCTCTTCCTCTTCGACCTCCTGCGCGGCGTCGCCGAGCTCTACCGATACGTGCTCAACGACGAGGGGAGCTTCGTCCGGACCGCGGGCGGACGTATCCTGCTCGCCGGCGAAGAGGAAGCCGAGACATGGAAGCGCGAGCGCGACTCGCGCAGCGGCGACCTCACCGAGCGGCTGCGAATCCGGCTCGACGAGCACCTCGTCTCCGAGTACACCGACAGCCTCACCGGGATGAAGACGAAGAACTTCTTCCTGCAGAAGCTGCCCGCGGCCTACCGTAAGGCGGTGCAGGCGGGCAAGCCGGTGAGCGTGCTCATGATCGATATCGATCACTTCAAGTGGGTCAACGACGAGTTGGGCCATCAGAAGGGCGACGAAGTGCTCCGCGACGCGGCCACGACCGTGCTCGACGGAACGAGGCGCGGAAACGACATCGTCATCCGCTACGGCGGCGAAGAGATGATCGTCGTCACGCCGGCGCCGCTGACGAACGCTATCGCGCTCGCCGAGCGTCTTCGCCACACGCAGCACGAGCATTTGAGCGAGCGCGACCTCTACGCGCCCATCGCCGCGATCGGTTCCGAGCGCGGCGAACCGTGCGGATCCTTCTCCCTCGGCGTGGTCGAGCGTTCGGGCGACGAGTCGCTCGACGATCTCGTCGCCCGCGCCGACCGCGCGCTCTATCGGTCGAAGCAGAGCCGCGACGCGGTGACCATCGGCCACGCGAAGGCAGGCGCGGGCGAGCAGCTCGAGTGCTTCGCCGACTACGCGGCCCGCGTTCGCACCGCGCAGCGCGGCGACCGGCGCGCCGGCGATCGCGAACGCGGTTAAGACCGGTAACCGCGTAAGAACGGGACGAACGCCACGATGGGTACCACTTACTCATTGGCACGAATCGTGCATCCTTCTTAGGGGAGGCACTATGCTTATACGAACATCCAAGATCGAAAGCTCGAAGATCCGCGCAACCGACGGACAAATCGGCAAGGTCGGAACCTTTCTCTTTGACGAGGACCAGTGGGTTCTTCGCTACATCGTCGCCGAGTACGGATTCCTCTTCTTCGGCGGCCACGTCCTTCTCTCGCCCGTCTCGGTGACGGGAACCGTCGCAGACGGCCAGGAGATCACCGTCGGGCTGACGAAGAAGCAGATCAAGGATGCGCCGTCGGCCGACCTCGCTCGGCCCATCTCCCGGCGCAAGGAAGAGCAGTTCCACCGCTACTACCAGATCCCCGTGTACTGGGGAGGCGCCGGACTGTGGGGGTCGGCAATGACACCCATGGAGGCGGGCACCGTCAGCTACGAGCCGACGCCCGACCAGGAGCCGATCGCCGCCGGCGAGGACGAGTACCACCTGCGCAGTACGCGCGAGGTCGAGGGCTACCGGGTCCACACGACCGACGGGCAGGTCGGCACGGTCGCCGGCTTTCTCATCGAGGATACGACGTGGGCGGTCCGCTACCTTCGGATCGAGACGAAGGAGGAGATCGGCGACGGCTCGCTCTACGTCTCGCCGCACTGGGTGGACGAGATCTCGTGGATCGAGCGCAAGCTCTCGCTCGGCATCGATAACGAGCGCCTCGCGCAGGTCCCGACGGTGGGTGTCGAAGGAACGCTGACGCGCGACGAAGAAGAGCGGCTGCACGAGTTCTTCGGCCAGCCCAGGTACTGGAAGTAGGAGGGACCATGCCACAGTGGCGACGAGTCGCGCAGGCGACCGATATAACCGAGCACCAGCCGCTCGTCATCGAGCTGGCCGAGGACGAGTCCGTCCTGATCACCCGCGTGGACGGGAAGCTCACCGCGTGCGGGGCGACCTGCCCGCACTACGGCGGGCCGTTGGGCGACGGCGTCCTCCGCGGCGGCCACGTCGTGTGCCCGTATCACAACGCGACCTTCGACCTCGCGACCGGAGCGCTCGACCGCACGCCGGCGATCGACGACCTGCCCACCTATGAAGTGAAGGAGGAGGACGGGTCGGTATTTGTCGGCGAGAAACACGAGCCGGGCATCTCGATGCCGTCCGGCTCCGACGAGCGACGCGTGCTCATCGTAGGCGCGGGCGCCGCGGGCGCGAGCTGCGCGGAGACGCTGCGACGCGAGGGGTTCGCCGGATCGATCACGATGCTCACCGCCGACGCGGAACCGCCCTACGATCGGCCCATGCTCAGCAAGGGCCTGCTCTCGGGCGACGCGCCCGAGAAGTACCTGCCGCTTCGGCCCAACAGCTTCTTCGAGAAACTGGGGATCGAGGTGCGCACCGGTGCGACCGTAATCGAGGTGCGCCCGGAGGCGAAGGAAGCCGTCACGGCGGACGGGACGACGTACACGGGCGACATGATCCTGCTCGCGACCGGTGGCGTTCCGCGCACGCTCGACCTGCCCGGAGCGCAGCTCGACGGGGTCTTCACGCTGCGCAGCCACGCGGACGCGACGGCGATCGTCAACGCTGCAGACGGCGCGAAGCACGCGGCGGTACTCGGCGCGAGCTTCATCGGGATGGAGGTCGCGGCGCAGTTGCGCCAGCGCGGCCTCGAGGTCACCGTCGTCGAACCGCGAGCCTACCCGCTCGAGGCGGCGCTCGGACCCGAGATAGGCGCGTGGCTGCAGCGAGTGCACGAAGAGCAGGGGGTGGTCTTCCGCATGAGCGCCACGCCCGCCGAAATCACCGGGAACGGGAAGGTGACCGGAGTACGGACGAACGACGGGACCGAGGCGCAGGCCGATCTGGTCGTCATGGGCGTAGGCGTAGAGCCCCGCGTCGACTACCTCGCGAAGAGCGGGCTCATCGGCGGCGATCCGGCCGCAGGGGTGCGCGTGGACGAGCACCTCGCCACCGGCGCGGCGGAGGTCTACGCAGCAGGCGACATCGCCGTGTACCCGGTGCGGTCGACGGAGTACCGCGTGGAACACTGGGTTCACGCTCAATCGCAGGGTCGGCACGCCGCCCGGGCGATGCTTGGCAGCGACGAGCCGTTCCGACGCGTCCCGTTCTTCTGGTCGCGCCAGTACACGACCGGCGTGAAGTTCGCCGGGTTCCCGGAGAGCTTCGACCACATCCAGTACGACGGCGTACCCGGCGAAGGCGAGTTCGCCGCCGGATTCTTCGTAGGCGACCGGCTCGTCGGCATCGCCGGGATGGGCAAGGCGAACAAGTTCGCGAAGGTCGCTGAAATGCTCGAGAAGGGCGAGGCCCTCGACCGCGAGGCGTTCCTGGGCGTGCGCGACGCGCCGGACGCCGGGTAGCGCGCTTGTGCGCGCCGGGAAGCCGTTCTTCGATCAGCCGCTGGAAACGGTTCCGTGCTCCACCATCCACTCCACCGCCTCGCGCACCGCCTCGAGCGAGGTGTAGCGCGGCTCGTAGCCCAGCAGCGCGCGTGCCTTCTCCGTGCTGCAGCACTGCCCGTGGGTGATATGCGCCTCCGCCATCGCGACCTCGTCGTCCGGAAGGCCGCACCGCCTCTTCCACTCGTCCCACGGGGCGAACTCGAGGCTCGCCTCGCGGCCGAACCATCGCGCGGCCGCCTCGGCGAAGCCGCGCAGCGTCACGGCCGCCGGAGAGACGGCGAAGAACTGCTCGCCGACCGACGCGCTCCACCGCTCGATCGCGCGCTCGAAGACCTGGGCGACGTCGTCGGCGTGCACGTGGTGCAGCAGGTCGAGGCCCACGTGCGGCAGCAGGACGGGCTCGCCCTGCGCGAGCCGGGAGAAGACCTCCGCGCTCTTGCACGCCATGGGATTCACCGGCTCGTGGCCGGGACCGACGATATGCCCCGGATTCACCATCGTCGCCGGAAATCCACTCCGCCGTGCCTCGCCGAGGAGGTAGTCCTCGATCGCCCTCTTGTTGATGCCGTACTCGCCGAACGGCGGCGAGACCGTCTCCTCGCGCGTGGGCGCCTCCACGACGAAGCCCTTCACCCAGATGCTGCCGCAGTGGAGGAAGTGCGAGACCCTGCCGCGAAGCGCCTCGACGAGCTGCCGCGTGCTCGCCTCCGTGAACGAGATGAGATCGACGACGATGTCCGGCCGGAGCTCCGCGATCCCAGTGCCAAATCGGCCCTCAGCTTCCAGCTTCGCACGGTCGAGCTCGACGCGCGTGACCGAGCGCCACGCGGGATGCGCGACGTACGGACCGCGCGTGCCCCGCGAAACGACCGTCACCTCGTGGCCCGCCTCCACGAGCCGCGGGACGAGGTAGGTGCCGATGTGTCCGGTTCCGCCGATGACGACTGTCTTCATCACGTGCCCCTTACCCGTCAATCTCGTAGTCGAACACCACGATCGAGTCGCGCCCGGCGGCGAGGGCGGGGATCACCGTGCCTTCGGCGAAGGCGACGTGCTCCGGGTGCGCGAGGTACGCGTCGCGCGCCGCCGCGTCGTCGAAGTCCACGACGAAGCCGTATCGGTAGCCGCGGTCGAGCCCCTCGGGACTGACGTTCTCGCCGTACGTGACGGTACGCGCACCCGGAAGCTTGTGCACGAGTCCGCCGAAGCCCGAGAAGATCTCGTTGACCGTCGCCGGCGTGGTCGAATCGGCAAACTGCAGAAGAACTACGTGTCTGATCATGGTTCGTCTCCTCCTTTATTATACGGGAATCACGAGGTTAGAGTACTCCGGAAGCACGCTGTCGCGGGTGAGAAGGTGCATCCCCTCCTCGAGCGCCTGCGCGACGAAGAGCGCGACGAGCTCGCCGCTCACGCGTGCACGTACAGATCCCACTCCGATTACGCCTCAGTCGACGACAAGGCCCCGCAGGTAAGCGACGCTCGAGCGCGCCCATCGAGCTTCCTCTCCCACCGTCGCCTCGATCGAGCCCATCCACGGGGTCCAGAGCTCGACGACCGCGCTCACGCCGTCCGGCACGCTCCGCGTGAGATCACGAATGGGTAGGTCACCGTCGCCGGCCGCCGTGCCGACCACCGTGAATCCGAGGCGATGGTCGACGCGGCCTATCGAGTAGTCCTTGATGTGGAGATTTCCGGTGAGCGGGGCGAGCGAGCTCACCACCGTCTCGTACCCCTCGCTTCTCCCGAGCGAGTTGAGCGAATCCAGGCAGACGCGAACGAGAGGAGTGTCCAGGCCGCGGACGAGCTCGGCGAGCGTCGCGACGGAGAGCCCTTCGTAGTTCTCCAGACAGAGCGTTACTCCGCTGCGCTCGAGCTCGGGGAGGACCGACGCGATTTCGCGGGAGGTCGATTCGACGAACGAACGCGCACCCTCTTCGTCCCCCGGGGCAACGGTGGCGGTCGGCACGCTTCTGAGGATCGTCGCGCCGCACTCGCCGGCCATCTCGACGTAGCGCAGCAGCGTCTCCCGGCTCGTTCCCCGCGTTCCGAGCTCGATCCCCACGCCCGCCTCGCGCGCGCGCTCGAAGAGCTCCTGGCGCCGGGCTGCGCCGAGCT
>CAYWJH010000092.1:0-13182 GCA_964458555.1 uncultured Spirochaetaceae bacterium | reverse complement strand
GAGCTTCCCCCGCCCGACGCTTCCGGTCCAGAATGACGGGGCGCCGCGCGGCGCGCAGGAGGACGGGATGAAAATCGCAGTATTCACGGTATCCACGCCCGAGTACGGGATCGACGAGACGGTCGATCTGGTGAAGAGGATCGGCTACGACGGGGTCGAGTGGCGCGTGAGCACCCCGGCGCCGCCCGAGAAGCCGGAGAGCTACAGCTTCGAGCGGCGCTACTGGGACTACAACCTGAGCACGGTGAACGTCGAGAGCGTCGAGACCGAGCTCCCCGCGGCAGCGCAGAAGGCGCGGGCTGCAGGGCTCGACGTACCCGCGGCGACGACCTACCTCCGGATGTCGCAGACTCCGCTCGGCGACATCCGCCGCGCGCTCTCCGCGGCGCAGAGGTCCGGGATCCCGAACATGCGCACCCCGGCGCCGGGGTACGACCGTTCGAGGCCGTACGACGAGATCTTCGCAGAGACGCGGAGGGCAATCGAAGAGACGCTTCCGTACGCGAAGGAGGCGGGCGTGCGGCTGTGCTTCGAGATGCACATGAACACGATCATCCCCAGCGCGAGCGCCGCGCGCCGGCTGCTCGACGGGCTGCCGACCGACCAGGTGGGCGTGATCTACGACCCGGGCAACCTCGTGATCGAGGGCTACGAGGACTACCGGATGGGGCTCGAGATCCTGGGCGACTACCTCGCCTGGGTCCACGTGAAGAACACCGTCTGGAAGCGTGACACGGAAGCGA
Organism: uncultured Spirochaetaceae bacterium; assembly: GCA_964458555.1. Lineage (GTDB taxonomy): Bacteria > Spirochaetota > Spirochaetia > DSM-27196 > SLST01 > SLST01. The sequence goes on along the minus strand of CAYWJH010000092.1, from coordinate 12,439 downwards.
AGGGCCACCAGTGGGCGTGGCAGTGGGCGCCGCTCGCCGACGGCATGGCGGACTTCGCCGACGTCGTCGCGTCGCTGCGCGCGGTCGGCTACGACGGGTGGTTGTCCATTGAGGACTTCTCGAACGAGGAACCGACCGAGCAGAAGCTCGCCGGCATCCTCGCGTCGCTGCGCTCGATCATCGCGGATACGGAGGGGTGACATGAGGGTCGATGCAATTCTGACTCCCGATTCGGGACGCGTCGCGCTCGAGCAGGTGGAGACCGAGGCGCCGGGTCCCGGCCAGATCACCGTGCGCCTGTCGATGAGCGCGGTCAGCCCCGGCACCGAGCGCGCGGTACTCCTGCGGCTCGAGAACACCGGCACGATGCAGAGCGGCGGCCTCGGGTACGCGGCGGTGGGTACCGTGGAGGCGATAGGAGACGGCGTGGACGCCGAGCGATTCGCACCCGGCACGCGCGTGGCGTGCTTCACGCTGCCGCACCGCGAGGCCGGCAACGTCGCCGCCGGCTTCTCAATTCCCGTGCCGGAGGGGGTCGACGACCGGCACGCCGCGCTCACCGCGATCGGGCAGATCGCGCTGCAGGCGGTGCGCAAGGCGCGCATCGAGCTGGGCGAACCGGTCGCCGTCTTCGGCCTCGGGCCGATCGGCCTGACCGCGCTCTCCTTCGCGCGGCTCGCCGGCGCGAACCCGGTGATGGGGATCGACCGCGTGCCGAATCGGCTCGAGATCGCGAAGCGCATGGGCGCAGGCGTCGTGGTGAACACGTCGGACGAAGGCTGGCAGGAACGCCTCGCCGCCGCTGCCGGGGGCGAGGGGCCCGCGGTCGTCATCGAGTCGACCGGCTTTCCGGAGCCGGTCTCGCTCGCCTTCGCGATCGCGGCGAAGTTCGGGCGGGTGGTCCTGCTCGGGAGCACGCGCGCGCACGCGACGTTCAACCCGTACGGGGAGATCCATCGGCCCGGACTGACCGTGATCGGCGCGCACGTCATGTCGGTCCCGAAGGTCGAATCGCACGCCGGCTACTGGACGTGGCAGGACGACGCATCGACGTACCTGCGCTTCGTCGCCTCCGGCCGGCTCGACCTCGCACCCATGATGGAAGAGCCGGTGCCGTATCGCGAGATGGAGAGCGTCTACGCGCGCCTGGTCGAGTGGGACCCGCAGATTATGGTACCGTTCCTGCGCTGGCGGTAGGCCGCGTCCGGCGAGGCTGCCTCCTCCCGCCGCACCCTTGCCATTCCTCGCTCTACGGCTACACTGGTGCAAACTTCGGTCCGCCCGCCCGGGCGGACTCCATCAGAGAAGGGAGGAAATCATGTCAGACGTGAGTCGGGAGGGCCTGACCGGCAAGACGGTCGTACTCGGCGTACAGCACATGTTCGTGATGTTCGGGGCCACGGTGCTCGTGCCGCTGGTGACCGGGCTGGACGTGGGTGTGACGCTGTTCGCCGCGGGCATTGGAACGCTGCTGTTCCACGCCCTCACGAAGTTCAAGGTCCCGGTATTCCTGGGAAGCTCGTTCGCCTTCATCCCGCCGCTCGCGGCGATCGGCGCCTCGCAGGGGCTGCCCTACGCGCTGGGCGGCATCCTTATCGCCGGACTCCTCTACGTGGTGGTCGCGGTGATCTTCCACTTCGTGTCGGTCGACGTGCTCCACAAGATCCTGCCGCCGCACGTGACCGGACCGGTGATCATTTTGATCGGCGTCATCCTCGCGCCGGTGGCGATCCTCTATTCGATCGACGGGTACGTGGGCAGCGTCCAGGCGCAGATAGGCGTACTCGGTTCGTGGGGCGTCGCAGGCTTCACCTTCATCGTGGGGGTCCTCGTAAAGGTCGCGTTCCCGAAGTGGCGGATGAACTTTCTCTCGCTGCTGCCCGTGCTCATCGCGATGGTCGCAGGCTACGTCGTTTCGATCGTCATCGGCATCGTCGACTTCTCCGCCGTGCGCGACGCGAGCTGGGTCGGCCTGCCCGCCTTCGCGCTGCCGCGCTTCTCGTGGAGCGCGATCAGCCTGACCGTTCCCATCGCGATCGTGACGATCGTCGAGCACTTCGGCGACATCCTCGCGATCGGCAATGTGACAGAGGACGACTACCTCGAAGACCCGAAGATCTCGCGCACGCTGCTCGGCGACGGTCTCGCGACGAGCCTGTCCGCGCTCATCGGCGGACCCGCGAACACGACCTACAGCGAGAACACCGGCGCGGTCGCGCTCACCGGCGTGAAGAACCCCGCGGTCATGCGCATCGCCGCGGTCAGCGCGATCATCCTCGCGCTCGTACCAAAGTTCACCGCGATCGTCGGGACGATCCCCGCGCCCGTCATCGGCGGAATCTCCATCCTGCTCTTCGGCATGATCTCGGCGATCGGCGTGAAAAACATGGTCGACGCGCGCGTGGACATGGGCGAGCCGAAGACGCTCATCATCGTCGCGGCGATGCTCGTCCTCGGGCTCGGCACGGGCGTCATCGACCAGCTCGTGACCGATCCCGGCGCCGGCGGTATCGCGCGCGACGCGGCGTTCGCCCGGGGCGCGGCGATCTCCATCGGCAACTTCTCCTTCGGCGGACTCGGTCTCGCGGCGATCGTGGGCATCCTGCTCAACCTCATCATCAACTTCGACACCTTCCGCAAGAAGAAGTCGGAGTAAGGCCGATGTCGCTCTCGCGGCCGGCTCGCCCCGCACCCGGGCGCGTCAGCGGCGCCCGGATGCTTCGCCTGCCCCACCGCGAGCCTCGTGCTGCGGCGCGGATGTCGCGGAGAACCCCAGCGTCGCCGCGACCGGGTAGTGATCGCCGGCGCGGTGACGGACGACGCGGACGTCGCGCGCCTCCACGTGCTCCGAATGGAAGAGGAAGTCGATGCGCGGCTCGGGACCGCGGATCTTCCAGTACGTACCGCTGCGCGCCGCCGGCGTCCCTGCGGCGGCGTCGCGATAGACGCGCCGCATCGCTCGCAGCGCGGTGCTCTGCGGCACCGTGTTGAAGTCGCCGCCTATGACGACCGGATTCGTGCTCCACTCGGACACCCACTCGACGATCTCGGCGACCATCCGCGAGCGCACCGTCGGCAGCACCGCCTCCGCGATAAGCTGCACGACGAGCGTGGACGCGACGCTCCACCCGTGGCGGTCGCGCGTCTTGAGCACGGGGTCAAGGTGGACGTTCACGGCGTCCAGAGTGGCCTCACCGATCGTGACGGTCGCGGCGAAGGCGCCGTAGCTTATCTGCGAAGACGGCGCGACAAAGGTCCGGCGCGCGTCGATCCGCCCGGCGGCGAGCATACCGGTACCAATGGAACGGCTATGCGCGTAATCGTAGCCTCGCCCGGTCATGCCCTCGAGCGCGCGGCGCAGCGCGATGAGCCGCCCCTCGCTCGCGACCTCCTGCAGCAGCACGATATCGGGCGCGGGCAGATCGCCGTAGGCCGCGGCTATCCGATCGACCGGCACGGTGCGCTCGTGCGTATCGCCAATGTTGTGTGTCACGACGGTCATCGCGGGTCTCCCGGCCGCCACGCGGCGCCCGGCTGAATCTCGCGAAATCACGGTCGCCAGTCAACGTACCATCCGGTCGCCGGCGTCGCGTCGTCGTCGAGCGAGGTGTGCGGCTCGGATTCGGCGCCGGACTCGGTGACCGACGTCACCGCGAAGTCGTAGACCCCGTGGTCGAGCTCCGCGGTGTCCACGACGTAGCTCTCGACGCCCGCGCCCGCCGACCCGAGGAGCGTCCACGGCCAGGTACCGTGCGCGCGGTAGTAGATGTTGTAGGAAGCGAGCGGGTCGGCAGGATCGACGTCTGCGGGCGCATCCCACGCGAGCGTGAACGAGGAGCCGGTCACCGCGACCGCCGCACCCGGCTTGTTGAGATCGTCCACGACAAGCGACGCGCGCGTCGTGACGCCTGCGCGCACGCGCAGCAGCGCCGCGTGGCCGGCGACGAGCGCGCCGCCGTCGGAGAGGCGCAGTTGCAGCCGGTACCATCCGGCGGGAACCCCGGTCGCGGCGACCGTGGCCGTTCCCGCGGCGGCGTCGACCGCCGCGTCGAGCAGACGCGGGTCGTGGCCGTCGCGATGAAGTTCCGCGACGAGCTCGGGGGCGCCCACCTGCGCCGCCGGCCACGAGACCGCGAGGTCGACCGCACCGTCACCGGCCGGCGGAGCGAGCGTGACCGGTACCGGCGTCGTAACGCCTTCGGACACCAGCGCCGTCGCTTCGCCCTCGAGGACGAGCGTTCCGCCCGCGTCGAGCGCGTGGACGCGAATGCTCCACGTTCCGGGAACCAGTCCGCTGAGATCCAACGGCATCGAAGCGGCAGTGCGCGTGAACGCCTCGCCCTCCGGCCCGGAACCGTCCACGCGGTACTCGACCGGCTCGCCTTCCGGGGGCGGCGCGATCGAGCGCGTTCCCGTTACATCGGCCCGCCCTCGCTCCTCGAGCGACGCGGAGACGGAGGCGCTCCCGGGGGTGAGCGGCGAATCACAGCCTCCTGCGGCCAAGAGCGTGGCGAGAACGATGGAGAGGACAAGAAAGCGCCCACCGCGGGCGGCGAGGAGCCGTCCCGCGGTCCCGCGGGGGCGCGAGGGAGCACGATTCATCTAGACGCCCGGCTTGTCGATCTGTACCCAGGTCGTGGACATGCCGCCGTCGGAACCGTCGGCGGTGACGACGATGAGATCGACGCGGTAGTGTCCAGGGACGTCTCCGCTGATCACCGTCTGCACGGCGCCGCTGTCGACCGCCGTGCCGTTGACGTACCAGGTAAACACGGTGTTACCGGGGTCTCCGTCGACCGTACCGGTCAGCGTCACGGGCGTGCCAAACGGCGCGGTGACCTCACCGCCGTCGATCGACACGATGAGCGACTCGCTGAAATCGGGAGTCACCTCGACGCCAATCTGGAGGCTCCCGGGCGCGTTCACCTCGGTGAAATCGAGGTCTGCGTGCGTGGTCTGGTCACGGACGATCTGGGTGAGCTCGACTGCTCCTGCTACAAGCATGTCGTCCTCCTTGAGTTTGATGATGAGCGTGTGATAGCCGCTCTCTATCTGGTCGCTTGAAAAGCTCGCCGCGGACCCGACGACCGTGAAGTCGAGCGTGACCGCCTCCCCCACCGCCGGGACCAGGGATGCCTCGACCACCGGCGCGGAAAGTTCCTCCGAAGGCCAGGTCGCCTCGACGCTGAGCGTCCCGGTGCCGGGTACCGCGGCGAGCGAGAAGAGCACGGGGAGCGCGGCTCCGCCCTCGACCAGAACACGCTGCGCGCCGGTGTAGAGATGCACGTTGCCCTCGTTGTACGCATCCACCGTGACGTCCCAGTAACCGGCAGACAGCCCGTCCACGACCACCTGGGTATCGACGGCGGTCTGTTCGAACGTATCGCCGGAGTCCGCCTGGCCCCGGATGACGTAGTGATCCGGGGTGACGCTGATACCGGGACCAATGCTTCGCGCGTATTGGCTGGAGGTGTCGATCGAGACCTGGAGCGAACCTGCGTCCTCGTGATTCACGAGCACGTCGCACCCTGCGAGTACCACGATGAGGAGCGCGAGCGCTCCGGCTGTCCACGATCGGCGGTTGTGCCGCATGCATACCTCCCCGTTCCTTGGGTACCGGTATGGTTGCAACGAGCGTGCCAGGAGAGATCGCGTGCCGATGTTGGCTCGCTATGTCGTTTGAGGGAAGAAGATTAGGGAAACGGACGGGGGTGGGGGTTCGGCAACGGCGTCGGACGACGCCGTTACGAGCGTGCAAGAATCGGAGAGTAGATTACGAAATGGTAACGGTTACGCCTCGTCCGCCGGCTTGTTGTGCGACCACGAGGGATGCTTGATCTCGTGCGCCTTGATCTTGTAGTTGAGCGCGCGCGGCGAGAGGTTGAGCAGCTTCGCCGCCTCCTTCTGCTTCCAGTCGCAGAGACGCAGCGCGTGGAGAATGTAGCTCTTCTCCACCTGCTTGAGGTCGAACCCGGAGGGTGGCACGATGACGCGGTTCTCGTCGTCCGGGCCGCCCTTCTTCTGGAAGATCAGGTCCAGGTCTTCGAGCGTAATTTCCTCGGTATCGGTCATCAGCACCGCGCGTTCGATGATGTTCTGCAGCTCGCGCACGTTGCCCGGGAAGGCGTGATCCTTGAGTACCTCGATCGCGAGTGGATGAATCCGTTTCACGCGCTTCTTGAGATCGGCGGAGAACTTGCGAACGAAAAAATGGGCGAGCGGCACGACGTCGTCTTCGCGCTCGCGCAGCGGCGGGACATGAATCGAGATCACGTTGAGCCGGTAGAACAGATCCTGCCGGAACTCGCCCGCCTCGATCGCAGAGGAAAGATCCTTGTTCGTCGCCGACACGATTCGCACGTCGCACGAGATCGTCTTGCTGCCGCCGACGCGCTCGAACTCCTTTTCCTGGATCACGCGCAGCACCTTCGCCTGCGTGAGGAGGCTCATGTCGCCAATCTCGTCGAGAAAAATCGATCCGCCATCGGCCTGCTCGAAGCGACCGATCCGTCGCTCCACCGCGCCGGTGAACGCGCCCTTCTCGTGACCGAAGAGCTCGCTTTCGAGCAACTCGTCGGGGAGCGCCGCGCAGTTCACCTTCACGAATGCGTTTCCCGCGCGTCCGCTGTTGTAGTGGATCGCCCCGGCGACGAGCTCCTTGCCCGTACCCGTCTCGCCGGTGAGCAACACGCTCGAGTCCGTCGTCGCCACGCGCGAGACGAGCGCGAAGACCTTCCGGATCGCCTCGCTCTCGCCGACGAAGTTCTCCGGCTTATAGATCAGGCTGCGCTCGCCCCGCAGGCTCTCCGCCTCGTAGTGCAGACGCTTGAAGTCGACCGCGCGGCGAACGCGGTGCTCGAGATCGGCCGGTTCGAACGGCCGCTGCAGGTAGTCGAAGGCCGCGCCGTTAACCGAGTCCGACGACGGCGTGCCCGACTCCGCATCGGTAATCAGGATGAGCAGCGCGAGCGCGTCGCCCACGTAGTTCCCGGCGACCAGATCGAGGAGGCGTCCTTCATCGATACTCGCGTCGCCCACGACCACGTCGAACGCCATGTCTTCGAGCAGGAGCTCGGCGGTCACCGCGTCACCGGCGTCGAAGACCGTGAATCCGGATTGTTCGAGGTGCTCGCGAGCGGTTCGCCGCGATGTGTCGTCCCAGTCGACAAGCAGGACCCGTGCCATAGTGGTGGTGCATCTCCGCAGGACCCGTCGGCTTCAGGCCGCACACACACGGCCATTGGCGCGCGGTCATGACGAAGTCCACACGCAGAATATAGACCTTTTTGGTAGATTATCCAAAAAAGCGCGACCGGAGACGATATCTTCTTCCGGTATGAAGCTCCTCCGGCACCTCGTACGCTATCTCCCGCTCGCGATCGGCGCGCTCGGGCTTGCCCTCTTTCTCGCGTGGGGCGCCGCGACCGGTCGGCTGTGGCGGCTCGAGCTCGTACCCATCACCGGGATCATCATCGCCGTGATCCTCATCGCGTCGGGGCTCCTGTACGCCGTTACACCCGCGGTGCGCCGGCGACTCGCGGTCGCGCTGCTCGTCGCGTACGCCGCCGGCGTGCTCGCGATGGGGCTGCGACCCAAGGGTGAGCGGCCGCACGAGCCTGCCGACCACGTAAACGTCCTGTCGACGCGTGTCGGATCCACCTACGACCTCGTCATGAACGTCGTGGGCTTCGTTCCGCTGGGGTTCCTCATCGTCGTGGGGCTGGACGAGACCGGGCGAGTGCGCGCGGGTCTGCCCGGCTTCCTCCTCGCGGGCGCCGCGTGCGCTGCGATCGCTCTTGGCATGGAGCTCGGACAGGCGGTCATTGCCGGGCGGGATTCGTCGCTCGTGGACGTCGCGACGAACGCGGCGGGCGGGATCGTGGGCGCGGGATACGCGGTTGTGTATGTCAGGGTGTGGAAGGCGTCTCGGAAACAGAAAGGGCGCCCCTGAGGGCGCCCGAAGATAGTGAGGTGGTACTGGATCAGGATTCGGAAGCGTTCTCGATCAGCTCTCCCAGGAACGCGTCGAAGGCCGTCAGTTCCGCGTCTACGCGCGGCTGCACGCGCTCGAGAAGGTCCGTCAGGTAGTCCAACCGGTTCCAGTCGTAGTCGAGCTGGAAATAGTACCGCTTGAAGTGCCGGAAGCGCACCGTTTCGAGAGCGGTGTAGTAGTTCTCGATCAGGCCGGCAACCGCAAGCGAGGTTGTCGTCGTCCGGCCGATTCGCGGCACGTCGTCGGCGATGATGCGACGCAAGACCGCGATCAACTCCGCGGAAACTTCCAGATGCCGCCGGATCTCACCGGAGAGCTCGCGCAGGTCGTCACGACGACTCATACACCACCTTCCCTCTGGCCACGATGCTCTCGCGGTGCGGCTGCATGAGCGTCTCCCAGCGCACGAGGTCGAGCGGCAGGCTGACGGCGTCGAGGAGGTCCCGTTCGATCGAAGACCAGACTTCCGGCGACGAGACGCCCTCGATGTAGATGTCGACGTCCGACAGCTCGGTGAACCGGTCGGGGCGCAGGAGCGAGCCCCACGCGCGAACCCGCCGTACCTGGGGGTACGTGCGGACGATCTCGAGCGCGCGCTCGAGATCGCGCGGCGCTACGGCGTCCGTTCGATTACGAAAGCGAAATTCCCATTTCGTGGAGACGTATCGGATCGTGCACGCGCCGACGGGTGCGGCCGCTCACGCACGCGCGCGGGTTGCGGCAAAGTCATTCCGCAGCGGCACTTAGCAGATCGCGGCGCGAGTAACCGCCGAGTCCCCCCAAGCTGGCACGGCGATTGCTCTCTCAGGAGCACGCAACCCTTGCGGGGAGGGAACTGTGATGAATCGAACTACGCCCAGACAACTGCTGACCGTCGCCGGCATCGTCATCGCCGCCGTAGCGCTCGCCGGGGGCTGCTCGTCGCCCTTCGGGTGGGCGGGGGCCATGCCCGCCTCGTGGGACAGCGGCGGTACCGGGGAGGACCCCACGGCGGACGACCCCACAACCGGGGCCGAGGTCCAGGCGATCCCCGTGACCGGGCCATCGTTTACGCTCGCGTGGGACGACGACGGCGCGCAGGCGGACGGGTACAACGTCTACTGGCGCGCGTACGGCACGAGCGCCTGGCAGCTGCTGGCGGCCGATCTCACCGAACCGAGCGTCGAAGTCAACGAAGGCGAGCTGGCCTACGGAAGCTACGAGTTCGCGGTCGCCTCGATGGTGGGAGGCGCGGAGAGCGAGCTGCACCACTCGTTCGACCAGTCGGCCGACCCGGATCCGTGGTACCTCGAATGGAGCGCCGGATGACCGGCGCGGTGCGTCAGGGATTCAACGCGTTGACGATGGTGATGATGGTCGTGATGAAGGTGAGCCCGGTGGTGATCACCGGGAAGTAGCGGTTGAAGTTGTAGACGAAGCCGTTTCGCTCGACCTCGATCGTGTCTCCGGCCTCGATGACCGCGTCAGCCGGTCGCGGCTCGCCGGCGGCGCTGTGCACGGTGAACGAGCCGTCGGCGCTGACCTCGTCGTCGATTCCGCCGGCCTGCTGGATGTAGTAGCTCGCCGTGGCGTCGCGAACGATCTCGTAGAGACCCGGAGCGGCAACGGCTCCCCTCACGAGGACAGGAGCGATCTCCGACTGCGCCGACAGCGGCGACACGTAGACGGTGAAGCCGGGCTCGATCGCCGCCGCGGCGTCGGCCCGGTTCCCCTGAGCGTCGTAGATCTCGATCGCCTCACGCGCGTCGGCGAGCGCGTTGCCGCCGAGACCGGCAAGCCGAGTGTAGTACGGCACGTCGCCGTCTGCGTCGTACGGATAGGTGCCGGGGGCAGGAACGGCGCCGGAGACGACGACGATCTCGTCCTCCGGCTCGATCTCCGCAACGCTGATCGTGTAGCCCGGCAGAATCGTCGACTCGGTCGGTACCGGGTTTCCGTCGCGGTCGAAGATCTGGACGACGTCCGAGACCTCGGCGAGCGAGTCGCTGCCTATTCCCGCGAGCCCCAGGTAGTAGGCGTAGGATTCGAACGGGTTGTACGGGTAGCGGCCGGGACTCGTCACGCCGCCTGAAACGACGACGAAGGGCTGATCGAGCGGGATGACGATCCGGTCGAACGGCTCGAGCTCGAAGTCGGTGTACTCGCTCTCGCGGTAGAGCACCTGCCGCATATCGACGCGGATGGGAAACTCGGCGTCCTGGCGGACGATGTAGCCGCGCTCGATGTCGGCGAACGGTGAGACGCGATCCTGCGCGTCTATGAGCAGGCTGTAGAGCGTATCACCGGCGGTGAGCGGCACGGAGACCCGGTTGTACACCGGTAACGTTGAATCGGTGTCCTCCTGCGGCTCTACCTGGAAATCGAGGTCAACGGCGCCTTCGAGGTAGACGACCGGCCGCGGCACCGCCCGCGCGGGTACGATCAGGACATCGCCCTCGCGGAAGTCGAATCCGCGCGCCTGCGCAGGAGAGCCGATTGAAATCTGCCGCACGACGTCGCCGGCCTGGCGCTCCACGACGAGGCGTCTCGTGTCGGCGCGCGGACGGAAGCCCTGGAAGAACTCCTCGAGGTCTGCGAGCCCTTCGCCGGCGAGCAACTCGTAGGTGTCCGGTTGATAGACCTGGCCCTCGACGGTCACCGTCATCCCGCGCCTGCGGAACGCGACCGTATCGCCGGGGCGCAGCAGCGGATCCTGCGACTCGTCGCCGGTGTGGATCGCGCGAAAGACGTCGTAGGTTCGCGTGCGACCTGAGGTCGATCGGACCTCGACCTCGCGCAGCGACGTGAACGCGCCGGTACTCCCGCCAATCAGATCGGTGAGCCGCGAGAGACCCCACGCGGTGATCCGCCGCGTCCGCGGGATCGCGCCGGCGAGCGTCACCTGAAAGAGGCCAATGGACGCGATGTTCAGCGACGGCAGCCCCCGCGGGTACGCCTCCGCGATGATCTGCTCCACCTCCGGCTTGAGCTCGGCGAAGGTCATGCCGCGCGCGTTCACCTCGCCGAAGATCCCCAGGTTGAGCCGGTAGGTGCTCTCCACGACGACCTGCGTCGTCACCTGCTCCACGCCCTGCAGGAAGGTGAGCTGGTAGACGTCGCCGGGCGTCACCGGATAATCGGCGTTCGCGATCGCGAGCTGGAGCCGGTCGTCGGGCGGCGCGGCGCCCTCCTCCTCGGTGGGAATCGGTTGCGCGAACAGCAGCGCCGGAACGAGGAGCAGGAGCGCGGCGACCACGAGCGGGCGCGCGCGACGGGGCGCGATCATGAGTCTGCCGCCTCTTCGAAGACCCGGCGCTTGTCCGGGTCGCTCCAGAGCTTGCGGATCCCGTGGATGAGGAGCGCGAGGAAAACGCTCCCGGCGACCCCGCCTCCGGTGACCGCCATCACCATCTGCGAGCGGCTGGGACCCGACTTCTCCTCGGGCACTTCGACCGGCACGAGGATCGTGAAGGCCGGGTCGGTGTCCGCGGTGAGCTTCGCGACCTCGTACCGCTCGGTGAGCGCCTCGTAGATCCGCTGCTGGATCTGCAGGTCCATCTGCAGGCGCGAGTACTCGGCGGCAAGACCCGGGAGCTGATCGCGTGGCGGCAGGAGCTCGTTCCCGCCCGCGTACCCCTGCCGGATGCGCTGCATCAGGTTGAGGATGTTCTGCCGCTCCGCGCGAAGCGACAGCAGCTCCGGGTCGTTCTCGATCCGGGAGACCTCTTGCAGATTGCTGATCTGCAGGTCGATCGCGACGAGCTGCGACTGCAGGTCGGCGATCAGACCCGACTGCGTCTCCGCGATCTCCTCCACGCGGAGCACGCCGTAGGTGCGCTGGAACTGCTCGATCTCGTTCTCGATCTCCTGAATCCGTCCCTCGACCTCGGTGAGCTTCTCCTCCATCGTCTGGACGGCGAGCAGGCGGTCGGACCCGCCGCGCGAGGCGAACCAGTTGAGGAGCTCGTTCACGATCGAGTCGACCATCTGCGCGGAGAATTCAGGATCGATGTCCTGGTAGGCGATGGTGAGCATGCCGGTGCGCGGCTCAAAGGAGTAGGAGGCATTGGTAAGAATGAGCTCGCGCGAATTCGTTCTCACCTTGTCTTCAATCTCGTGGCGCGCAATGATGCCGTTCTGCTCGACGATGCGGTCTACGAAGTCGCGGCTGTTGAGGACCTGGATCGCGATCTGCCCGTAGTCGAGCCCGCCGCCGCCGGCCTCGATGCCCAAGGACGACATAATGGAGTCCGAGACGCTCTGGCTCGTCGCGCGCTGCTGCAGCAGGACTGCATTGGCGGTATACTGGTTGGGCAGCGGGCTATCCTCCGGCGGGAGCCAGAGACTGATGAGCGCGAAGACGACGCTGCCAATCGCGGCGGCGGCGCTCACCCCCACGATCATCCACTTGTAGCGCCAGACGATGCCGCCGTAGTGGAGGAGGCCTTCGGCCAGGGTGCGTTCGCC
>CAYWJH010000091.1:0-13194 GCA_964458555.1 uncultured Spirochaetaceae bacterium | reverse complement strand
TGGTACGCCGCGTCCATGTCGCCGTCCTCGCGCGCTCCTACGAGCACCTGGGTCAGACCCTGCTCGATCTTCGGTCCGGCGTCGTTGAGGATCGCGTAGTGCTCGTCCCGCACCTGCTGGTAGGCGACGACCTCGTCGAAGTCGGTCTGGTAGTCGACCGACTCGTCGTCGATCTGGTCTACGCTGGAGGCTCGTTCCGGATTCTCGATCTCGCGTTGAGCTTCATCGACGAACTCGCGCATCTCATCGTAGTACTCCTGGAACTCCTGCCGCTCCTGTTCGCTCCCGCGGATGATGTAGTCCTTGACGTTCATCCGCGCCATCAGGAGCGACTCGTTGAGCTCGGCGACGAGATTGGAGTCGCGCGCCCACCCACGATACTGGGTGAATCCGCCGCTCGCCTGTTGCAGGTAGCTGACCGACACGACGCCCACGACCGCCAGCAGCACCAGCACCGACGCAAAGCCAAGCAGGATCTTGGTCCGCATCTTCATATTCGCCATTATCTCCCTCCTACGATGGAATCGGCCGATCCCGGTATCACCGGGACTCGCCGTACGTTCCGCATACTACTCCCTCGCCGCAGCGGAATCGATCAGAGGACTGCTACACTTCTTGTAGGAGAAATGCCTACACGCTCACCCGAGGAGGTTGTGGTTCAGCGCGTACTGGACGATCTCCGCGTTGCTCTCGCAGTCGAGCTTTCGGAGCACGCGCGTTCGGTAGGTGCTGATGGTCTTCTCGCTGAGCATGAGCTCGTCGGCGAGCTCGCGGATCCGCTTGCCACGCGCGATTCCGAGCATGACCTCGTACTCGCGGTCCGAGAGCCCCTGGTGAGGGGCGCTGCTCGGGCCCTGCGAACCGAACACCGCCATCTCGGCGAGCTCGGCGGTGACGTAGTGACCGCCGGCGGCGATCCGGGTGATCGCCTCGACGAGCTGGTCCGGCGCGGCGTCCTTGGTGAGGTAGCCGGCCGCACCGGCCTTGATGAAGCGGATCGCGTACTGATCCTCCGGATACATGGAGAGCACCAGGACCGCGATATCCGGATAGCTCGCGCGGATCGTCTTCATCGCCTCCAGGCTCGTCGTGCCGTGGAGGTTCACGTCGAGCAGGATCATATCGCACTCGATCTCGCGGATCATGGCAAGAAGCTCGTCGATCGTCGATGCCTCGCCTGCCACCTGCATCTGGCCTTGCTCGCGGATGATGCGGACGAGTCCCGCGCGAACGACCGCGTGGTCGTCGGCGACGGCGATACGAATCACGCTTCGCCCCTCGCGCTCGCTCGGTCGGCGGCGTCCGCGTCACGGTCGCAGACCGGAATGTCGACGCGAACCGTCGTGCCGCTGCCGGGCTCGCTCGAGATGTCCACGCCGCCGCCCCACGAGGCGGCGCGCTCGTTCATCCCGACGATCCCGAGCGATCGGCCCATGTCCACGCTGCTCGTATCGAAGCCCGTACCGTCGTCCGCGATCGTCCAGATCATCCGTTCGCCCTCGCGCACGCAGGAGATCGTGACCCGGGAAGCGTCCGCGTGGCGGACGATATTGGTCAGCGCTTCCTGGATGATGCGCAGCAGCGAGACCGCGAGATCCCGGCTGAGGCTGGTATCGTCGCACGCGTTCTGCACGTCGATCTCGAGCTCTGAACGTTCGCGGAACTGCTTCAGGTGCTCGTCGAGCGCCACCTCGAACCCGAAGTCGTCGAGCACGCTGTCGCGGAGCCGCGAACAGACCCGTTTGACGAATCCGATCATCTCGTCAATGTGGCTGATCATCTCGTCGACGCTGGATTCCATGTCCCCCGCGCCTCCGTGCGACTTGATCCAGTGCAGGTCCATCTTGTGCGCGGTCAGCATCTGGCCCAGCACGTCGTGGATGTCGCGCGAGAGGCTCGTGCGTTCGCGCTCCCGGATCGTCTCCTCGTTGAAGAAGAGCGCCCGCAGCGCGCGCTGTCGGTCCTGGAGGTCACGCTCGAACGTGCGAAGGTCGGTGACGTCCTCCACGAAGAGCGCGGTGTACGGAGGCGAGTTGATCGCCTTGGGGATCTCCGCGGTGGTGACCTGCAGGATTCGCTCGTCGCCGTCGGTGCGTGCGACGGCGATCTCGGCCCGGTTTGCCGCCGGAAGCGCGCGAGACTCGGTGGCCGTGCCGGCGTCGGTCGACGCATCCAGAAGCGGTCTGATGGCGTCGGCCTGAGGCACCTCCTCCTCTGTCCCGTGGCCGAGCAGGTCGAGCATCGCGCGGTTGACCTCGACAACCGCGCCGTCATGGTCGAGCAGGACGAGCCCGATCACGGCGTTCTCGAAGAGCCCGCGGAAGCGCGCTTCGCTCATGTGCAGCGCGGTGCTCATCTTGCGCCGGTAGAGCGCGATTTCAATGTTGTTGACCAGCTCGCGCGTCTCGAACGGCTTGATGATGTAGCCGAACGGCTCGGTGATCTTGGCGCGGGCGAGCGTCTCGTCGTCCGAGTACGCGGTGAGGAAGATGACCGGAATCTGATAGTCGCGCCGGATCCGTTCGGCCGCGTCGATGCCATCGATCTCGCCGGAGAGCCGGATGTCCATCAGGATCAGGTCCGGTGTGATCGATTCGAGCAGCTTCAGCGACTCTTCGCCGCTTTTCGCGATCCCGTCAACGGCGTAGCCGTGGAGCTCCAGGCGCATCTGGATGCTGTGCGCGACGATGAGCTCGTCCTCGACGATGAGAATGTGGCCCTGGCTGTCTTCCATAGAATGCGACTCCGATTATAGCATCGGCACGGTGGCGGGAGAACCGCACGCGATTCCGGGACAGCTCGGTCGATCAGGCGAGTAACCGCTCGATCGCGTCCTTCAGGTCGGCGGTGTGGTACGGCTTGGGCACGATCGCGCACGACGTGTCGTCGCCCACGGCAGAGGCCACTCGGGACTCCACCGCGGTGAGGAAGACGATCGGAACGTCGATCTCGGCGCGGATCACCTCCGCGGCCCGCAGCCCGTCGACGTCGTCTGCGAGGACGACGTCCATGATGACCAGGTCGGGCGGATCCTCGCGCGAGGCCTCGATCGCGCGGGCGCCACCGGCCTCGGTGCGGGTGACTTCGTAATCCCAACTCTCGAGTCGGAGTTGAAGCTCGAGCGCCGGTATCGCCTCGTCTTCCACGATGAGAATGCGGCCGCTCACGCCGGTACCCCCGCGCGCTCGCCTTGAAAACTCACCTTCGCGATCGCTGTAGTGAACGGCGCGCACACGAGAAACGTGGCGCTACCCATCGTGCGCCTCCTTGGGGAAGACAAGGGTGAATTTCGTTCCGCGCTCCGACTCGAAGCGCGCCTGGCCGTCGAGCTGACGGCTGAGAAGCTCCACGAGCTTGAGTCCGAGCGTTCCGTTCTGGTGCTCGGCGGGCTGCCGCGACATGCCGCACCCCGTGTCCTCGATCACGAGCGTGACCCGGTTCACAACCCCGTTGCGCAGCGCGACGCGGATCTCCCCGCCGTTGCCGTCGTCGAATCCGTGCTTTAGCGCGTTGGTGACCGTCTCGTGCACGATCTGCGCGCACGGTACCGCGCGCTCGATCCCGAGCTTGATCTCTTCCACCTCCGCCACGATCGTGATCCCGCGAGCGCCGGCGTCGTAGGTCTCGGCGAGGCGCTCGGAGAGCTCGGTGATGTAGCTTCCCATCGCGATGTGGCTCATGTCGCCCGAGGAGTAGAGCTGTTCGTGCACGTACGCCATCGTCTCGATCCGTCGTGAGCTCTCCTCAATGAGATCGCGGTCCTCCTGAGCCTTCATACGCGGCGCCTGAAGGCTCAGGAGGCTCGCCATGATCTGCATATTGTTCTTGACGCGGTGATGGATCTCCTGGAGCAGTACCCGTTTTTCCTCGAGTCGACCCGCGATCTCGTTGCGCGATTCGACGAGCTCGGTAATGTCCTGGCCCACGGCCACGACTCCCCTGAGCGCCTGGAACCTCCCGTACAGCGGCGAGGCGGTGAAGGTGAACCAGCGCAGCGAGCCGAACAGGTCGAGCTGGAGCGTCACGTGCCGTGTTTCTCCGGCGAGGACGCGATCGAGCTCGTCGGCGACCATCGCGTCGTGGTTTCGGTCCAGTACGTTCTCGAGCGTTCTGCCCACGAACGATCCGGGCGCGAAGCCGTTCTCCGCGAACCAACCGCCGTACGCGCCGGTGACGACGCCGGTCTCGTCCGCCGTGATGACCGCCTCGCCGATCGAGTCGATCACCGCCTTCAACCGGATCTCGGTGGCGGCGCGCTCGGCGTCGAGCCGGTTGACGTAGGCGAGGATGAGCGCCGCCGCGGCGACGAGCGAGAGTGCCCCGGAGAGGACGAAGCCGGCCTGAGCGAACGGCTCGAGGTGCCGGATGAACGGATAGTCGAGCTTGTGGAGGCCCCACACGAGGAAGACGACGCCGGCGGAGGTGGACGCGAACATCGATCGGCCCGGCCGCTTAAGCAAGGCGACGCCGAGCGCGAACATCGACGCGCTCATGACGAGCGACGGCGGGATCGCGAGCGCGACGAACCCGAGGTCGGTGGCGCTCCCGGCGACGACCCAGAGCCCGGTGAGCGCGACGAGTGCCGTGGCCCACCTCGGAAGCCGACGTCCGGCGATGCCAAGCGTGCCGCGCAGCAGGAGCGCCGCGCTCGCGAGATTCGCGAGGAGGTTGACGGCCGTTACGGTCGACTCGGGGGCGAGGTGGTCGCCGACGAGCGAGACGAGGAGCGCGACGTCGTAGCACGCCCAGCCGCCGGCCCAGAACGCGAGGTTGGGGTCCCGATACCGGCGATAGAAGAAGACGTGGACCACGACCACCACGAGCGCGTGAACCGTGGTCTCGGCGATGTGATAGCTGAGCGCTTCCATGAGACAATCGAGATATTAGCACTTTTTGCAGAACGGTGCAAGGGCGCGCGGGCACCCGATCGGAGCGCTCGGCCCGAAACCCGATCGTCCGCTGCCGGAGGTGGACGGTCGACCGAGAATGCGGTACTAGACAGGGGTGGCCAGGCGGGATCCGCTTCGCGAGATCAGCAAGCTCATGTCGGAGATCTCGCATCTGAACAGCAGCATCCGCGAGCACGTCTACCGCCGGGCGTGGGACCGCGAGGTGCTGCGCTCGATGCAGGAAGAGCTCGACCGGAAGAAGCGGGAGCTCGCAGCGATACGCGCCGCGGCGACACGCGCAGAAGCGGCGCGTCGACGGGCCGACCCGCCGGCGATCACCGGCGAGACGCTTTCAGGAGAGCAGGAATTGACCGTTCACGATACGCGTCTCATCGCAAACGCGCTCTACGCCCAGCGTCCGCTCATCTACGCGTCAGAGGAGTGGCCCGCGTACCGGCGGATCTGCGCCTCGCTCGTGCGGCTGTTCGCGCACGAACTCCAGGAGAGCGGCGGGTTCGACCAGGTGGAGTTTCTGACCCACTGCGGGCTCTCGTTGAACGACGCGGAGGAGATCTCGCGTCGCCCCGGTGACTACATCCGACGAAGCGAGGAGCCGTTTCGGCGGGGGGAGTAGGCCGATGTCGCGGCGCGGCCGGCGGCGCCCGGAAGCGCGGCAGCGCGCCGACCGCCGTCGGGTCGTCAGACCGCGACGCTCGCGGCTTCCCGGATCTTCGCGATTATCGCGTCCACGTCGCCCGCGGTGTTCTCCGGGTGCGTGCCCACGAACACGGTCCGCGCGAGGATGTCGAGCGAGGCAGAACACATGTCCGTCGAGTACTCCGTGCGACACTCGGCGTTCTCGCGGAAGGTGTACGGGTTCATCGCCGGGTGATGACCCCCGCGGTGCTCGAGGATCGGGTCCCATTCGGTGTAGACGTGCCTGCCCGTCTTGAGCGCGACCGTCCCGCCCACCTTCTCGGCGAACGCGTCCGCCGCCGCCGAGCTCTCGAAGCGGTACACGACGTGCGTCCCGCACTCGTAGTCCGGGCTGTTCGAAGGGATCGGCACGAGGCCCGCCTCTGCGGTCTCTGCGAGGATGCGTTTCTTCTGCGCCCGCATGCTCTCGATCATGCCCGGCAGCCGATTCAGTTGCTCGTTGAGGATCGCGCCCTCGAACTCGCTCGCGCGGGCCCCGTTCGCCGTGAATCCCCGTTCCGCGCCCTCGCGGCCGTCCCAGTAGAATCGACACGGGTCTACCGCCGACATCACGCGCGTGTGCCACTCGTCGTTGTCGGTGACGACCGCGCCGCCCTCGCCGGTGGTCATGTTCTTGTAGTAGTTGAAGCTGTAGGCGCCAACGTCGCCGATCGAGCCGAGCATGCGGCCCTCGTAGGCCCCGCCGACCCCCTGGCACGCGTCTTCGACGACGTAGATCCCCGCCGCACGCGCCACCGACACGATCGCGTCCATGTCGCAGGGCAGGCCCCACATGTGCACCGGAATCACCGCCTTCACCCGCGGTGCGATCGCCGCCTCGAGCGCCCGCGGGTCGAGCGTCATCGTCTCGTCTATGTCCACGATCACCGGGATCGCGCCCACGGCGAGGACCGCAATCGGGGTAGCCATATAGGTACAGGCGGGCACGATCACCTCGTCGCCGGGCCCGATCTCGAGCGCCATCAGCGCGGCGGTGAGCGAGTTCGTCCCGGAGGCGGTCATCACGCAGTGCTTCGCGCCCACGTAGTCCGCGTACCTCTCCTCGAATCGCGTGCACTCGCCGCCGATCCCGTAGCGGAAGATCTGTTTGCTCTCGATCACACGCTGCACTGCCCGGAGCTCTTCGTCGCCAATCCGATACATCGATTCGTCTCCTCTTCGTGGCGCTATTCTACCACGGCTCCCCGATCCGCGCATCGCGGGATCGTATCGCCGCGTCCGTTTGCGATCCACCGCGCGACCTCGGCGACCGGGGCGACCCAGAGATCCGAGCCCCGGGCGCCCAGGTAGTCCAGGACCGCCCGCAGGCGGGGAACGGTCACGTTGAGCATGGAGTCGTCCGGACCGCCGGTCTCGTGGCCGCTGAGAATCACCCAGGCGCCGTGCTCCCGCGCGTACTCCATGGCGGCGATGTGCTGCTCGGCAGGTTGGACGTCGAATCGGTACGAGAGCAGGTGAGCGAGGTCGCAGTATCGAGGGTCGTTCGGATGATCGTGCTGGTAGCCACGGCCGGCGAGATAGCGTTCGGCGACGAGCGGCACGTACGAGGCCGCGTCCGCACCGCGCCCCACGTGCGTCTCGCCGCACGGGTAGGCGAAGGTCACTGGTCGTACCCCCAGCAGCTCCTCGACCCGACGATCGGCGCCGTCGAGCTCACCGGCCATCTCGTCGAGCGTGTAGTCCTCCGTGCACGCGCGCGAAGCCCGCGAGAAGTCGTAGTTCGCGCTGCACGGGTGCTGGAGCGTATGGTTGCCTATCTCGTGCCCCGCGCCCACGGCCGCTTGCCACCCCGCTACGCGCTGTTCGACGTTGTGGAGGCTCACGTAGAACGTGCACCGGATCCCCCGGGCGTCGAACTCCGCCATGCCACGGTCGACCTGCGTGAGGCGGGCATCGTCGAAGGTCAGGCTGACCGCGCCGCGGTACGACCCGGGCCAGCTGAACGGTTGGTCGGACACGGTTGCTCCTCCTCAGGCGGCCCCAGCATACATGGGTCGTGCGCGCGAGCGCAACCGAAACGCGCCGCCGACGCCGACCGACCGGGGCAGAAGGAGCCGGGATCACGGACCAGGGTGGCTATGCGTTCTCGTTGCGCCTGCCGCGTTGTGCGAGAAACGAGTCGACGCGTGCTGCCGTCGGCAGCGCCGGTATCGCGCCCACCTCGGTACAGGCGATTGCACCTACCGCGACGGCTCGAGAGAGGATCGCCGTTATGCTCTCCCGGTCTACGCGCGAGAGGGAGCCGATCTCCTCGCGCACCGGCAATAGGTCGACGATCATCGCGGCGAGGAACGCGTCTCCCGCCCCGGTCGTCTCGACAACGTGTACGGCGGGCGCGGAGACTTCGATCCAGAACTCTCCGTTGGTCGCGATCGCCCCGTTCGCGCCCCGGCTGATCACGAGCAGTTCCGGCCCGGCGGCGAGTACGCGGGCAGCCCCGCTTTGGAAGTCGCCGGTTCCGGTCGCGACTTCCCACTCCTCTTCGCTGATCTTCACGAGGTGCGCAGATTCGTAGCCGGCGCGGATTACCCCGGCGGCGCGCTCTTCGCTCGGCCAGAGCTTGGGCGGTAGTTCGGGTCGTAGGTGATCATGGCCCCGGAGCGGCGCGCGAGGTCGATGGCGCGCCGTTGAGCCGAGCCTGACGGCTCGTCGATGAATCCGATCGACCCGTAGTGAATACAACGACACCCGCGGATAAGCTCTTCCGGCAGCTCGTCGGGTCGGATCCGCATATCGGCTCCCGGATTCCGGTAGAAGCACAGATTCTTCCGCCCGTCGTCGCGGACCGCCTCGAGGGTCCGTCGGAGGAGTGCCCCGAACGGGTCGTCGCCGACCTTCCCGATGAACCCGGACGACATCCCCAGCCGTACGATCGCGACCGCCACGTTCGCGGGCGCGCCCCCAGGCGCCTTCACGAATCCGGGCGAATCGGCCAGGGAGACGTTTTCTTTGGTCGCGACGAACTCCGCGAGGAGCTCGCCCATGCACACGACGTCCACGGCGTCCGCCTATTCGATCACCGGTACGCCGTCTCGGCGAAGGACGCGCTTCAGGAAGCCTTCCTTTTCGATGTCACCGTAGTTGTGCCCGGCGTTCCCCGGGTAGACGCAGAACGAGACCAGCGCCTCGTCACCGGTATTGACCGAACGGTGAGCCCAGTACGGGGGTACGTAGACCATTCGGCCGGGCTCGAACTCTTCGGCGGCGAAGCGACCGTCGGTCGTCTTCATCAGCATGAACCCGTTGCCGCGGAGGCAGAGGTATATCTCGGCCGTGTTCGCTACCGTGTGGTAATGACCCTTGGTCATGAAGTACTCGTCGCCGACCGTGCCGGGATACAGCTTGCTGATGCAGTACATCAGGTGTCCCGCTTCGTGCGGCACCGGTTTCTCGAATACCTCGTAATGGACGGGATCGTCAGCCGCAATGAGCTCTTCGAGCGCCTCACCGTCGGCGTAGTGACCGCGCATCGCGGACGCACGCCGGGTGGTCCGCTCCGTGAAATCGTGCATCGTTCCTTCGGTCAGGTCGTACCGGACGCCGAACGGGTCGATGAAACTCGTTCCGTCTACCAGCTGCATGTCGTCGCCTATGTAGCGCGAGCCTCGGCGGCGACGCGGCTCAGCTCGTCGAACGCGGGCCCGCTCGTCGGAATGTCGATGTGAAGGACCTCCTCCATCACGCGGGTCCAGCCGTGGATGAAGTAGATCCAGCCATCCTCGATGGTCAGCGCGCGTTCATCCTGCTGGGAACGCGCCTGCTCGAGGAAAGGAGGTCTCCACGGTAGTTGAATTCCCAGACGTATCCGCGCTCGGGGAACGTCGCGCCCGCCGTGAGCGGTGACCCCGGGGCATCCTTGCCCAACCCCGTCGCGTTGACCACGACCGAGCCGGGTGGCAGCGCGCTCACCACGCGGTCGTTTTCCTCCGGGGTCGGGCAATGATGGTACTCGGTATCGATCCCCGGGTTGATCTGCGCGTGCACGGTGCGCATCGATTCGAGGCGTCCCTCGGTTCGATTCGTGACGACTATCCGCCGCGGACGCTTGGCAGCCGGCTGTTCCATGCAGTACGTCGTGAGCGCCAGCGACGAGCCGCCTGCCCCGAGGATGCACAGCGCCGCGTCCGACTGCCAGTGACCGTCGGGGAGGAACGCTTCCAGAGCGAGACCGCTGGTGATCGGGTCTTTGGCGTGTCCCCAGAGCTCCCCACCTCGCTTGGAAATCGAGCTCACCTCGCCCAGGAGGTCGGCGTATCTGCCCAGCCCATCGAAGAGGTCGCGCGCCGCGTTCAGGAGATCGATCTTGTGCGTCGTGACCAGGCCACCGAGGGCGTTGGGGTGCCCCTTGACGAAGGTGACGACGTCGCGGTAACGCGCCGGATCGTCGTGCCAGGCGCAGTCCACGCCGACGATCGGTACCTCGAGGCCCAGGTGGTCCATCCACGCGGGAAAGACCTTCATGATCGATGAGCGAGCCGTCGTCATGCCGATGAAGTAGAACGTCGGCACCTGCGGCGGTACCAGGTCAGTGGCCATGCTTGTCCTCATTGGTTCGATTGATCGTGCCCTTGTCTATCACGTGTCGCCGGGTCGTTCAAGCCGACTCCCGTCGAGGTCGGGTTCCGATGGCTCGCGCATCGGAGCCTACCATCGAGCGTTGTCAGACCGACGAGTCCTGGCGGAGACGTGCAGCCGATACAGAATCCGAGGAAGACCGAACAGGCACGAGCAGTCGTTCTACTCGAGAACATCCGCTGCAGGAATCCTGGCCACCTTAGTGACCGGGCGGACCGGATGGGTCACCTCGAACTGAACCGTGCCCTTCTTCCGTAGCAGCCGGCTGGCGCACCTTGCTGGCGCTCTGGTATAGTCGACCAACATGCACATTGCAAACAGACCCACCGCCACCGGATCGTCGTTCGCGTCCATGTTCTTCCTGGGCGTGGGGGTAGCGATCGTCGGCGCGACCGCGCGCGCGGTGGGGCTCACGCCGTCGGAGATCGGCTACCTCATCGCCGCGCAGAACGTGGGCTTCGGAATCGCCGTCCTCGTGGGCGGGGTCCTCGCCGACCGCTACCGCAAGCCCGTCATCCTCGCCGTGGGCCTGGTGATGCTTGGCGCATCGTTCGCGCTCCTCTACCGCAGCCCGCTCTTCGTGGTGAACCTCGCAATCATACTTCTCATGGGGCTGGGCATGGGGTCGGTAGAAGCGGTGACCGACGCGTGGCTGCTCGAGCTGCACACGCGGAACGAGAGTAGGCTTGTTACGATCAACCACTTCTTCGTCTCGGTGGGCTCGGTGGTAATCACCCTCTACCTCATGGCGATGCAGCTCGACTGGGAGCGCTCGCTCGTGCAGGTCGCGGTCGTGCTGGGCGTGCTCGCGATTCTCGTCGCCTTCCTCCGACCTTCCGGCAGAGAGCAAGCCGACGCGACAGCCCCGGGCGAGAGCCCTCGCTCTGCATCCGGCGAGCGCGGCCCCACCTTCGCGCGCATCGTCCGTGATCCCGGGATGCTCCTCCTGTTCCTTGGTGCGATGGGATCGATCGGCGTTGGCATTGGTTCGGGTGGCGTGATGACCACCTTCGCCGCCGAGCTCCGCGGAGTCGCCACCGGTCGCGCGCAGGGCGTCCTCGCGTTCTTTCTCGTGGGCCTCGCCGCCGGGCGTATCGCTGTGGGTGTTCTCGACCGGGGCAGGCGCCCCGCGCGAACCGCTATCGTCGCTGCGACAGCCGCGTTCGTCGCGTCGTCTCTCCTGTATTTCGTGCCGCTCCCCGACGTAACCCTCGAGCCGATTGCCTTCACGCTCGGGCTCACCGTCGCCCCGCTCCTGCCCATCACCATTGCGCTCGCCGGCCTGCGTTATCGCCGCGTGGCCGGTACCGCGATGGGCGTCGTGAAGCTCGCGATCCCCGTAGGCGGGATCGTCGTCCCCGGCCTCCTGGGGCTCCTCGCCGACGGGCTCTCGTTTCAGAGCTCGCTCGTGCTGCTGCCGGTCTCCGCGCTGCTCGTCCTGGTTGTGACGCTTCTGGGGGAGCGGGTGGCGCGGCGGTGACGGCTCACGTTTCCGCCCGAAACGACTGGGCCCGCCGTGCGGAGGACCTCCGCCAACACGTAGGAGGGACCGACTCCCTCCGGGCGCAAAGAAGCCGGGCCATTGGCCCGGCTCACGTCTGGCGACGCGAAAACGCGTCGGCCTGACCGATTACTCCGCGGTCGCGACCGCCGTCTCGCCGGTCACGGTAGCCGACTCGTCGATCGTGGCGTCGCTCATGAGCTCGAAGCCCGCTTCTTCCACGTAAACATCGCCGCCGCAGCCAACGAGAATGAACGCGAGCAGTGCCAACAGGACCGCCGGCAGTTTGTGATGTCTCATAGGTTCTCCTTGCGTTGACGAATCGCAGCGGGCTGCTCGACGCTCGTCTGTCAATGGTGAGGTGTAGCGGAGCGGGAGGCCCATTCCAGAGAGGGGCATGCGGCGAAACGTGGCCGACGAGGGGGCGTCGCCCTCGACCCGAGCGCTGACGCACACCCCATCGGTCCAGATTCAGGCGTACTGCCATGCCTCAAGACGAGCCGTGCGCCGTTGCTCGTGACCCTGGTACCAGATCTCCTTGCGTGGGCCCGGCGCCGGCGCGTGATGTGGCGATCCATCGTCTGGCAAACCCGGCAGGTCGGTGAGTACGAGCGGGCGGCGTACGACTCAGTACCCTGGGTTGACGTAGTTCGGGTCTGCCTGAGGTCCGTGTCCGAGACGCGCGAGTCGAGTCCTGAAGGCCCCGACTGCATCGGTATAAGCCGGCTCGTTGATCACGTTCCTTTGCTCGCGGGGATCCTTCTCGAGATCAAAGAGCACCTCCGGAACATCGTCTCCGTACCACTGATACTCGAGCGATCCCTGTCTGATCATGACATGGTCGCGGTTGAACTGGGAGACGGCCTCGTCATCCAGTCGGAACTGTCGCCCTCCAACAGCGGGACCAGCGACCGTGAATCGAGACCGTCCGGGGTGGGGACGCCTGCGAGGTCACAGATCGTGGCAAACAGGTCGCACAGGTTTACGTTCTGCTTGACGGTGGGACCGCCGGCAAATCGTCTGGGCCAGCGGACGATGAGCGGCACGCGTACGCTTCCCTCGTAGAAGCGCGTCTTCTCCCAGACGCCGTGTTCTCCCAGCATTTCGCCGTAGTCCGAGGTGTAGATGAGAGTCCAGTCGTCCAGGTTCTCGCCGACGCGCTCGAGTTCACCGAGCACCTGCCCGTAGTGATTATCGACAGTCTCGACCATGCCGTAGTAGGCGGCTGTCGCCCTCCTGATGTCGCGCGGACTGGCGTGTACCGGCTGGTTCTGCTGGCTGAGCGAGAGGACGGGATGGTCACACGGCTCCTCGAGCCATGGCTGGGCGATGGTTCCGCGGACGATCGTAGTGAACGTCCGTGAAGTGTCGCCTGAGATGGCGATGGCGTCGATACTGGCGTCAGTGGGCAAATTGGCCGCACACAGAAAAAAGGCATCACCAGCGGTGATGCCCTTAAGGATCCCCAGCTTGACTCGATGGCTCGCTCGACGCGAGCAGAGTGCGGCGGAC
>CAYWJH010000090.1:5632-13378 GCA_964458555.1 uncultured Spirochaetaceae bacterium | reverse complement strand
GCCGACGAGCGCGACCACGACCGCCGCCGGTGGCTGGTGACCGCGGCGGTCGTGGTCGCGCTCGTCGGCGCGGCGGCCGCCGGCTGGGCGACGGGGACGATTCAGCGGCTCGTTCTCGCGCGTACGCACGCCCTCGCGCAGATCGAGGTGCGTCTGCGCAAGAGCGAGCGAACCGTCGGCGAGCATCTCGTCCGCGCCGAGCTCACCCGGGTCGTCGACGGCGCGGCGATGCCCGTTCCGGTGACGCTCCCACTCCTCCACGTGGTGGGTGGGCTCGAGACGCCCGACTTCGTCGTGCTGCGCTCGCGCCTGCTCACCCTCCCCGCCGGCCGCTACGAGGCACGGATACGCGTGGAGGACTCGGCCACGCGCGAGACGCGATCGCTCCTCCCGGTCGCGGTGGAAGCCTCGCCGCAGCTGCTCACCGCGCGCTGGGATCCTGAGCCCGACGACGATCTCGACGTCGACGTCGCGGTGATCGACGCGGAGACCGGCGACCCGCTGCCGGAGGCGACGCTCGAGCTCGAGCGCGACGGCCGCTGGGTCGGGCTCGTGCGACGCGGCGAGGGGTGGGGGCTGCGACCCGCGAGCGCCGCCGGTCCGACGGGCAGAGGCGCCGCGGGCGGACCTGCGCCGAGCGCGGGTGTGGTCGTCGAGCCGGACGGCGGCGAGGACACCGCCCGGACCGATGAGACGGACCTCCTGTCGGGTCCGCTCTCCGGGCGTCTGCGCCTCGCCGATCGCGTGCCGCTCGTGCAGCCGGTGCGGTTTGCACCCGGCGAGACGATCACGCTGCGCGCATCGCATCCCGACTACCTCGAAGCGACCACGACGCTCGCGACCGACCGCAGCCTCGAGGCCGCGATTCTGCGCGTCGCGCTCGTCCCGCGGCCGTCGACGCTGCTCATCAACAGCCGCGTCGACGGCGCGAAGCTCCTCGTCGACGGCGACGATCGTTTTCGCGCGCCCGGTCCCGAGCCGGCGCTCGTCGACGCGCCGGATCTCCTCGAAGGCGTGACCGAGGTCCGGCTCGTGCCGGGCGCTCACCGGATCGAGGTGCGCTCCGGCGACGCGCGCGACGCGGTCGATCTCCTGTTCGCGCCCGGCTCGCAAGCCGTGCTTCGCCTCGTCGAGCGTGCCGACGGCATTGACCTCATAATCGTGGAGGAACCGTAGATGAGTCTATTCATGCGCCGCGTCATCGTTCTGGCCGCGGGTCTCGCCGCGGGCCTCATCGCCTGGCCGCTCTCAGAGGCGCTGTTGGGTGTGCAGGCCGGTTTCCCGTCGTACCTTCTGTTCATCGTCGCGAGCGGGGCGGTCTACGGCGGCCTCTTCGGTCTGGCCTTCGGGACCGTCGAGGGCGTCGCCGGGGGTGTTTCGGCGCGGAAGTGGATCGGGCTCGCGATCGGCGTGGTCATCGGGCTTGCCGGCGGCGCCGTGGGCGCGTTCGGCGGTCAGGCGATCTACCTCGCGATCGGGCAGTACCTGCTGCAGTCCGGGGCCGACGCGGCTTCGGTCGGCCTGCCGCTCGCGCGGGGGCTCGGGTGGGCGCTCATGGGAGCGATCATCGGTGCCGGCGAGGGCCTGCGGCTGCGCTCCGGTAAGCGGGCGCTGATCGGGGCGCTCGGCGGCTTCCTTGGCGGGCTCGCAGGCGGACTCGTCGCCGAGTACGGGTCGCGTGCGCTCGCCGCGGCGTGGTGGACCCGCGCGGCGGGCGCCGTCGTGCTCGGCCTCTTCCTCGCCGCCGGCTTCGCGATCATCGAGCGCGGCTTTCTTCTGGGCTCGCTCGTGCTCGTGACCGGGACGCTGCGCGGGCGCGAGTATCCCGTGCCGCCGGGACGGACGACGATCGGCAGCGGGCTCGGGGACACGATCTCGCTCGCCCCGTACCCGAAGGTCGCCGAGCGACACGCGGTGCTCACCGGCAACCGCCGCGGCATGCGCATCGAGCGGGGCAGCGACGAGGTAGAGCTCCGCGTGAACGAGGAGTCGGTCGAGCGCGCGACGCTCAAGTACGACGACGTGATCGACGTGGGCTCGGCCAGGTTTTTTCTGAAGACGCCGTGAGGAGGACGAGATGACGATGGGACGCACCGGACGGACGGCAGTCGCGCTCATGATCGCGCTCACGGTCGCGACGAGCGCCGCGGCGCAACGGTTGTCGATCGGGCAGGTCGACACCGGGCGGCTGCTGATCGGCCAGCGGGTCGATCTGTTCGTGTCGATCGATACGCCCGACGGCGCCGAACCGAGGCTCGACGAGCTCGCGGTCTACGAGTCGGCCGACGGGTCGGTGTATCGGGAGGTCGACGCGATCTACGATCTCGCTTCGATCCGCAGCCTCGACGCGCCGCTCGCCTTCTACGTGCTCGTCGACAACTCGGGGAGCATGTACGAGGAGACGGTCCCCGGTAGCGACGAGGTGCGGCGGATCGACGCCGCGCGGGACGCCATTCGCGACTTCGCGAACCGCATCACGAACGAGCGTGACCGCATCGGGCTCGCGGTGTTCAACACCGGCTACCGCGAGCTCACGCCGCCGAGCACGGACAAGGCGCAGGTGGGAGAGCTGCTCGCGACGATCGAGCAGCCTGCCCGCGAGGAGGCCTACACCGAGCTCTACGCCGCGCTCGTCGCCTCTGCCTCCGACGCGACCGCGGTCGGCAGGCGCACCGTCGTCGTGCTCTCCGACGGGGAGAATTACCCGTATTCGGTGTACGAGAACGATCCGCACCCGGTCCACGGCGAGCGGCTCTACGACCACGAGGACGCCATCGAGGCGTTTCAGCGCGAAGGCTTGAGCCTCTTCGCGATCCACTACGGCGATCGGGAGGATCCCAATCTCGGTGCGATCGCCGAGCGTACCGGTGGCGCGGTCTACCGCGCTCGGGGACCGGAGGAGCTCGCGCAGGTCTACCGCGAGATCCGTTCGGAGCTCCTCGACGAGTACCGGCTCTCCTACCGCGCGACGACGATCCCGGCCGAACGGCGGTTCGTGCGCGTCGTCTACGAGCGCGGCGGCACGACGCTCACCGCCGAACGCCCGTACTTCGCGAACACGCTCTTCGGCGGCGCGGGCGAGGCCGCGCCGGGGGTCCTGTTCGGTTCGCTCATCGTCGGTGTCGTGTTGCTGGCCGCACTGCTCGTGCTCATCATCCGGGGCGGGTCGAAGCAGACCAGCCTCGTCGTCCTCGACAGCGGCGGCGTGAAGGGCCTCGAAAAGACCGTGGCGCTCGGCGGCGGAGACACCGTGATCGGCGCGAGCCAGGAGGCCGACGTCACGATCGCCGACAAGCCCTCCGTCGGCGAGCGTCACGCGGTCGTCACCTACGAGGAGAAGAGCTCGCAGTACACGATCGTGAGCGACGCGCCGGTTCGCGTGAACAACCAGCGCACGACGAAGCGGGTGCTGAAGCCCGGCGACGTCATCAACGTTGAGGGGACCATCTTCGCGTTCGACGAGCCGCAGGAGGAAGACCGCCCGGACACCAGGCGCGAGTAGGCTCGAGCCGTCTACGGCTGGGCGGCGTGCTCGTCGATCGTTTCCACGATCGTCACGTAGGCGGTGTCGTCGAGAACGCCTTCATCGCGCAGCCAGTCTATGCGCTTGCGTTCGAGAGTCGCCGGCCGGTCGATGTCGATGCGCGCGTAGCGGTCGAGCAGGTACGCGTCCCGTCGGGCGAAGAGCCGCGAGCGGAAGCGTTCGTACGCGACGCGGTCGGGCCGATTGTGCAACAGCCGGAACACGCGGCCGTCGGCCAGCGGGAAGACCTCGTACTCGACTCCGGTGAATCGGAAGACCAGGTAGCACGCGCCCCCGAGCGCCGCCCAGAGGATCCCGAGCCGCGGGTCCAGCTCGACGAGAAACCCGAAGCCGATGGTGATCAGCGCGAGCATGCCGAAGTAGATCGCGGCGTTGCGGAAGAACGGATTCGAACGGGTGAACAGGCTCGTCTTGCGACTCAGCAACTCGAAGGGGACCGTCGCCGAACCGTCGCCGCGGGAGGTCTTCGACGAGTAGTGAAGCTCGGTTTTGCGCACCTCGACGCGATACGACTCCTTTCCGCGCTGCTGTTCGAGTACCTCGGGTTCGCTCACGATACGCCTCCACGCGGTTTCGCGCTTCCGGCGGTGAACGCGCGCACCGGCGGAAGCGCGAGCAGCAGCGCCGCCCCGGCGAGGAACGCCATCGGTATCAGCGCGTACTCGGTCGACAAGACGGCCGGTGGCAGGTCGCCGGTGATCACCGCGAGCGCGAGGGGGAGGAGATCGAGCAGGCCGCTTATGCCCAGCGCGGCTGCGAACGCTACCCGCGCCACGATGCTGCGCCGGATGAGGAGGGCGGTCAGTCCGGTGAAGAGTACGAGGCGAACCGTGTCGAGCACGATGCGCTCGGGGAGGTCGGCGAGGATCGATCGAAGGAGAAGCGATCCCGCGAGGAAGATCGCGCCGCCACCGATCGCGTACGACCAGAGCTTGCCGTGTTGTCGGAGCGCTGCCTGGAGCCGCGCGAAGCGAACCGGGTCCACCCATCGGGGTAGCCGACGGGTGCGCGCGCGCGAATCCTCCGTGGGGGCCGGCATCCGGACGTGCGGAGGGTTCTCCCGGAACGACGCACCCTCGTAGACGCGGAGCGGCGGCGGATTCGGCGTCTCGTTGTCGGTGCGCTCGACGAGCTGCGGATAGATGCCGTACGGCTGTTCGGGGCCGACCATCGCGTCTACGAGGATCATGCGCTGGACCCGGACCGGTAGCGAGGCGCTCGCCTCGAGCTCCACCGAGTCTCCGGGGACGAGGGTCACGTTGACGGCGACCGGGTGCCTGTAGTTCGGGATCCCGGTGCCGAGGTGCCGGCGCTGGATCGCGGCGGTGCCGAGCACTGAACCGGAGCCTTCGGCGACGTAGAGCAGCTCGCCGTTGCCGTGGCGCGTGACGGTCGCCGGGACGACGTGCAGCTCCGGATCCTTCGGGTCGTCGTCGCTCTGCGCGTACTGGTACAGCATCGTGAGGCCCGACTGGATGGGCACCGTGACGGGGTGGTCGTACGGGTTGGTCAGCGTATAGGTCACCGTGACGGAGGGGCGCTCATCCTCACGCGAGACGAGGATCGACTCGACGTGCTTTCTGACGACCTGGCCGTCTACCGAAATGGGGGTGTAGTACCAACCTTCTCCGCGAAGCATCTCTGGGTATAGCTTTCCACGCCTCCGGCGCTCGGGTCAACGGCTATCGGCCCGCGTGGGGCCGTCCGTGGCATCTGCGGCCATCGCGAAGACGTGATATCGCCTTGCGAGCCCGGAACGGCGCATGACCGTGCGTACGAGATGCTCGACGTGCGCAGAATCTCCGAGTACCTCCTTCCGTTCCGGCTGGATCAGAAGCGTGTCATCGAGCAGCCCCCACCGGATGGCTCCCGACTTCGTCTCGATCGTGTTCGAGCTGGCCGGTGTCGGCGCCGACAATCGGACCCGCAGGATCGCTGTGCGTAGTTCTCCGTTCATGCGTTCTCCCTCTCGTACGCACGGAGTGTAGTCGTTCCCCCGGTGTGCGGTCTGTCGGAGGATCTCGAGAGTTGCTGTAGGACAAATGCTGACACGCTCACGCCGACGTGCCTGCACCAGGTAGCCGGCCCCGGGCAGTCATGAGTAGCTTTTCCGCGGAGGTAGTATGGCATTTACTCTCGAACTCGGCGCGCAGCCCCCCGAATTCTCGCTGCCGGCAACCGACGGGAAGACCTACTCGATCGCGGATTTTGCGGACGCGAAGGTACTCGTTGTCTTTTTCACCTGTAACCACTGTCCGTACGTGCTCGGCTCCGACGAGCTCACCCGTGCGAGCGCGGAAAAGTACGCTCCGCGCGGGGTCACGTTCGTCGCGATCAACTCGAACGACACCGAGGTCCATCCGGATGACGACTTCGACCACATGGTGAAGCGGATGGAGGAACAGAAGTTTCCCTGGGTCTATCTTCGCGACGAGTCGCAGGACGTCGCCCGCGCCTACGGCGCGCTGCGGACCCCTCACTTCTACGTCTTCGACAGCGACCGGAACCTGGTCTACACCGGGCGAGGTGTCGACAGCCCCAAGGATCCCGAGAAGATCACCGTCAACGACCTCGATCGTGCGCTCGAGGAGGTCGTGAGCGGCAAACCGGTCTCGGTCCCGCTGACGAATCCCATTGGCTGCAACGTGAAGTGGCGCGGTCAGGACGCGCACTGGATGCCGCCCGAGGCGTGCGACCTCGTGCTCTGAGCGGCGAGCCTGTGCGGTGGTGGCGTCCCGGCGGCGTCACCCCGCTACCAGCGCGTCGAGGAGCCCGGCCGGCGTTTTCTCGACGATAATGCTCTGCAGGTCGCCGTCGCGAAGAAACCGCTCGGCTTCCATGCGCGACAGCATCGTGAGCAGGCCGTCCCAGTATCCGAGCGTGTTCAACAGCGCGCACCGCTTCTCGTGCAGGCCGATGCGGCGCCACGTCCACACTTCGAAGAACTCCTCAAGGGTTCCGCTGCCGCCCGGCAGTGCGACGAAGCAGTCGCCGAGCGCCGCGAGTCGCGCCTTGCGCTGGTGCATGTCGTCCACGACGATGAGCTCGCTCAGATTATCGTGGGCGACCTCGCGCTCGACGAGGTGACGCGGGATCACTCCGGTTACCGCCGCGCCGGCTTCGAGCGCGGCGTCGGCGAGCTCACCCATCAGTCCGGTACGACCGCCGCCGTAGACGAGCGACAGGCCGCGCTCGGCGAGCAGGCGACCGAACGCCCGAGCTTCGCGCGCGTACTCATCGCGCGCCCCGGAGCCCGACCCGCAGAAGACCGTTACCGCCTCGATCGTTGCCACGCGTCAGCGTACACCAGGCCCGCCGCGTCCACAAGCGTCGCCGATGCCCGGCGGCCGGTCGCCGGTGCGAGCGGAAAAGTGGGCGACAATCGCTGCCGCACGATCTATACTCAATCTTTGAGATGAGCGCTCATACCGGCGACAAGCTCCTCCTGCTCGTCGAAGACCAGGCGATTATCGCGATGGCCGAGGCGGACATGCTGCGTCGTCACGGGTTCGCCGTCGAGACGGCGCTCTCGGGCGAGGAAGCGGTCGACGTGGCGACGCGGGACGATCGGATCGATCTCGTGCTCATGGACATCAATCTGGGAGCGGGGATCGACGGCAAGACCGCCGCCGAGCGTATTCTCGCCCAACGCGACGTCCCTATCGTCTTCCTCACCGCGTACTCCGACGAGGAGACCGTTCGTCGCGTCCGCGACATCACGAAGTACGGCTTCGTCGTGAAGAACTCCGGCGACTTCGTCCTCGTCTCGTCGATCGAGATGGCGCTCGAGCTCTTCTCCGCGCACAAGCGCGCAGAGCTGGGCGAGCGGCGCCTCCAGCGTGCGCAGCAGCTCGCCCGCCTCGGCAGCTACGAGCGGAAGGTCGGGACCGGTGAGACCATGTGGTCGCCGGAGGTCTACGATCTGGTGGGCGACCCCCACGCGCGCCCCTCGCGCGAGGGGATTCTGCGCCTCATACCCGACGAAGACCGCGAGCGTGCCGAGCAGGCGGTTCGCGAGGTGCGCAGCCACGGGGGAGTCTTCGAGACCGAGTACCGCATCGTGCGTCCCGACGGCAGCGTGCGCTGGATCTACGACCGCGCCGAATACTGGCGCGACCAGAGCGGGAGCCCGGTCCGCGTCTTCGGGATCCTCCAGGACATCACCGAGCGCAAGGAAGCCGAGCTCGCGCTTCGGGCGCGCG
>CAYWJH010000090.1:0-5532 GCA_964458555.1 uncultured Spirochaetaceae bacterium | reverse complement strand
GCGACGTAGCTGCGCAGCCGTATTCTCTTGCAAATCGTGCGCATATTTATTAATCTCTGCGCCTAATCACGAAAGGAGTTTCTATGAAACGAATGGTAGTTGCAGCGCTCGCGCTGCTGGTTGTCGCCGGGTTTGCCATGGCCTCCGGGCAGGAGGAGTCGGATGGTGTACGCACGATCACCGTGGGCACCGACGCGACCTGGCCTCCCATGGAGTTCGTCAACGAGGACAAGGAACTCGCCGGTTATGACATCGACCTGATGAACGCGATCGCCGACGCGGCGGGCTTCGAGGTCGAGTTCCAGAACACCGCGTGGGACGGCATCTTCGCCGGCCTGGGCACGGGCGAGTACGACGCGGTCATCTCGTCGGTGACGATTACCGAGGACCGGCAGAAGACGATGGACTTCTCCGAGCCGTACATCAACGCGGGCCAGGTGCTGATCGTGCAGCAGAGCACGGCCGGCGTGGAGACGCTCGAGGATCTGGTCGGCGAGCGCGTGGGCGCGCAGATCGGCACGACCGGCGCGTTCGAAGTGGACAAGGTCGACGGCGTCGAGCTCTCGACCTACGACGAGCTCGGGCTCGCCATCGAGGACCTCGCGAACGGGCGGATCGCCGGCGTCGTCGCCGATACCCCGATCGCCGCGGACTACGTGCTCCAGAACGACGAGTACTCGGACACGCTGAAGATCGTCGGTGAGCCGTTCACCGAGGAGTTCTACGGCATCGCCGTCGAGAAGGGCAACGACGAGGTGCTCGCGCTGATCAACGAGGGGCTTGCCGCGGTCAAGGACGAGGGCATCCCGGAGCAGCTCGAGGACACGTGGCTGAGGTAAACGACGAGAAACAGGCGGTGAGCGTCAGCGACGGCGCCCTCATCCCGGACAAGGCGGACAGGTCGGTTTTCAGCGCGTGGAGGATCAGTTTCTTCGGCGCGCTGTTCATGCTCGCTACGCTGCCGATCCTGTCGCCCGACCCGTACTGGAACATCCTGAAGTTCGTGCCGGACGGGATCCTGCGGACCTTTCAGGTCACGGTCATGTCGATCGTCTTCGCGCTCGTCATTGGCCTGTTCACGGGCCTCGGGCGGATCTCCCGCGTCACGATCATAAACCGGATCGCGACGATCTACGTCGAGGTCATCCGGGGCATCCCGCTGCTCGTGCAGCTGTTCTACATCTACTTCGCGCTCGGGCAGTTCATCCAGGTGCCGCGGCTCGCCGCCGCGGTGATCGCGATGAGCGTCTGCTACGGCGCGTACATGGGCGAGATCTTCCGTGCCGGCATCCAGTCGATTCCGAAGGGGCAGATGGAAGCTGCGCTCGCGCTCGGGATGACGCGGACGCAGGCGCTGCGGAAGGTGATTCTCCCGCAGACCTTCAGGGTGATCCTGCCGCCGGTAGGAAACGAGTTCATCGCGCTCTTGAAGGACTCATCGCTCGTCAGCATTCTCGCGGTCGCCGACCTGCTTCGCCGCGGACGCGAGTACGCCTCGCAGACCTTCGAGTACTTCCAGGCGTACACGGTAGTCGCGCTGATCTACCTCGTACTCACGCTCTTCTTCTCGAAGCTCGTGGCGATCATGGAAGAGCGGGTGTCGCTCCACCACAGGGGGTGAGCCGATGAGCGAACAGCCAACCGGAACGACCGTACCGAGGGTCCGGATCGAGGACGCGCACAAGAGCTTCGGCGAGGTGCAGGCGCTGCGCGGCGTCTCGCTCGAGGTGCGCTCGGGCGAGGTCGTGCTCGTCATCGGGCCGAGCGGCAGCGGCAAGAGCACGATGCTGAGGAGCGTGAACCGCCTCGAGCGCGTGACGAGTGGGCGCATCTGGATCGACGGCGACGAAGTCACCAACCCTCGCTCGGATATCCGGAAGATTCGCGAGGAGGTGGGGATGGTCTTCCAGGCCTTCAACCTTTTTCCGCAGCTCACCGCTGAAGCGAACATCATGCTCGCCCCCCTCACGGTGAAGCGCGAATCGCGACGCGAAGCTCAGGCGACCGCGAAGCGGCTGCTCGAGCGCGTCGGGCTCGGCGACAAGGCGGACGCCTACCCCGGCCAGCTCTCCGGCGGACAGCAGCAGCGGGTCGCGATCGCGCGGGCGCTCGCGATGAACCCCAAGGTCATGCTCTTCGACGAGCCGACGAGCGCGCTCGACCCGGAGATGATCAAGGAAGTGCTCGACGTCATGCTCGACCTCGCCCGCGAGGGTATGACGATGATGGTCGTCAGTCACGAGATGGGCTTTGCGAAGGCCGCCGCCGACCGTGTCGTCTTCATGGACGAAGGCGAGGTCGTGGAGATGGGCGCACCGTCGGTGTTCTTCGATTCGCCGGTTCAGGAGCGCACCAGGCGCTTCCTCGAGCACATCCTGTAGCGCGCCTGCGTCCGGTCCCGGCCTTGCGCCGGCCTACGCCAGGTCGTGCCGGTACCGGTCGACCAAGAGGTCCTTGTACTCCCGGTGCCGATCGATGTAGGTCTCCACGAACGGGCACCCCGGCGCGATCTTCTTCTCGTTCTCGCGCGCCCAGTCGAGCGCGTGCTTGATGATCGCGGTGGCTATCCCGCGGCCGCGGATCTCGTTGGGCGTGTACGTGTGGGCGTAGTCGAGCGAACCGTCGGGCAACTCGTAGTACTCGAGATACGCCTCGTGGCCGAGCTCGGCTACGGTGAATCGTCGTCGCTCGGGTTCGTGTCGTACGTCGTGTTCCATGCTCTCTCCCGTATTCTCAGACGACCGGCGCCTGCTCGCCCCGGCGCGCGAGGCGTCGCCGCGCCGGGCACTTCGGTGGCTCGGTGAACCAGTAGCATCGCGGTTCACACTCCTGGCAGCGCTCGATGGGGTCCTCCGAATGCCCGAGCGCCTTCCTCGCCCAGCGTGGATCGGCGAGGATCGCGCGCCCGGTCGCGACGAGGTCGGCGATCCCGGCTTCGACCGCGGCAGCGCCCGCCTCGGGGGTAAAGACACCGTTCACGCCGACGACCGGCACGTCTACCGACGCGCGCGCGATCGCGGCGAGCAGCAGCGTCGGCGTGGGCTCGAGGCCGCTCTGCGGATCGATCGCCTGTACAACCTCCCCGGTCCGCGCGCGAATATCCGCTTCGGTCGGCTCGTCGAGCCCTCCTCCGTTCGAGATATCGAGGAAGTCAGCTCCGGCCTCGACCGCTGCGCGCGCGGCGGCGATTCCCTCGTCCACCGGCAGCGCTCGCGGGGTCCCTGCGGCGAGGCCGAGCCGCACCGTGAGCGCGGCGCTCTCGGCGCGCCCGGCGCGCTCGATTTCCTCGCGGGCGCCGCGCGCCACCGCGATCATGAAGGCGCGGCGTCGCTCGGGGGTGCCGCCCCATTCGTCCTCGCGCAGGTTCGTCTGCGGCGAGAGAAACTGGCTGATGAGATAGCTGTGCGCGCCGTGGAGCTCGATCACCTGGAAGCCCGCCTCGAGCGCGCGGCGGACTCCGAGCCGGAACGCCTCCACGGTCTGGGCCACCTCGTCTCCGGACATCTCGTGCGCGCCCTCCGGCGAGCGCTCGAGGAGCGACGGTACCCACGGGTCGAGGCCGTAGAGTCGTTCGCGCTTCGTCGAACCTCCTGCGTGGTGAATCTGGATGCCGGCGAGCGCGCCGGTTTCCCGAATCGTGGACGCGAGGCGCGCCAATCCGGGGATCTGCGCGTCGTCCCAGACGCCGAGCTGGGTCGCGGCGAGTCGCCCCTCCGGGCGGATCGTCGTCGCCTCCACGATCATGAGCCCCGGCCCCGCCGAGCGGGCGTAGTGGTCAAGGTGCGCGTCGGTGACGGTTCCCGACTCGTCGGCCTTCCAGATCACGAGCGGTGGCATCACGAGGCGGTTCGCCGCGCTCAGCGGACCGAGGGCGATAGGGCGGGAGAACGTTTGGGCGGGTTGCATGCGAGCAGTATAGCGTGTCGGCCGTCGCGGCCCAAGGGGCCGAGCCGCCCGACCCTCAGGCGTCGGCCGGGAGCGGCGCTCGCAGCGTAACCGTCGCTCCGTCTTTATTGTCCATGGTCACCGTAGCGTCGATCTGGGCGGAGAGCGCCTGTACGAGCATGAGGCCACGTCCCGTCTCGAGCGGTGTCCCACTTTCCGGAAAGCCGGTGCCGCTGTCGCTGACCCGGAGCTCGAGCGTCGAGTCGGTCGTCGTGACGTACACGCCGATGCGTCCGGCGCGGTCCGCCTCAAAGGCGTGCTTGTACGCGTTCACGAGTAGCTCGTGGAAGATGAGGCCGATTGGGACCGCCCGGTCTATGTGGAGGCTGAGCGAGCCAAGCGCGAGATCGAGGTCGATGCGATGGCCGGGATCGAAGGACGAGGAAATGTCGGCGGCGAGGCTGCGCAGATAATGCGTGAGCTCGACGCGGGCGAGATTCGACCCGTGATAGAGCATCTCGTGGACGCGGGCGATCGATCGGATCCGGGCGAGCGCGCGTTCGAGGCCGAGCGCCGCGGGCGTGGACGGGGCGGTCTCGCGTCGTTCGAGCATCAGCAGGCTCGACACGACCTGGAGGCTGTTCTTGACGCGATGGTGGATCTCGCGCATCAGGACCTCGCGCTCGGCAAGGGTCTCCTCGAGCCGCGCGAGCGTCTCGTGCAACCGCGTCGTGTCGGATACGATCACGATCGTGAGCCAGTCGTCGCCGTACCGAACCGGGGCGGCCGAGACGACGCCGGGGAAGCGCGTGCCGTCGCTGCGTACGAGCTCGACCTCGATGAGCGAGACCGTCTCGCCGCGCAGTACCGCCTCGCGGCTCGCGGCGATCCTCGCCCACGCCTCGTCGGAGACGATCGGTGGCCTGGTGTCGATAACCTCCCCGGCGGTGTAGCCGAAGAGCCGCTCGGCGGCGGTGTTCCAGAGGCTTCGCACCTGCGCCGACTCGGTGAGATCGAAGATCGCTACCGGCGCGGCTTCGATGATGGTGTTCAGATAGAGCCCGAGCTGCCTGCTCTCCTCCAGGGTGTCGTTCAGGCGCATCTGAAAGCGTCCAACGCGTCTCAGCGCGTTGCGGATCAAGGCGAAGAGCCCGGCGGCGGTGAGCACGACGTAAGCGATTCCCTTGTAGCGCTGGATGAGCACGATACTGCCGCCGTCGCCTGCGATGACCTGCGCGAGGTAGTCGGAGCCTACGATCCAGGTCGTACCGACCACCGTGTAGACGAGCGTTATGAAGAGCGCGTGGCCCAGCGAATGGCGATTCGGGCTGTTGTCCTTCACCCAATCAGACCGTATCACCCTGGGACGCCGCCGACAAGCGTGCCTTCGGAGACTCACTCGCCGTCATTGGCGGAAGCGCAGCCGCCCGCGGATCTCAGCCGGTCGCGCGCGGAAACGTAGCGGACGTTGAAGGTCGCGACGGCGGCGATGCGGGCGTGCGAGTGCATCGGGGGAAGATACGGGGTTCCGCCCGGTGGGGCGAATCGATATGCTTGCCGGAGGAGGAGACATGGCTCCCGATTCATTCGACATCGTGTTCGAGACCACCAAGGGTTCCTTTCGCGCTCGCGTCCACCGCGACTGGT
>CAYWJH010000089.1:0-13665 GCA_964458555.1 uncultured Spirochaetaceae bacterium | reverse complement strand
CGACCACCGAGATCTACACTCTTTCCCTACACGACGCTCTTCCGATCTTGGATCCTCTTCGTGTCCGCGCGCCACTTTCGCACGAAGCGTCGTGAGAAGGGACATACCGCGGGCGTGTTGTCCGTCCTCGGCATCGCGGCAGGAGTCATGACGCTCATCTCCGTGCTCGCCGTGATGAACGGGTTCCAGTTCGGCACGATCGAGGACATCCTGGAGGTCGGCAGCTTCCACCTGCAGGTCACGCCGGGCAGCGCCGGAGAGCGCGACCTTCGCCTCGTCGCCGGCGACATCGCCGACGTCCGGGGCGTGCGCGCGACGGTCCCGTACGCCGAGACGTGGGGGCTCGCCTACGGATACTTTCCCGATCCGCTCGCGGTGCAGGTCCGCGCCGTGCCACCCGACGTCCTCGATACCGACGCGCGCCTCGCCGAGAACGTGGAGGTCGTCTCCGGCCGGTGGGAGCTCGGCGGGAACGGGCTCGTGATGGGCCAGGAGCTCGCCCGCAGGCTCGGGGTCCGCGTAGGAGACGCGATCAGGATCGTCGGGTTCGGCGGTTCGTTGTCGGCCGTCGACGCGGAGAGCGCCGATTTCGAGCTCGTGGGCGTGTTCCGCACCGGCTTTCTCGAATACGACGCCGGATGGGCGTTCACCGGTCTGCCCGCCGCCTCGACCGGAGGCGATGCCGCAGGTGGCGTCCCGCCCGACGACGCGGCCGTCGCCGCGCTCGGGCTCGGCGGAGCCGAGCGGATCGGCGTCAAGCTCGACGAGCGGTTTCGCGACCGGCTGGTCTCGCGGCGGATTCTGGTCGCGGCCCCGGAGCTCGAGGTCGAATCCTGGCGCGACTACAACCGCGCGATCTTCGGCGCGTTGCGGCTCGAGAAGACGATGATGATGCTGCTCGTTGGGCTCATCTTCGTGGTCGTGGCGGTGAACATCTACCAGTCTCTGCGCCGCAGCGTCGTCGAGCGGACCGAGGAGATCGGCGTGCTCAAGGCGCTCGGAGCGCCGCCGTTCCCGCTGCAGCTCGTCTTCGTGCTCGAAGGGCTCATGATCGGGCTCGCCGGCGGAGCGACCGGCCTCGTGCTCGGTCTCGCGGTATCGCTGAACATCAACGCGATCTTCCGCGCCGCCGAGCTCGTCGTGAACGCGGTCGCGGCGGCCGCGCAGTGGATCGTCTCGCTCCTCGTCGGCGGAGGCTCAGGCGGTGGCGCGACCTTCTCCATCTTCAACCCCGCCTACTTCTACCTCGAGGAGGTGCCGGCGGTCGTGGTGCCCGTCGAGGTCGTCGGGGTGGTGCTCTTCGCCGTCGCGTCGGCGACGGTCGCCGCTTACGCCGCGTCGCGCCGTGTCAGCGCGATCGCTCCGGCCGATGTGTTGAGGTACGAATGAAGCCAATCGTGACGCTACGCGGTGTGAGCAAGGTCTTTCGAAGCGGTGAGTCGAGCCTCACGGTCCTGAAGGATATCGATCTGGATCTCACCCCCGGCGAGATCGTCGCGATCAGCGGTTCGTCGGGCAGCGGCAAGAGCACGCTGCTGAACCTGATCGGAGGGCTCGATCGGCCCACGAGCGGCTCGATCGTCGCCTGCGACTACGCGGTCGGTGAGCTCGGCGAGGCCGACCTGACCGACTACCGTGCGCGAAGCCTTGGCTTCGTGTTCCAGTTCCACTACCTGCTCAAGGACTTCACCGCGCTCGAGAACGTGATGCTGCCGGCGTTCATGCTCGGTGTGCCGCGCGCGGAGGCGACCGAGCGCGCGCGAGCGCTCCTCGACGAGGTGGGCTTGAGCGAGCGCCTCGATCACTATCCCACGCAGCTCTCCGGCGGGGAGCGGCAACGCGCCGCGCTCGCGCGCGCGCTCGTCAACGAGCCCCCGTTGCTTCTCGCCGACGAGCCGACCGGGAACCTCGACGCGACGAACAGCGCGCGGGTGGAGGAGATCCTGCTCGCCCTCGTCCGCGCGCGCGGGACGACGCTCGTGATCGTGACGCACGACGAGCGGCTCGCCTCGCTGGGCGAACGCCGGCTCCATCTCAGTCTGGGCGAGTTGGGCGAGCCATGACGACCACCTCGAGCCTGCTGCTCGCGCGCCGGTTTCTCTTCGGTGCCGATCGTACCGGCCGTCTCTCCCGTCGCATCCGCGGCGGCATCGTCGGCGTCGGGCTGAGCCTCATTCCGCTCGTCGTCGTGCTCCAGGTCGCCGACGGCATGATCGCCGGTATTACCGACCGGTTCATCGAAGCCGGTTCCTACCACCTCCAGGCGATCGCCCGCGACGACCCGGAAGCCGATGCGCTCGCGGCCTCGGCCGCGTCGCTCGCCCGGGTGCCCGGCGTCACCCTCGCGAGCCCGGAACGGCAGGGGCTCGCGCTCGCGGCGGTCGGTGAGCGGCGAACCGCGGTGACGGTGCGCGCGGTCGACCCGGAGCTCTGGGACCGCGATCGCGGTCTGCGCGAGTATCTCGAGTTCGTCGCCGGCGAGTGGCGGCTCGACCCGCGCGGTATCCTGCTCGGCGAGTACGTCGCCCGCGAGCTCGGCGCGGCGGTGGGGGACGAGGTCCGGGTGCTCACCGCGCGCTCGTTGTCGGGAGGCCGCGTGCTGCCACGCACCCGAACTTTCCAGGTCCGTGGGATCGTGACGTCCGGGTACGCGGATCTGGATCGCCTCTGGGTGTTCGTTCCCTACGAGGAGGGCGCGCGGATGCTGCCCGGCGAGACGTCGCGGATGGTTATCGGGCTGAAGATCGACGAGCCCCTCGCGCTGCCGAACCCGCTCTTCCGGCCGCCCGGCGCCGACGAGGCCGAACGCGCGCGGGAGATCGTCTCGCGGGTGCAGGGCGAGCTGGGCACCGATTACCGCGTCGCGACCTGGTTCGAGAGCGAGCGCGCGAAGTACATGAGCTTCAAGACGACGAAGGACCTGCTCGTCTTCATCATGGTGCTCATCGTGATCGTCGCCGCGGTCAACATCTCGAGCACGCTCGTAATGCTCGTGCTCGAGAAGCAGGAGGAGATCGCCGTGGTCAAGAGCTACGGGGGCTCGCCGGGCGGAATCACCGCGGCGTTCATCGCCGCCGGGTTCGCGCTCGGCGCGCTGGGGACGGCGGCGGGTATCTCGATCGGCCTGTTACTCGCGGTGAACATCAACGAGCTCCTCGTGGCGATCGAGTGGGTCATCAACGCGGGGGTGTGG
The DNA here is from genome assembly GCA_964458555.1 of uncultured Spirochaetaceae bacterium. Taxonomy (GTDB): domain Bacteria; phylum Spirochaetota; class Spirochaetia; order DSM-27196; family SLST01; genus SLST01. The sequence continues at coordinate 10,472 of CAYWJH010000089.1, read as the reverse complement.
GTCGCAGACCTCGTCGCCTCGCTCGTCACCGACGGGGGACTGGCGCCGATCGAGCTTCTCTCCGGCGAGTACTATCTCCAGGAGATCCCCATTATGATCCGCTTCGCCGACGTCGCGCTCGTCGCGTGCCTGACGATTCTCCTCGCGACGGCGGCCGCGTGGTTCCCGGCGCGGCGCGCCGGGGCGATCCGCCCGCTCGAGGTGCTGCGCAAGCACTGAGGACGCAGGTAGACGTTCGGCGGCCGTTTCGATACTCTCAGCGCCATCCAGGAGCACCCATGATAGATCTGGTCTTGATACGGAACAACCGCGACGCGGTCGAAGCGGCGCTGCGAAAGCGCATGGACGACGTCGACCTCTCCGGCCTCCTCGAGCGCGACGCGCGGCGGCGCGAGCTCGTCGGCGAGGCCGACCGGTTGAAGGCGCGGCGGAACCAGGTCTCATCCGAAATACCGAAGCTGAAAAAGGCGGGAGAACCGGTCGACGAGTTGCTCGCCGAGATGAAGGACGTCTCCGCGCGGATCAAGGCGATGGACGCCGAGCTGCGCGAGCTCGACGCGTCCATTCGCGACGAGCTCGTTCGGCTGCCGAACATCCCCGCCGACGACGTTCCCGCCGGGGGTAAGGAGGCGAATGAGATCCTGCGGACCGTCGGCTCGAAGCCGCGGTTCGATTTCCAGCCCGCCGACCACGTCGACCTCGTGACCTCGCTCGGGCTCGTCGACTACGACCGCGGCGTCAAGATGGGCGGCAACGGCTTCTGGCTCTACCGCGGCGTGGGAGCGCGGCTCGAGTGGACGCTGCTCAACTACTTCGTCGAGGCTCACCTCGCCGACGGGTACGAGTTCGTCCTGCCGCCGCACCTGCTGACCTGGCAGTGCGGTTTCACCGCCGGCCAGTTCCCCAAGTTCGAGGACGACGTCTTTCAGCTCGCCGGCGAGCCTGTGGAGGGCGACGACGACGACGCAAAACGGAAGCCCGGATTCAGCCACTTCATCCTGCCGACCGCGGAGACCGCGCTCATCAACTACCACCGCGACGAGATCCTCGCGGAGGCGGAGCTCCCCAGGAAGTACTTCGCCTACACGCCGTGCTACCGCAAGGAGGCCGGCAGCTACCGCGCGCAGGAGCGCGGTATGATCCGCGGCCACCAGTTCAACAAGGTGGAGATCTTCCAGTTCACCACCCCCGAAGGGTCGGACCGGGCGCACGAGGAGCTGCTCGCGAAGGCGGAGGCGCTCGTGAAGTCGCTGGGGCTGCACTACCAGGTGACGAAGCTCGGCGCGCGCGACGCGTCGGACTCCATGGCGAAGACGTACGACATCGAGGTCTGGATCCCCAGCATGGGCGAGTACAAGGAAGTGAGCTCGGTCTCGAACGCGCACGACTACCAGGCCCGCCGCGGGAGCATCCGGTTCCGCCGCGAAGGTCAGAAGCAGACCGAGTTCGTCCACTCGCTGAACGCGTCGGGTCTCGCGACGAGCCGGATTCTGCCGGCGATCGTCGAGCAGGGGCAGCAGGCCGACGGCTCGGTTGTCCTGCCCGAGGTCCTCGCCGAGCGTATGGGCACCGACCGTCTGAGCCCGGAGGCGTAGTGGCCTCCGCCGCGCCAGGCAGCGATTCCGACGACTCGATTCCTATCCTCGAGTTCGACCCGGAGCCGAAGGCGGTCATCAACCCGGACATCATCACCGACCGCGTCCCCGACGCCGACGGCTGCGTGATCTCGTTCTTCGGCGGCACGGTCGAGCAGATGGTCGCCGCGCGGTCGCTGCCGCAGGTGGCGACGCTGCGCTCCGAGATGGGCGAGCACCCCGTGTTCCAGACCGACGTCGACGGCGTGCCCGTCGGGCTGTTCGCCTGCGGCGTAGGCGCACCGCTCGCCGCGGGTCACCTCGAGGAGCTGATCGCGCACGGCTACCGCAGCTTCATCGTCTGCGGGAGCGCCGGGGTCCTCGACCGCGAGATCCAGTTCGGAAAGGTGGTCGTCTGCACGAGCGCGCTGCGCGACGAGGGGACGAGCTATCACTACCTCCCGCCCGGGCTCGCGGTAGAACCGGACGAGACGGCGACGCAGGTGCTCGTCGACGAGCTCGACCGTGCGGGGATCGCGCACATCCAGGGCCGCTCGTGGACGACCGACGGGTTCTTCCGCGAGACACCTGCCAAGGTCGCGAAGCGTCGGACACAGGGCTGTATCACCGTCGAGATGGAGGCCGCCGCGCTCTTCGCGGTCATGCGATTTCGCGGTGTGCGTCTCGCGCTCGTCCTCTACGGCGGCGACGACGTCTCCGGGGCCGACTGGGATCCTCGTCAGTGGCCCGATCGGAACCACGCGGTCCGCGCCGAGCTCGTCGACCATTCGCTGCGCGCCTGCCGGGAGCTCGTCCGCCGCTGAGCCGTCGCCGTCGCATCGGCTGCGCATCTTTTTTCGAGCGATCTTGAAAGATGAGCGGAACGGAGTTCGAGTTTTTGCTACTATAGGAAGAGGATGAACGAACGCAAGTGTGACGGGTGCGGCGACGGTGTCGGCCGGATCAGGATCTATCAGACGCGGGGCACCGAGTACTCCGAGCTGTGGCTCTGCGACCGGTGTGCCGGCGCGCTCGGCGTGGAAGAGGAGGCGCCGGTGTTCGCGCCGACGGTGGGCGAGTTGCTCGGCGCGCTGACCGGTGACGGTGCGACGCGCAGCTGTCCCTCGTGCGGCACGCACTTTCGCAGGATCCGCCAGACGGGGCGCGTCGGCTGCGCCGAGTGCTACCGAGTGTTCCACGGACGCGTTCAGCTCCTGCTTGAGCAGCAGGGCCTCACCGATACGCACGTTGGCCGCTATCCGTCGCGGCTCGGGTCGTTCAAGCGCCTGTTCGTCGACCGCGAGACGCTTCGCGAACGGCTCGATCACGCCGTCCGTGAAGAGAACTACGAGGAAGCCGCCGCGATCCGGGACCGGATGAAGGCGCTCGAGGAGCCCGACCGTGAGGACCTTTGAGCTCTCCAGTCTTCCGCTCGTGCCCGCCTGGTTGAGCGCGACCGGCGCCGAGCGCGACGTCGTAATCGCCTCGCGAGCGCGTCTCGCGCGCAACCTCGCCGACGAGCCGTATCCGGCGGCGGGTGATGACCGTGTGGGCGAGGGATACCCATCGAAGGCGACCGCGCTCGTCGCGTCTTCGGTGCGCGCCGAGCTCGCGCCGGACCCCTTCGGAGCAGAATCGATCGAGCTCGACGTGCACGCGCTGTCGGGCGCCGCGCGCGAGCTGCTCGCCGAGCGGGGCATCTGCGACGGCGAACCGCCGGAGAAGCTCTTCCTGACGTCCGACGAGCGTCTTGCGCTCGTGATCGGCGGAGTCGACCATCTGCGCATCGCGGCGGTCCTGCCCGGGTTCGTCCTCGACGACGCGCTCGCGCTCGTTCGAAGGGTCGACCGACAGCTCGAGCGGAGCCTCAACTACGCGGTCTCCATGGACTGGGGGTATCTCGCTTCGGAAATCACGAACCTCGGTACCGGCCTGCGGGTTTCGACCCTCGTGCACGTTCCCGCGCTGGCGGCGCTCGGGCGTCTGGAGACGATGGGGGCGAGCATGGAAAACTCCGGGTACGAGCTCGTGCCGTACTTTGCCGAGGAGTCGCTCGCCGGCGCAGCGAGCGAAGCCGGGATCGAGGCCGCGGGTTCGGCGCTCTGCCTGCTCCGGAACCGACGAACGCTTGGATCCGACGAAGATGCGATTACCTCCAAACTTGAAGATTACACCAGCAAGTTGGTACATTATGAACGTGCCGCGCGGGAGGAACTGCGCGACGCACGAGGCGAGGAGATAGCCGATTCGGCCAATCGGGCACTCGGCGTCCTGCGCTTCGCACGGTCTCTATCTGCCGTGGAGGGCCGTTCACTCGTGAGTCATCTGCGGTTTGGAGTTGTGTCAGGCCTGGTTTCGGATGTGGCGGTTGAGACTGTGACCACCCTTCTCCTGATCAACCAGGAACGTCACATGGAGCGGCACCGTGCACCGGAAGGGGAGAGAGACGACGCAGATTTGGTTCGCGCTCGCGTGTTTCGGGACATGCTGATCGCCAGCCAGGCCTGATAAGGCTGGGAGGATTGATAGATGTTCAAGGGTTTGACGCAACGTGCCCAGAAGGTGCTGACGATACTCGCGCAGGACGAGGCGAAGCGATTCCATTCGGATCAGCTCTTGCCGGAGCACATCATGCTCGCCCTGCTGAAGGAAGGCGGTGGTCTGGGCTACAAGGCGCTCGAAAAGGCCGGTATTGACCCCGCCAAGATGCAGATCGAGATAGAAAAGGAGATTCCCCGCAAACGAGGCGGGTTTATCCTCGGCGACGTGCCGCCCTCGTCGCGCGGCAAGAAGGTTCTCGAGGACAGCGCCGAAGAGGCGCGGAGTCTGGCGCACGAGTACATTGGCACCGAGCATTTGCTGCTCGCCTGCGCTCGTGAGTCGGACAGCGTGACCGCGCGCTTCCTCGAGGAGAACGGCTCGAACGTCGAGTCGCTCCGAGACATCATCTCGGACCTCAGCGGATCCGTGCAGCCGACTTCGTCGGGAAGCACGGCGCCGGCGACTCGGAGCTCGCAGTCGAAGCGCAAGTCGTCGCAGTCGTCGTCCACCTCGACGAAGAAGACTACGCCCACGCTCGACGAGTTCAGCCGCGACCTCACGCAGTACGCCCGGGACAGCAAGCTCGACCCGGTCGTCGGCCGCGGCCGCGAAATCCAGCGGGTCATTCAGATTCTCGCTCGCCGCACGAAGAACAACCCGGTGCTCATCGGCGAGCCCGGCGTGGGTAAGACCGCGATCGTCGAAGGACTCGCGCAGCGCATCGTGGAGGGCACCGCACCGGAGGTCCTCATCGGCAAGCGCGTGATGACGCTCGACCTCGCCTCGCTCATCGCCGGGACGAAGTACCGCGGCGAGTTCGAGGAACGGCTCAAGCGCGTGATGAAGGAGATCATCTCCGCCGGCAACGTCGTGCTGTTCATCGACGAGCTGCACACGATCATCGGCGCAGGCGGTGCGGAGGGGGCGATCGACGCGAGCAACATGCTCAAGCCCGCGCTGTCGCGCGGCGAGATCCAGTGCATCGGCGCGACGACGCTCAACGAGTACAAGAAGTACGTGGAGAAGGATGCGGCGCTCGAGCGGCGCTTCCAGACGATCTACGTCGACGAGCCGACCGTCGAAGAGACGCTCGAGATCCTCAAGGGGATCAAGGAGCGCTACGAGGATCACCACAACGTGAGCTACACGCCGGGCGCGCTCGAGGTATCGGCGCTGCTCTCCCGGCGCTACATCACCGACCGCTTCCTGCCCGACAAGGCGATCGACCTGATCGACGAGGCCGGCAGCCGAAAGCGCATCCACAACTCGGTACGCCCCACCGAGCTCGCCGAGCTCGAGCGGGAGATCGAGAAGCTCAACGCGGAGAAGCTCAGCCTGGTCAACAGCCAGAACTACGAGCGCGCCGCCGCGGTCCGCGACCAGGTTCGCCAGCTCAAGGCGAAGGTCGAGGAGATGAAGAACCAGTGGAAGGTGACGCTGAAGACCGAGCAGAACGTCGTTGACTCGGAGGACATCCAGTACGTCCTCAGCGACATTACCGGTATACCGCTGTCGCGCATCGCGCAGAGCGAGAGCGAGAAGCTGCTGCAGATCGAGGACCAGCTCCACCGCACGGTGGTCGGTCAGGACGACGCGATCAAGGTGATCTCTTCGGCGATCAGGCGAAGCCGGACCGGGCTCTCCTCGCCCAAGCGGCCGCTCGGCTCGTTCATCTTCCTCGGGCCTACCGGCGTCGGGAAGACGCTGCTCGCGAAGACGCTCGCGGAGTTCCTCTTCGGGAGCGAGGATGCGCTGATCCGCATCGACATGTCGGACTTCATGGAGAAGCACAACGTGAGCCGTCTCGTGGGAGCTCCTCCCGGCTACGTCGGGTACGACGAGGGAGGCCTGCTGACCGAGAAGATTCGGCGCAAGCCGTACAGCGTCGTGCTCTTCGACGAGATCGAGAAGGCGCACCCGGACGTGTTCAACATCCTGCTCCAGGTACTCGAAGAGGGGCAGCTGCAGGACAGCCTCGGGCATACGGTGAGTTTCCGCAACACGGTGCTCATCATGACGAGCAACGCCGGCGCCCGCGAGATCACGCAGGATTCGTCGGTCGGCTTTAAGACCGTGGAAGGTCTGATGAACTACACCGACATCAAGTCGAGCGCGATGAACGAGATGAGGAAGCTGTTCCGACCCGAGTTCATCAATCGCGTCGACGAGATCGTCGTCTTCCACAGCCTCGACCACGACCAGGTGCGCTCCATCCTCGAGATCGAGCTCGCCGAGGTCCAGACGCGTCTCTCCGAGAAGGAGATCGCGCTCGAGGTCACGAAGAAGGCGAAGGAGCACCTCATCGAGAAGGGCTACGACGTGAAGTTCGGCGCCCGCCCGCTGAGACGCACGATCCAGCGGGAGATCGAGGATCCGCTCGCGCTCGAGATTCTCAAGGGACGCTTCGGCGAGGGCAGCCGCGTCGTGGTGACCCTGCGAAGCGGCAAGATCGGGTTCCGCGAGAAGAAAAAGAAGAAGGGCGAAGGGAAGCAGGAAGAGGTCGCGGCGGCGACCACGTAGCGGCCATTGCGGCCCTGACAGAAGACGTCATTGCAGAGCCCCGCGAGAGCGGGGCTCTTTCGTCGGGGGCGCGCGGCACGGTCGAAGCCCGGCGTGGATTACCTATCCCTCCACGAGCTCCCGCGCGATCTGCGCCCACCGCCACAGCCGGTGCGGATCGTAGCGCACGGTGCTGATGTCCTTGAGGATGAGCTCCGCCGGGCTCCCGCTCGCGCGGCACGCGTCGAGCGTCTCGGCCAGGTCGGCGCGGACCGCCTCCTCGTCGAAGGTGTCGGTGGCGAGGAAAGCTGGGCTCGGCTTGCGCGAGAATACGAAGTCTCCGCCGATCGCCTCGGCGCCGCGGCGCACGTCGACCCAGGGGCTCATCGAGATCTTGCGCACGTTCGGGATCGTACGCACGATGTCGACCTTTCGGTCGAGCGGCTCGCAGCAGCCGTAGTAGCCGAGGCCGAAGCGCGCGAACCACGGGCGCGCGTACGCGGCCTCGAACTCCTCGTGCATCGCGGGAGAGACCGACGAGAAGATCTGCGCCATACCGAAGGTCCACAGATCGGCCGCGCGAACGCGGTCCGGGTCGTAGCCCGGGGCCGGCAGCTCGTCGGCCCACGCCCCGGTGCAGTGGATCGTCGCCATGGGATAGCCGAGCAGCCCCTGATCCTCGAGCTGGTCGAGCATGCGATGGTAGCCGGCGGTGACGCGCGCGATCGTGCGGTGGAGGAAGTCGGGCCGATCGACGAGGTCGTACAGCGACGCTTCCACGCCGTGCCACTCGGCGATGCGGTCCCAGAAGGCGAAGGTGGGATGCATCCCCTGCATCCGCACCTCGAGGATACCGTCGAATACATCGCGCGCTCGTTCCTCGTCGCGCGCGGTCGCCTCGGCGTCGAGCGAAATCTGCGGCATCCGGATCTTCTCGAGGTCGTCGTCGTCGCGGAGCTGGTCGTGGTAGAGGTGGCCCACGACGTCGTTCTCCGGGTCGAGCGCCGATTGGTCCTCCTCAGCGCGTATCCCCAGGTCCGCGCCGCGAATCGTCTTTGGCACATCGACGTACGGCTCCACCACCATGTCTGCCCGCATGTGGCGCCAGCGGTAGAGCGTCCGCCGCAACCCCGTCTCGATCGATGCGTAGAACGGGTCGTCGCAGACGCACCGCAGCTCGCCCTCGACGTCCATCTCGTGCCACGGGATCTGGTCGATCATGACCATGGGCCGCTCGGGTTCGAGGCCGTTGAGCCGCTTCCACAGGCGGACGGTCTCCTGGTGCTCGGCGAGCGCCGCGATCTCCGCCACCTGGCGTGCGAGGTCGCGGAGCGTCTCGCGCTGTGCCGCTGTCAACCTGACTTCGTCGGATCGCATGGTGCTCATGCGCGTCCTCCCCGGCGGCCGTCGCGCAGCATCAGCCGCTCGTAGCATTCGTTGTACCAGATCGCGCTCTCCACCGGCGTGTTCGCCGGAATGTGGTTACCCACCGCGAGGAAGTACCCCGGGCACTCGCGCCCAATCGCGATGCACCGCTCGACCTCCGCGCGGATCTCGTCCCGCGTGCCGGAGAGCAGGATCCGCGTATCCGCGTTCCCGATGAAGAAGCGCGATCGTCCGTAGCGCTCGGCGATGAGCGCCATGTCGGTCATCGGCTCCATCACGAACCCGTCCACCCCGGCGGCGGCCAAGTCGTCCACGAAGAGCGTGTAGTCGCCGTCGGAGGTGTAGGCGATCTTCTTGCCGGCCTGTTTCAGCGGCTCGAAGAGCATCCGGTAGTTCGGGAATACGTGGCTCCGGTACCACTCGGGCGCGATGAAGGGACCGGAGGTCCAGACGATATCGTCGTGTACCATCACCAGCGGCGCGTCGCATTCGGCGAGCGCTTCGTAGAAGCGGCGCATCCACCGCGCGTAGCGGTCGGTGAAGCGGCCGAACGCTCGTGCGTCCACGCCGGCGGCGAGCAGGAGCGCCTCCCACCCGAGCATGTCGATGAGCCCGCTCACCACGGTGATGTAGGTGCCGGTCATGTTGACCGCGTCGGGGAATCGCTCGCAGTTCGCACGGTAGTGGTCGTTGAACCTGCCGACGAGGTTCGCGTGGTCGTAGTGGGGGAGGTCCTCGAGCGGGTCGAAGGCGAAGACGTCGTCGGGATCCGCGAACGCGGGCTCGCCGGTGGTGCGGTAGTCCGCACCGCCTTCCGCGTAGGCGGCGTGACCCATGTCGGTGCTGTACGGGCCCAGGTAGCTCGAGTCGACCATCGTGCTCCAGCAGAAGTCGTAGCTCCACGCGCGCATGAAGTCCACGGAGGCCGCCTCGCGCACCTCCGGCGGCGACGATGCAGTGACCTCCCGGCCCGTGACCGCGGCGACGAGCGGCCAGTGGTAGCTCTCCGCCGAGTACTCGGTACGCGGGATGCGCGCGGGTTTCTCGAGATTGATCGCGGCCCAGCCGTCTTCGTACGACACGACGGTCAGTAGCTCCCCAGCTCGAGCCCCCGATCCACGAAGTAGCGGTACGTATCGTAGTCGACGCTGTCGGGGATCGAGTGATCGCTGTGGAGCGTGTAGCCGAATCCGTTCTTCACGATCGGGATCTTCGCCTCGAGCTCGCGATCCACGTCCGCCCGGTCGTTCGTGTAGAGCGTCCGCACGTCGATCCCGCCCATGAAGCTCAGCCGGTCGCCGAAGTCGCGGTGCAGCCTCACGAGGTCCATCCCGGCCTTCACCTCGATCACCTGCAGGCAGTCGATCCCCGCCTCGAGCATTCCCGGCACGAGCGGCTCGACGTAGCCGCACGAGTGCATGATCACCGGCAGGTCGTGCGCCTTCGCGAACTCGATCGTGCGCGCGTGGTAGGGCTGGATGATCTCGCGGTACATCTGCGGCGACATGAACGGCCGCTGCTTGAACCCCATGTCCTCGTAGAACCAGATCCCGTCGGGGTAGCCTTCCTCTTCGAAGAGGATTTCCTGCAGGCCGATGGTCAGGTCGGCGTAGGTCGACGCCATGTCGCGTACCCAGTCGGGGTCGAGCGCCATGCCCACGAGCATGTGCTCGTGGCCGCAGACCGGGTGCATCTGCTCGAAGACGTTGACGCCCGACCAGCAGAAGAACCGGTCGGCCTTTCGGGCGGCCTCGCGCGTCCGCCGGTACGCCTCGAAGTTGATCCGTCTCCGGTCGGGGACGAGCTTCGGTTTGACGAGCTCCTCCCACGCTCCGCGCTCCTTTACCGCGAAGTCGACGTGCTCGGGTGTGGCGTCGTGGAGCTTGTGGCGACGCAGCACCGCCCCGTTGCCGTCGCGCGTGAGGATCGTCTCGTCGGTTTCTTCGAGCACCTCCGGCTCGTAGTCGAGGTCGGCGGTGCAGTTGAACGCCCAGCAGAGCTCGAGGTCGTAGCCGAAATGGTCGTGCGGGCTCTCGTCGGCGGTGAGGTGGCCTTCGGCGGCCCACTTCTTCCGCGTGTCGCCCCAGAAGTGCTCGAAGAGCCCGATCCGGTCGACCGGCTGCCGCGCGAGGATGCGCGAGATGCGTTCGTGGGAGGTCATGCGGTATCGTCGCACCGGGTCGCACGGCCGTCAAGCCCCGGCGCGGCCCCACGCGGTGCGGCTCCACGCGCCGCGGCTGCACGCCGACCGCCTCCGCAGGCGGCCGCGCCTCAGCCGCCCAGCCGGTCCCACTCCTCGTAGACCGCGCGGACGTTCTCGATGCGCGCCCCGGCGCCGAACTCGCACTGCGCGATGCACCCGCCGTCGCGGCAGAGCTTCGCGTGCACGTCGCGCACCGCCCGTCGCACCTCCTCCTCGGTCGCGTCGACGAGCAGGTGTTGCCGGTCGATCTCGCCCCAGAACGTGACGCG
>CAYWJH010000088.1:0-13825 GCA_964458555.1 uncultured Spirochaetaceae bacterium | reverse complement strand
CGTCGCGGAGAAACCGCACCGTCTCCTCCAGCTCGTCGGCGAACGCGCGCGTTCGTCCCAACTCACGATTGTGCGTGGCGAGATAGTCGAGGAAGTCGTCTTCTCGACCCGCCGCGCTCTGAAGGAAGAAGATGTCCTTCTCCAGCTCGGTTCGCTCGTAGTCGAGCGTGACGGTCGCCTCGAAGCCGCCGGCGGACAGCTTCTTCTCGAACCGGTCGCCGGGCAGCTTGTCGAGCGCGGAGCGCGCCTTTTCGAGCGCCCGGATGTGATCCGGTCGGTGCGCGTCCATCAGGTAGTAGCCCACGACCGCACGACGAACGGTGTGGACCTCGCGCATGAAGTCGTAGAAATCCTCCAGTGTCTGCATCTCCGTCCGAAAGATAGGCCGCGCCGAACCGGCGGCACATATACCAGCTGGGTTACGGGCGGGCCAGCGACGTCGGCGACCCTCGAGGGTTGCACGGAAACAACACATTGTTTGCATTTTACACCGGGCATGCTACGATGCAGCGTGGCCGAGCACGACGAGCTGCGTCCCACGAAGGACCTTTACACCGAGCGGGTCCACTTCGGCGACGCTTCCGGCGAGGCGCCGCAGAGCCTGCCCTACCACTACCACGACTGCTACGAGGTCTTTTGCTCGCGCAACACCCGACTCGCCTACCGCGTCAACGGCGCGGTCTACGAGCTCACCCGCGGAGACATCCTCGTCTTCAACCAGTTCGACGTCCACCAATCGCTCGCCGAACCGGGCCACGCCTACCATCGGCACGTGACGATCTTCCACCCCGAGCTCATCGCACCGTGGAGCACCCCCGACTACGACCTGCTGCGCTGCTTCGAGCGACGCCCGGCGGGGTTCAGCCACCTGATTCGTCTCTCCGCCGCCGACCTGGAACGGTACGACGAGCTCTTCGCCCGCGGCGTCGCCGCCCGGACGCTCGAACCGCCCGAGCGAGACATGGTTCAGCGCCTCGTGCTCGCCGAGCTGCTCGTGGTCGTCAACCGCGGCACGCCGCTCGACCCCGCCAGCCGATCGCACCGCACGGCGAGCCCGGACGACAGCGCCCGCCTCGACGAGATCACGCGCTACGTCGACGAGCACCTCACCGAGGACCTGTCGCTCGACCGCCTCGCGCACAGATTCGGAACGACACCGAACGGATTGAACCGCCTCTGCCACCGTGCCGGCCGCATCACGCTGCACCAGTACATCCTTCGGCGGCGGCTCGAGCGCGCGCGGCTCGAGCTCAGCCGTGGTACGAGCGTGACCGAGGCCGCCTACGCGTCCGGTTTCGGGAATCTCTCGCACTTCATCCGGACCTTCCGCGCGAAGACCGGCGCCTCGCCGAAGGAGTTCCAGCGGCGCATCCTCGAGCGGGTGCGAGCCGACCGGTCGAGTCTCAGCCGAGGATAGAGCTCTCGAGCTCTTCGGCGGCCGCCTGGTCGGGCACGCCCTCGATGAAGATCGCCGTGCCGCGGGGGTCGAGATCGCGGGCGACCTGCGGGGCCTCGTCGGGTGCACAGATCACGAGCACGGGCTTGCCCGCCTCCTGTAGCATTCGGAACATGGGGATCTTCGGGATCGCGCCGGTCGAGCCGGCGCCCGGGGTGAACTGGATCGCCTCGATCGTCGAGCCGGCGAGCGCCTCCGCGTGCCGCGCGGCGTCCGGGCCGTCGAGGTGGAAGAGGCATCGGCCTGCGCGCCGACCCTGGTCCTCGAGGTATGGGAGCGCGAACTCCGCGAAGTGATCGGGGCCGATCATCGAATTGAAGTCGCAGGTGGGCACCGTGTACGGAACCTCCGACCACGCGTGCAGCCAGCTCGTCGCACCCGCACCCGCTGCGGTGATCGAGTTCATCGTGCGGTCGAAGGCGTACTCCCACGCGTCTACGAGCTGCGGAAGCGCGCTTCGGACGTCGTCGGGCCGATCGTAGAGGTCCATGAGCAGCGCCTCCGAGCCACGGAGGTTCGCGAGGATGTCGGTCGCACCCGACAGGTCGGGCAGGCTCACGAGGTAGTTCCCGGCAGCGTCGGCGGCGACCGTCTCGACGAGCTCTGTGTAGAGGCTGAACCACTTCCCGTTCGGGTCGATCTCGAGCGGCGACGAGTACGGATCGTCGACCGGCTCCTGCCAGCTCGTGTTCTCGCGGATCGCGAAGTGGAGCTTCGCGCCCAGGAACGCCGCCGTGAACACCGGTCCGAAGTCTACGCGGATGCTCGGGACCGACTGGTCGATGAAGTATCCCGCGTCGAGCCGGACACGACTCGCTTCGAGCCACGCCTGCGGGTCCTCGATGACGTCGAACGGCTTGTGATAGGTCTCACCGCTGCGAGGGGCGACGCCGATGAGAAGCGGCCGGTCGGCGTCGAACGCCCACCACCGTTCCCAGCGATCGGCGATCTCGGCGAAGCGCGGCTCGCGCGAGAGTCCGCGTTCGACGACCGAGTGAAGCGAGGCCTGGAGCGCGTTCCTGTCCTGCATGGATCGAGCGTACCGCGCGCGCGGCTCCGAGGGATTGCACGAAAGCGTCAAAGATTGTGCGATTCTCACCAGCGGCGAGCGCGACTGGACACCGCGATCGCGGCACCCCATACTGGACTCATGACACCCCGTCAGCTCGTCCTCGCAGCCGGCCGCAGCGAGCCGGTCGACCGAATGCCCGTAACGCCGTACATGGGCAACTACGGCGCAGCGGTGGCAGGCGTCGCCATCGACGACTACTGCGCCGATTCGACGGCGATGGCCCGGGCCCAGATCGACGCGCAGAAGCTCGTGGGGCAGGACGCGCTCGTCGCGCAGTCGGACGGCTACTACATGGCCGAAGCGCTCGGCATGACGACGCTTCGGAGGCCGAACACGACGCCGGCACCCGCGTCGTGGCCACTCACCGAGCTGGCGCAGGTCGACGCGCTCACGGTCCCGGACCCACGCAGGGACGGCCGCATGCCGGTCTACCTGGGCGCGATACGCCAGCTACGCGACGCCGCGGGTGACGAGCTCGCCGTCCGCGCGTGCGGGACCGGCGCCTTCTCGCTCGCCGGCCACATGATGGGCCCGGACAACTTCGTCATGGCGCTCGCGATGCTCGACGTCGAACCCGACGAGGACGCCGAGCGACGCCTCGAGCGGCTCATGGAGATCGCGACCGAAACGACGATCGCCTTCGCGATGGCCGCGCTCGAAGAAGGCGCCGATCTGGTGATGAACGGCGACTCGCTCGCCTCGCTCGACATGATCTCTCCGGCCATCTACGAGCGATGGGCGTGGCCCTACGAGAAGGCGTTCTTCGACCGGGTGCGTCCGGAGGCCGATTCGCGAGGCGCGCTCACGCTGCTTCACATCTGCGGCGATACGACGCCCATCCTGCACCTCTCCACCGCGGCGGGCGAGCACGTCCTCGAGATCGACTGGAAGGTCGACCTCGCCGAGGCGCGTCGCGTGGCAGACGAGGCCGTTCAGCCACCCGCGCGCGCGCCGGGCCCGGTCGCGCTCATGGGTAACCTCGACCCTACCGCGGTCCTCCTCCAGGGCAGCCCGGACGACGTGCAGACCGCCGCGCGCGAGGCGATCGCCAAGGCGAGGAGCGGCGGCTTCCTGCTCGGCTCCGGCTGCGAGGTCGCACCGGCGACTCCGCTCGACAACATGCGGGCAATGGTGGACGCGACCCGATCACGGTCGTAGGCCGCGCACGGGGCATCCCCGCCTCGCCTTGCACCGCGGTCCCGCATCGACAACAATGACCCCATGGAAACGCTCATCCTCCCGCCCGATTACACCCCGCTGCTCGACCCGCGCCATACCGAGCGCGCGATCCTCAAGCTCAAGGACGCGTTTCAGACGAACCTCGCCTTCGAGCTCAACCTCACACGGGTGACGGCTCCGTTGTTCGTCCGCGCCGGCACCGGCGTCAACGACGACCTCAACGGCGTGGAGCGGCCCGTCCAGTTCGAAGTGGGCGGGCTCGAGAACGAGGAGGTGCAGGTCGTCCAGTCGCTCGCCAAGTGGAAGCGCCTCGCGCTCGCGGACCTCGGCTTTCGTCCCGGGGAGGGGCTCTACACCGACATGAACGCGATCCGCCCGGACGACCCGATCGACAGCACGCACTCGATCTACGTCGACCAGTGGGACTGGGAGATCGCCGTCGCCCCGGAGGACCGGTCGATCGACTTCCTCGAGGCGACCGTCCGAACCATCTACGACGTGATCCGCCGCACCGAGCGGTTCATCGCGCACGAGTACGACGAGATCGACCCGTACCTGCCGGACACGATCGCCTTCGTCCACGCCGAAGACCTGCGCCGCGAGCACCCGGACCTCGAGCCGAAGCGGCGCGAGTACGAGGTGTGCCGCGAGTTCGGCGCGGTCTTCGTGATCGGCATCGGCGGCGAGCTTGGCGACGGGTCGATCCACGACGGGCGCGCGCCCGACTACGACGACTGGTCGACACCCAACGCCGAGGGGCACGTCGGCCTCAACGGAGACATCCTCGTCTACAATCGCGTGCTCGACGCCCCCTTCGAGCTCTCGTCGATGGGCATCCGCGTGGACCCGCCGGCGCTCGAGCGCCAGCTCGAGATGCGCGGGGCGACAGACCGCCGCGAGCTCTACTTCCACCGGCGCCTGCTTTCCGGCCAGCTTCCGCTCTCGATCGGCGGGGGCATCGGGCAGTCACGGCTCGCGATGCAGATTCTGCAGAAGGCGCACATCGGCGAGATCCAGGCGAGCGTCTGGCCGGTCGAGATGGTCGAGACGTGCCGGGCGGCCGGTATCCCGCTGCTGTGAGGTCGGGCGGCGCGTGATACGATCGATCCCGACCATGCGCAGGCGTCGACGACGACGGACCAGATCGGCCCCGACCTACTCCATCGCGCACCTGCTCAACCGGCAGCCAAAGACGCTGCGCAAGGACCCCAACTACGCGACGATGATGCGCCACTACTTCGCCAACGAACGGCTGCAGCGCATCCGTGTCAGCCGTCGTTGTTACACGCTTCTCAACAACGCGCGCATCGCGCCCGCGTACCTGCACACCTTCTATAGAACCTACCGGCTGCCCGCCGATCCCTTCTTCCCGCTTTTCTTCGCGGCAAAGCGTCGCTATCTCGCCGAGCGCGAACGGATTCGTGAGGAGCGCCGCCGTTACATCCTCGCCACGATGCGTACACTCGCCGAGCCCACACTCGACATGATCCGCTATTTGGGTCATCTCGAGCGTTACTACAATGCGGCCGGGCTCTCACCGGTCTGGCAGAAGAATCTCTTCCCCGCCTCGAAGAAGAAGGCCGATTCGTACACCCGGCTCGACGAGACAACGTGGCTCCTCGTCTTCCGGCATCATCTGGCTCTACTCGAGGCGCGCTACCGCGGTCTCTCCGACGTCGTCGCCGAGCGCGTGCTCGCAGCGTGGGTGCTCGGCCTGCACGACGTCCTCGACCCAGGGCGGCTGCCCCCTCAGCGTCCGCACCGCGATTTGGTCACGCGAGCCTACCGCAGGCTGTCGCTCCTCCACCACCCCGACCGCGGCGGCAACCAGGCGATGTTCATCGAGATCAAGCGTGCCCGCGACGTGCTCGTGGGGGAGGGGCGGTAGACCGCCCCCTGCGTAGGAAAAGGCCCCGCGACTCGCGGGGCCCTCTCGTTCGGTCGACTCGACTACTCGCTCACGACCTCGAGGTCGTGGAAGCGGACGGTGCCGAGCGCGCGCATCGCGACGACGCGGCCGCCACGGATAATTGCCTCGTCGAGGAACGAGAACACGTGTCTCTCGTTCACGAGGACCGAGATCTCGTTCGCGCTGCGGTCAACGTAGACCGAGGTGTCGATCGGATCGGCGATGTCTTCCTCGACCGCCACGCTCGCGAGAAGCTCCATGCGAACGTCGTCGTACGAGCGGTAGAGCTGGACGTAGGTTCGCTGGTTTCTCATCGCCCGCTCGTCGCGGGTGAGCCAGACGAGATACGATCGGCCGAAGCCGTAGCCGCGTTCGCTCGACCAGTCGTCGGCGAGGAAGTGCATCCCGTACCCGACCCAGCCGTCGTCGGTGCTCTCGGCGCGCAGCGTGTACATAAGGTCGGTATTCGCCTGAATCGCAGGCACGGCGAATCGCGCGAAGAGCTGCGTCGAGTCGGTCTGGTTGAGGGTCGGTCCCGATGGATTCCATGCGCCGAGCATCGAACCGCCCGAGTCGAAGTCGGTATCGATCTCCTCGGTAAGGCGCTCGTCGGCGGTCATCCACGGCTCACGCAGATTCCGGATGCGGCGGTTGAGCCCGTCGATCGTCCGCCTGCGCGCCCTGAGCTCGAGCTCGAGATCCGCCACGCGGCTCGCCGAGTCTTCGAGCTCGACTTCCAGCTCGCGGACCTGACCTCTCAGATTGGCGACCGTCTCCGGTTCGGGCAACTCTTCGATCTGCTCGTTGAGCCGTTCGATGCGTGCGTTTCGCGCCTCGAGCGTCGACTGGAGATCGCTCACGTTCTGCTCGAGGTC
Source organism: uncultured Spirochaetaceae bacterium (assembly GCA_964458555.1). GTDB lineage: Bacteria > Spirochaetota > Spirochaetia > DSM-27196 > SLST01 > SLST01. Next base: position 7,334 of record CAYWJH010000088.1, on the reverse strand, counting down.
TTCGATGCAATCGGACTGGTTGCCGACCGTCGTCTCGAGCTCGCCGACGCGAGTACGACTCGCCTCGAGCTGATCCTCGAGCTCTCTCGTCTGCTCGCGCAGCTCGGTGACCGTGCCCTCTTCGGGGAGCTCTTCGATCTGCCGGTTCAGTCGAGCGATGCGCTGGTTCTGATCTTCGATCGTCGTCTCGAGTCGCTCGATATCGCGGAGCAGACCCGGCACCGATTCTTCGAGTATCTCGCCGCGTTCAATGCTGGCGATCTCCAGGTCGTTATCCGGCTGTACGACGAGCAGCCCCGTGTAGGCGCGGCCGTCGATACCCAGCCTGGAGAGCTCGAGTCCGTTCTCGGTGAGCTGGATGTCGATGTTCTTGAGGTCGATGCGCTGAGGCTTGCCCGCCGTCGTCGCCACACTCGGAGCGGCGATGGTGACTGTCGACTCGCCGTCGTACCGCAGGAGAGCGGCGTAGCTCCGGTCGAGGTATTCGATCCCCGATGCGTACAGGACGACCGGGCCCTCGAAGAAGAACTCCGCCTCCGAGAGGTCCACCTCGGAAAAGTCGATCTGGGACGGTTCAATGTCGTTGATGTCGACGCTCTGCCCAAAAACCAACGAGCCGAGCGCGACAAACGCAATCGCTGTAAGAATCCTTTTCATTGTTTCCCCTTTGCGACATGGGTCGCTGCCAGTGATGAGCAAGAACTGTACCAGCGCACGCGGTCGGGCCTCCCGGGTAAAACCTACACGACGGCCTCTTTGACGCCGGGCGGCCAGTATGGTATCGAGAGGGCGGTACCGCGGGCGATCGAGCCCGCAGCGCCGGAGGACACCATGGCGATTGATATTCAGAAGATCAGAGGCTTCAACTACGCACCCGGCTACGCGTACACGGGCGCCGACATCTGGCGCTCCTTCGATCGCGCGACGTTCGAACGCGAACTGGGTTGGGGCAGCAAGCATTTTCCGAAGACGAGCGGCATCCGACTCTGGCTCGCGTGGGAGGTCTTCGCGCTCGGGTCTGAGGCGGAGAAGGACACGTTTCTGGGCAATCTCGATACCGCGCTCGCAATCGCGAGCGGGCTGGGCCTCGTCGTGATGCCGGTGCTCTTCAACCGTTGGCATCACGGCATCCCCGACTGGGGCGGCGTCTACCTCGACCACCTCCTCCCGAACGCCGGTTGGGCCGGCGCGGAATTCGGCACCCGCTCGCGCGAGTACGTCCGGGCGGTGATGAACCGTTTCGGCGCCGACGACCGCGTCTTCGCCTGGGACCTGTGCAACGAGCCTTACTCGTACAGCTTCGAGGCCGATCCCAATCCGGCCTGGGAGCTCGAGAAACACGAGACGGCGTGGCTCCACGACGTCTACGATACGGCGAAGGCCGCGGGTGCGAAGGCGCCGCTCTCGGTCGGCTTCTGGAACGGAGTACACGACCTGCGCGAACACCCGGAGCTCAGCGACATCCTCAACTTCCATTCGTACTGGATGGGAGGAGACGCCGACCCGAAGGAGTGGCTCGCGGGCCTGGACGCGTGCGTCGAGCTGCGCGAGAAAACCGGCAAGCCGCTGTTCTGCAGCGAGTCGTGCTGGGGGAACGTGGACGACGCGAAGCGCGTCGAGATCCTCGAGTTCAACCTGCGCGAGCTCAACCGGCGGGAGATTGGCTGGTTCATCCACGCGCTCGCCCACAGCCCCATCGCCGATCTGCATCGACCGGAGGCAGGGCCGGTCCAGGGGCCCGGCGTCATGCACTGCATCGAGCCCGACGGGTCGATTCGCCCGGGCCACGAGGTGATCAACGAGTACCTGTAAGGCTACACCCCGAGCGACGCGGTGAGCCCGCCGTCAATCGGGTAGACCGCGCCGGTGATGAAGCTCGCCCGCTCGGAGGCGAGGAATACGACGAGCGAAGCGATCTCGTCGGGACGAGCGTAGCGGTGCAGCGGTACCTGTGAGAGCACGGTGCGGCCGCGCTCGGTCGGCTCGCCGGTCTCGCGGTCCGCGAGCAGAAACCGGTTCTGCTCGGTGAGCACGAAACCGGGCGCCACCGCGTTCACGCGGATGCGCCCCGCGTGCCGGTTCGCCATCTCGATCGCGAGCCATCGGGTGAAGCTCGCCACCGCCGCCTTTCCGTCCGAGTAGGTGAGCGCGCGAGAGAGCGGCTGGATCCCGCCGACCGAGGAGACGTTCACGATCGCTCCGGTGGGCGCGGAGGAACCGCCGGCGGGCTCGCCGAGCGCCTCGAGCATCACCGGTACGAGCGCCTGCGAGGTCATCACCGCGCTCGCGTAGTTGAGCTTCATGACGTCGACCATCGCGTCCGGGTCGAGCTCGGAGAAGGTCTGCTCGTCGGTCGTCGTCGTGCGCGGGCTCGATCCTCCGGCACCGTTGACGAGGATCGCCGGCGAGCCGAGCCGCGCGCGCGTCGCGGCGAGCGCGTCAGCGATGCTCGCCGCGTCGGTGCAGTCGCAGGCGAACGCCACCGCCGTCGCGCCGTCGGCGCGAATCGAGGCCGCGGTTCGCTCGGCAGCATCCGCCGAGACGTCCCACACGGCAACGCGCGCGGCCTCAGCCGCCAGCGCGCGAGCGACCGCGCCGCAAATCGCGCCGCCCCCCGCGGTGACCACAGCCGTCCTGCCTCTCAGCCCCAGGTCCATCGGCACTGCCTCCGCCGGCTCAGCCGGCAAACAGCGGCTGCGGCACGCCGGGAACGTCCACGCGCGCGCGGAAGAGCCCGCCGGCGGTGGGCTGCGCCTGGCGCCGGGTCTCGTCGAGTCCCGCTCGCGCGGTCGTGATGTAGAGATCGCGCAGATCGCCGCCCCCGAGCGCGCACGAGGTAACGTTCGAGGCGGGCAGCTCCACGGTATCGAGGAGCGACCCGTCGGTCGGGTCGAAGTGCCGCACCGCCGACCCGCCGAACATCGCAACCCAGAGATTGTCGTTCGCGTCGATCGTCATGCCGTCGGGATGGCCCATGCCGTCGGGAACGGTAAACGCCACCCGGGTGTTGGCGATCGTCCCGGACGCGCGGTCGTAGTCGAACGCCTGAATCTGGCGGGTCGGCGTGTCGATGTAGTACATCGTCTTCTCGTCCGACGTCCAGACGATGCCGTTGGAGATCGTGACGCCGGTGAGCGCGACGCGGTAGGAGCCATCGGCCTCGACGCAGTAGAGACGCGAGGTCTGCTTCGCCCCGCCCATGTTGAGCGAGCCGACCCAGAGGCGTCCGGCGGGGTCGCACTTTCCGTCGTTCATACGGCTGTCGTCGGCTTCCTCTTCGAAAGTGCACAGCGTGCGCGGCACCTGCCCCGGTTCGTCCACGAGCACCGCGCCGCGACCGAGCGCGATCACGAGGCCGCCGCTCTCCCGGGGGACGAGCGTCCCGGGCCGATCGGCCATCGCGTAGACCCCGTCCGCGTCGGTGGACGGGTCGTAGACGCGCACCTCGCGTCCCTCTATGTCGATCCAGTCGAGCACGCCGGAGCGTGCGTCCCAGAAGGCTCCCTCGCCCAGCGTGGTGCGGGCGTCCTTGATCAGCGCTGCCTGTCGTGCCATAGGGGTGATTGTATGCCCGAATCCTCGGGACAGCAACCAGCGGTCGTGCGCCGAACCGCCGTGCGCAGAACCGGACGTGTTTGCACATGCGCCGCGCTCGATGTACGATTCGAACGCACATCAACCAAGGAGACACCATGAAGGCATCCGACACGAAGATCGCTCTCGAGCTCTACACGATTCGCGATTCGATGAAGAACGAGTCCGATTTCGCCGACGCGATGGCGAAGGTCCGCGCGGCCGGCTACGAGGCCGTCGAGCTCGCAGGCGTCAGCCCCGACATCCCGGCGAAGCGGATCAAACAGATCCTCGACGACACGGGCCTCTCCTGCATGGCCACGCAGGCTGGCCTGGGCCAGCTCACCGACAACCTGTCGGCGACGGTCGACGACCTGAAAACGCTCGAATGCACGCACACGGCGCTCGCCGCCGGTCCGAAGGAAATGCGCTCGCGCGAGGGCTACGCGAGCCTCGCGAAGACGCTCACCGAGACAGGCAGGACCCTCGCGAAGGACGGTATCAAGCTCGCCTACCACAACCACGCCTTCGAATTCGAGCGCTACGGCGAGAAGACCGGATTCGAGATCCTCTACGACGAGTCGGACCCGGAGTACCTCGAGGCGAAGATCGATACCGCGTGGATGCAGAAGGGCGGCGCGGACGTCGTCGACTGGATCAAGCGCCTCGCCGGTCGGATGACGGTCATTCACTTCAAGGACTACACGATCGTCGACAACGAGATCACGCTCACCGAGGTCGGCGAAGGAAACCTCAACTGGCCGGGGATCATCAAGGCGAGCGAGGACGCGAAGATCCGCTGGTACGTGGTCGAGCAGGACCGCTGCGAGCGCGACCCCTTCGAGTCGATCAAGATCTCCTGCGACAACCTCAAGGCGATGGGGGTGAAGTAGGCGTGCCGGCGCTCCAGCCGACCGGTCTCATGGTGAACCTCCTCGCCCACCCGGGACGCACCGTCATAACGACGCGTGAGCCGCGCTTCAGCTGGGTCGTGAACGCGAGCGACCCGGGCGCGACCCAGCAAGGCGCGCGCATCCTCGTCGCGACGTCGCCCGAGCGGCTTGCGAGCGACGAGGGCGACGCGTGGGACTCGGACGAGCCGGGCATCGCCGGCGGCTGGACGACCGATGCACGTTCGGTGGCGGTCCCCTACGAGGGGTCGCCGCTCGCATCGGACACCGAGTACTGGTGGAAGGTACGAACCTGGCTCTCCGCGAACGACGCGAGCCCGTGGTCCGAGCCGCAGCGATTCGTCACCGGCGAGCTCACCGACGCCTTCACCGTAGACCACTACGCGCCTGAGGTCGAGGTCGTACGCCCGGCGAGCTTCGTGCGTCGCGACGACGACACCGTCTTCGTCGACTTCGGACGGGCGGCATTCGCGACCGTGCGCGTCACGGTCGCCGTCGCCAAGCCGACCACGCTGACCCTCCGCCTCGGCGAGGTGCGCGCGGGCGACTACGCGATCGACCGCGCGCCGGGCGGGTCACGGCGCTGTCGCGTCGTGAGGCTCGACGCCGAGCCCGGTCGCCGGACGTACCGGCTCGAGATCCCGCCCGACGAACGGAACACCGGCCCCTACGCCGCCCGCGTGCCCGACGAGCTCTTCGAGGTCACGCCGTTCCGCTACTGCGAGATCGAGGGCGCGGCGCCGGGCCGTGCGGCGCCCGCGACGCTTGGGAGCGAGGACGTCGAGCAGCTCGCGCTCCACTATCCGTTCGACGACGAGGCAGCGAGCTTCCATTCGTCGAACGCGGTCCTCAACGACGTCTGGGAGTTCTGCCGCTACTCGATCAAGGCGACGAGCTTCCTGGGCATCTACGTCGACGGTGACCGCGAGCGGATACCGTACGAGTCGGACGGGTACATCGATCAGCTCGGCCACTTCGGCTGCGACCGCGAGTACACGATGTCGCGCCGGTCGCTCGAGCACCTCGTCTTCCAGCCTACGTGGCCAACCGAGTGGCACCTCTACCTCGTGCTCGCCGCGTGGAACGACTATCTCTACAGCGGCGACGACCGCTTCGTCGCCGCGCGCTACGACGAGCTTGTCGCGAAGTCGCTCACCAGCCTCGCCGACGACGACGGGCTCATCGGCCTGGAGTCGATGACGCCGGATACCCTGGAGTCGATCCACTTCGACGAAGCCGCGCGGGCGCAGTTCCCGCAGGGCGTCCGCGACATCGTCGACTGGCCGCAGGTCGAGCGCGACGGCCACGAGATGCGCGAGGTGAACAGCGTCCCGAACGCGCTCCACTACCGCGCCCTGCGCGCCCTCGCGCGAATCGCCGACGCTCTGGGAAGGAATGCCGATGCGAAGCGCTTCGGCGACCGGGCGGACGCGGTGCGCGCCGCCTTCGCCCGACGGCTCGTCGACCCGTCGTCCGGCCTCGTCCTCGACGGCGAGGGCGCCGAGCACAGCTCGCTGCACGCGAACATGTTCGCGCTCGCAAGCGGCGTCCTGCCGCCCGAAAACCTTGCGGCGGTGGCGCGCCACGTCCGCTCGCGCGGCATGGCGTGCAGCGTCTACGGCTCGCAGATGCTCCTCGAGGCGCTCTACGCCGCCGGCGAGGACGACTACGCGCTCGCGCTTCTCGCGGGCACCGGACTGCGGTCGTGGGCTCACATGATCTACGACGTCGGGTCGACGATCTCGCTCGAGGCGTGGGACGATTCGATCAAGCCCAACCAGGACTGGAACCACGCGTGGGGCGCCGCGCCGGCGAACGCGATCCCCTTCGGCCTGATGGGTGTGCGGCCGCTCGAGCCCGGCTGGGCGCGCGCGATCGTGAACCCGCAGCCGGGGAGCCTTTCGTGGGCCGAGTCGCGCGTGCCGACCGTCCGTGGCACGATCACCGTCCGCGTGACGAACGACGGCGGGCTCTTCTGCGTGGAGGCCGATGTCCCGTCGAATATGACCGTCACCGTGGGCGTGCCGGCCGGCGCGCGGTCGCCCGGCGACGCCGCGGACCAGCTCGTCGCCGACGGTCGCGTGGTGCCTGCGCGGCGCGAGGGCGCCCGGCTCTACGTCGACGGGATCGGCGGCGGGCGCCACACCGTCACCGCCGCGAGGCGGTAGGCGCCGACGGTCTCGCGCTTGCCGGTCAGAGCCGGTATACTCGTCTACCGAGGAGTCTTCATGCCCACCACGTTCACCGCGACCCAGCACGAACCGTTCGAGTGGAGCCTCTCGGGCACCCCCGACGCCGCCGCGTCGTCCGCTGCCCGGGCCGCGCTCGACGTCGACGTCGTTCTCACCGGCCCCGGCGGCACCGTACGCGTCCCGGCCTTCTGGTCCGGCGGCTCCGAGTGGCGCGTCCGCTTCGCAGCGCCGGAGCCCGGGACCTATTCGTGGCGCAGCGAGTGCAGCGACTCGACGGTCTCCGGTCCCCAGGGGGCCGAGGGCGAGCTGCGCGTCCTCCCCTACTCCGGCGACAATCCCCTGCTCGCGCACGGTCCGCTGCGGGCGAGCGAAGACCGCCGCACCTTCCGCCACGCCGACGGCACCCCCTTCTTCTGGTACGGCGACACGTGGTGGATGGGCTTCACAAAGCGCCTCTCCTGGCCCGATGGCTTCGACGAGCTCGCCGCCGACCGCGTCGCGAAGGGCTTCACGCTCGTCCAGATCGTCGCAGGCGTCTACCCGGACATGCCCTACGGCGATCCCCGCGGCGAGAACGAGGCGGGCCTGCCCTACGACGAGGAGCTCGAAGAGCCGAACCCGGCGTGGTGGGATCTCGCCGACCTCAAGGTGCGCGCGC
>CAYWJH010000087.1:2279-13845 GCA_964458555.1 uncultured Spirochaetaceae bacterium | reverse complement strand
GATCGGATAGATGTCCTGGTACTTCTTGGGGGGATTCTCGGCGTACTGGATCGACCCGTCGGGTCGCCGAACGAACCAGTCGGGGTGCTCGCTCACCCAGGGATGGTCTGGGGAGCACTGGAACGCGATATCCAGCGCCACACGGATCCCGCGCTCGCCGGCGGCCTCCACGAGCGCGCGGAAGTCTTCCTCCGTACCCAGGTCGGGGTGGATGGACGTGTGTCCACCCTCAGGACCGCCGATGGCCCAGGGCGAGCCGGGGTCGTCGGCCTTCGCGACGAGCGCGTTGTTGCGGCCCTTGCGGAACGCCAGACCGATCGGATGAACGGGCGGCAGGTAGAGCACGTCGAATCCGAGGTCAGCCACGTAGTCGAGGCGGGCGATCGCGTCGCGAAAGCTCCCGTGCGCGGCCTCCGCGTTCGCGCGGCTGTCTCCGCCTGCGCCGCCCACGCTCGACAGGTCCCACGTGCTACGCGGAAACATCTCGTACCAGGCGCTGAACCGCGCGTGCGGTGGATCGACGCGTATCCGGTAGCGCGTATCGGCGCGCGTGGCGAGCGACCGGTCCGGATAGCGGCGGACGAGCGCCACGAGGTCTTCGTCGAGCGCCCGCCCGGCCCGCTCCTGCAGCGGCGCTGCGTCGGACTCGAAGAGATCGGCGGCGGTCATGAGCGTTCGGCGCGCCTCGCCGTCGGCGCGCGCCGCGGCACCCTTGAGCAGTGCGGCGCCGATCATCAGGTCGACGTCGGTGTGCGAGTCGACCTCCACCTTCTTGCGCAGCCCGTCGATCCAGGTGTCGTAGTGATCGACCCAAGCTTCGACGGTGAACTCGTAGAGACCGATCTCCTCGACGGCGATGTGCCCGAGCCAGGCGTCGTTGCCGAGCGGTTGGAGCTCCACCTCCTCGAAGTCCGCGTCGTCGCCCGGGCGGTAGCGCGCGACCGCGCGGATGAGGTCGTGCCCGTCGGCGTAGATATCGGCGCGGATGGGAACCCGGTCGCCGGCGATTCGCTTCGCCGGGAACAGACCGCCGTCCACCGAAGGACGGATATGCTCGATGATGACGCGCGTTCGTGACATGGAGCCTCCCTGGTTAACCTACACAGGCACCCGGGCAACTTCAAACTGGCAGACGGCAGGAGCGGACGCGTAGAAATGGCGGCGAATCCTGCTCTGTCTCGTTGTTCGGCGGCGAGCCGGCTGGTACGATTACCTGCCGCTCCGCCCATCGGAAAGGAGGACAGGATGAAGGCGCTCGAGCACTGTCGGTGGAAGCCCCGTTGGGCTTCCCGTATGGGGTGCATTCGCGGCTGTCTCGACTATCTCGGGATCGAAATGAACGACTCCTGGCTCTACGGCGGCACCGGCCAGGCGTTCGCTATCAACGTGCACACGACCGTGTGTCCCGGCGGCCCGACCGCGTGGCGCATCGATGAGCTCGACGCACTGGGACAGAACCTGGGATTCCGCAGCGAGAGCACCGTCTGCGGCACGACAACCGCAGCGGCCGAGCACGACCACGCACGAGAAACCGCGTGGGCGCGCGCGCGAGACGCGATCGCCGCCGCCTATCCGTGCTACGGGTGGGAGCTGCGTACGCCCGAGTTCTACGTGATCTACGGGTACGACGAGTCGGGCTACTACTACTCGGGGGTCGGGTGCGAGACGGGGGCAGGGCCTCTGTCGTGGTGGAAGCTCGGTGAGAGTCCCATCGGCGTCGTGGAGCTCGTCTGCGTCCGACCGGGCGCTGCCGCGTCGCCCGAGAAGACCGTCCGCGACGCGCTCTCGTTCGCGAGCAGCCACGCGTTCCCGTCGCAGGATGAGACCGATCGTGACTACCATCGCGGGCCCGACGCCTTCACCGCCTGGATCGACGCGCTCGAAGCGGGCATCGCATCCGACATGGGAACGCGGTACAACGCGGGCGTCTGGCTCGAATGCCGGCGCAACGCCGTGGGCTTCCTCAACGAGGCGCGCGACCGGCTTCGCGCCGACGCCGCCTCGCCGTTCGACGACGCTGTTCGCCACTACACCGCGGTGACGGCGAACCTCTCGAGCGTGGCCCACGTCTACCCCTGGCACGCGTACGTCGAGGAGGGTACGACGCTCCCGGTCGACGAACGCAGCCGCTCGGCCGCAGACTCGCTCCGCAAGGCCTGGCGCGCCGAGACCGCGGGTCTGCACGCGCTCGAAGAGATCGTCGCGCGTCTGTAGCCGCGACGGGACCGCCCTCGGGCACGATTTCGCGAGCGCCCGCCGTTTCGCTTCCGCGCTCGCCCGTGCTATGCTCGAAGGGCAGAGGAGGAGCGGATATGGCAGTAGCAGACATCAACCGGTACCTCGACCACGCGGTCCTCAAGCCCGAGCTCACGCGCGCGGAGGCGAAGGCCGCGATCGAGCTGGGTATCGACTACAAGGTCCGCACCGTGTGCGTCCGCCCGTGCGACATAGAGCTCGCAGCATCCATGTGCAAGGGGACCGACAGCGAGGTCTCCTGCGTCCTCGCCTTTCCGCACGGGTGCACGACAAGCGGGGTCAAGGCGGCCGAGGCGAAGGCCTACATCGCCGCCGGGACGAACGAGATCGACATGGTCGCGAACTTCGGCTTCGTGAGATCCGGCATGTGGGACGAGGTCACCGCCGATATCCGCGCCGTCACCGACGTGGCCAAACCGGAGGGGATACTCGTGAAGGTGATCTTCGAGACCGCCTACCTCACGCTCGAGGAGATCCGCAGGACCACCGACTGCGCGATCGCGGCCAACGCCGACTTCGTGAAGACCTCGACCGGCTTTGCGAGCGAAGGCGCTACCGAGGAGGCCGTTCGCGCGATGGTGGAAACGGCAGCCGGTCGCGTGGGTGTGAAGCCCTCCGGTGGCATCCGCGACCGCGAACGCGCCGAGCTCTTCATCGGGCTCGGGGCGAAGCGGATCGGCAACGGCTTCACCTCCACCGAGGCGATCTGTTCGGGCGCCGGATCCGGAACCGGAGCGTACTGATGCGGCGAGTCGACCTCACAACCCGGCCCGACGCGACGCCGGCGGCCGATCCCTACGTGGCTGCGCCCGCGGCGAATCTGGCGGGAATGCGCGTGCTCGCCACCGGAGGTCTCGGAACGCTCGCGACCGCCTTCGCGCTGTCGGCGGCGCGCGCGGGGGCGCAGGTCGTCCTCGCCGATCTCGTCCCGGAGGACGGCGGCGAGAAGGCGGCCGGCCGTGCCGGCAGCGTAGCCGCGGCGTTCGAGGCGGCAGGGTGCGAGCCCCCTGTCGTCTATCACGCCGACGTCACCGACCCCGAAGACGCGATCGCGCTCCTCGAGGCCGCGGCGCCGGTGGACGTCGTCGTGAACTTCGCCGGGCTGCACCACCCGCCGATGGACCCGGTCCTCGACGATGCGGCTTCCATGGCGGCCACCTTCGAGCGCGTCGTGCGGGTGAACCTCAACGGTGCATTCCACGTGACCGTAGCGGCCGCGCGGGTGATGGCGCCGCGGCGCAGCGGACACATCGTGCATCTGTGCAGCAACGGCAGCCGCGCCTCGCTCTACGGCAGCTACGCGTACAACGCGAGCAAGCACGGCGTGGAGGGCGTCGTAAAAACGGCGGCGGCCCAACTCGCGCCGCTCGGCGTGCGCGTCAACGGCGTGGCCCCCGGCACGGTCATCACCGACCTCAACCGGGACCTGAGCTTCGACGACACGGGTACGCCCCGGCCGCGGGCGAAGAGCATCCTCGCGCACACGCCCACCAAGCGCTTCGCCAGCGCCGACGGGGTCGCCGAGACGCTGCTCGCGATGTGCGTCCCGCAGCGCCATTTCACCGGTAACGTCGTCTTCTGCGACGACGGGTACAACGTAGAGGGCCACTCGTGGCCCGAGGGAAACGTGGCGCTCTACGAAGGCGGCGAGGCGGTCGACCGCCTCTACCGGGAGCTCGACTCGATGTACCCGCGCGCGTGACACGACGTCAGCCCCGCGCCGTGAGCCGATCGGAGACGAGCCGAAGCGACTCCTCGTCTCCGACGTTGCCGGGGAAGATCACCACTGGTATGGATCCATGCCGATGCTCCGGCGGGGTGAGCACGACGCTGCACCCCGGGTGGATCTGGCCGGCCACGCGCGCGGTCCGAAGCTCGAGACCGGTGCTCAACACGTCGTTCGACGTGATCCCGCCCTTACTCAGGATGAAGCCGAGCGTCGCAGGCGCGTGCCGGACGATCGTCATCAGGACCCGTGAGATCTCGAGCCCGAAAGCCAGACGCTCCTCGGCGGTGTCGAAGGTTCGCTCCTCGCGGCTCGTCGAGAGGAGGACGTCGCCTCCGGCCGCGTGCGCCTCGCGCACGATAGAGGCGATCTCTTCGGTGAGCGAACCGTCGGAGTCCGGCAGGCGCCCGACGTCGAGCTCGATGTGGACGAGCGCTCCACGCGTATCGATCAGGCGCTCGAGCTGCCTCGTGGACATAGGCACGTGCGAACCGACGAGCACCAGACCGGGACGCCCGCCGGGGACGTAGCGCGCCATCTCCTCCGGCGCCACCGGCTGCGCCGGCAGGTCGGCGAGCGAGGTCAAGAGGCTCGCCGCGCTTCGAAACAGGAAGCGCCGCCCCTCGCCGGCGACCTGGAGAAGCAACGACGCGAGCCGATCGAGCTCGGGCTGAGACGCGGCGCTTATCGCGCCGCACGCGTTCCCGCTCATCGAGCGAAGCCGGTCGAGGATCTGCCCGTCGGGCTCCGACGGATCGAAGAGCTCGACCTCCGCGGCGGCAATGCGGCCGCCGGTCTTCTCCTCGACGTAGGCCGGCAGGTACGCGGTCGAGTAGCCGAAGACCGAGTCGCGCGCGAACTCGGTCTCGTGCGCCGGTGTCTCCACCCCGTCGCGGACGACGTAATGCGTACCGTCCCGTGTAATTCGCCCACCCTCGAAGAACTCGGGCGTAAGGAAATGCGCGTCGAAGGGCCCGAGCTCTTCGGCGATCACATCGGTCTCGACCGGATAGTGACCGCGAAGCGTCGAGTCCGACCTGCTGACGATGAGCCACGGACGACCGTACTCCTCGAGCGGCTGCCTCAGGTTCCGGCACACCTCGCGCGTCACCGCCGCCGCTTCCTCCGCCGACATGCTGCGCGTGTTGGTGAGCACAAAAAACAGCGGCGCCTCGTCGGCGAGCGCCTCGCGGAGCACATCCTCGTCCCAGCTCGTCACGAGCAGGCAGCCGTGCACCGTCTGCGATCCGGTGGGGTCGTCGTCGAGCACGATGATCTTCGGTCTCACGATATCGTCTCCTCCGGTTTGCCGGCGGCGAGGCGCCGCGCCATGTCGAGCGCGAGCTCGAAGCTGCGCGTGCGAGCCCTGCCCTGGTAGGCGATATCGTAGGCGGTGCCATGGTCGACCGACGTCCGCACGACGGGCAGGCCGAGCGTGACGTTCACCCCGCCGTCGAAGTCGAGCGTCTTCATCGGGATGTGGCCCTGGTCGTGGTACATGCAGACGACCGCGTCGAACCGGCCGCGGTGAACGGCGTTATAGAAGACCGTGTCGCCGGGCTCCGGACCGTACGCGTCGATCCCCTCTTCCCGGGCTCGCTCGACCGCCGGTCGAATCTCGTTTTCCTCCTCGGTGCCGAACGCGCCGTGCTCGCCGGCGTGCGGGTTGAGCCCGGCGACCGCGATGCGCGCGCTCGGACGCAGGAGCCGGACCGCGTCGTTGGTGAGTCGCAGGACGTCGAGGATGCGTTCGGCGCGCGCACGGTCGATCGCCTCGGCGAGCGAGACGTGCGTGCTCACGTGGGTCACGATGAGGCGGTCGCTCGCGAGCATCATCGTCACCGACGGCGTCTCGCAGAGCCCGGCGATGAACTCGGTGTGACCGGTGAATCCGGGACGCGAGGCGCGACACGCCTCCTTGTTGACCGGAAGCGTCACGACCGCCTCCGCCTCGCCGGCGAGCGCCGCGCGCGTCGCCGCCTCGACGTAGTCTACCGCGGCTGCGCCGACGCGGGCGTCCACCTCGCCGGGGCGAAGATCGTCGATTCCAAGGAGCGCGAGGTCGACCATGCGCACGCCCGCAGGCAGCTCGCGCTCGAAACCGAGCTTCCCGGCTGCGAGCTCGAGCGCCGCCCCGTCGCCGTAGACGGTCACATCGCCACCGAGCGTGCCGGCCTCGGCCGACCGCAGCACGATCTCCGGCCCCACCCCGTTCGCGTCGCCCATCGTCACTGCGAGCACGGGCCCTCCTTCAGGTACGCCACCGCGTCGATCATCACCCCATTCTCCCCGAAACCGCCCGCCTTCGTCACCACCGGGATCGGCCACGCGTATCCGCGCCCCGCCACCTTCACCGCCCCCGCCGGCACGCCAGGGGCGACCTCGCGCTCGACGAGGAACGTGTCCGCTCCGAGCGCCCCCATCGTCGCGATCGCCGTGTCGCCGCCGGTGAGCACGAGCGCGATGCCCGGGACGGTTTCTACCGCGCTCGCGACGATGCGCCCGAGGAGCACCGCCACCTCGCACGCTGCCTCGACCGGCTGTCCCCCGGCCGGCTGTCCCCCGGCCGGCTGCGCGGAACGAAGGACGACGTCCCGACCGTTTGCGAGCACAGCGGCGACGCGGTCGGTCTGCCTCCTTACGTCGTTCGGGTCGAGGACCTCTTCGCCCGCGTGGCCGGCGGCCACGAGCGAGCGGGCCTGCGCGCGCGAGCGTTCGCTGAGGCTGCCCACCACGACGAGTACGGCGCGGGCGGGTGCGCGCTCGGCGATCAAACCGCTGCGGCGACGGTCTCGCTCTCCCTGTCGGGTGCGCAGCCGCGGCCCGAGCGCGCGCGCGAGCCCCGCCGAACCGACGAGCAGCGTCTGCGCCAGCCGCGGCGCGACGGCGCCGCCGATCTCTTCCAGGTCGCTCTCATCCGCCGCGTCGACGACGACGATCGAGCCGGGTGCGGCCACGCTCACGATGCGTCGGGCATCGGCGGCCGTGCACTCGGTGACCGTTCGTCCCCGGCCGAGGACGTCGGCCACGCGGGAGCTGCGAACGGGGGACAGGCGATCGCTGCCGAACTCGGTCTCGTCGACCGGGACGCCGTGGACCAGACATCGGCCCCGAGCCGTGACCCTCCCCGCCGCCGGAAACGCCGGCGCGACGACCGCCACGCGCTCGGGAAAGACCCGCATCAGCGCGTCGAGCTCGACGCCCACGTTGCCACGCAGCGTCGAGTCGATCTTCTTGTAGACGACGGTCGCCCGATCGCCGGAGCGGAACGCCCCCGCCACGACGGCGGTCCTACCGGCCGCCTCCTCCCGGGCGAGGTGTCGCGACTCGGTATCGCAGACCACTGCACCGTGAACGCGCGCGAGCCGCAGCGCCTGCCCCCCGTCGCGCACCCCCGATCCGAGCACGACCACCGGACACGGGGCGCCGGGCGTGGCGAGCTGCACGCCGGTATCGCACGCGCCGGTGAAGTCGTCGGCGATGATGATCGCCGGAGCTGCTGGAGCGGCCATCGCCACATGATGCACGTGGCGTCCACAATGTGCAAGGGCGTCGGTTGAGCACAACGGACCAATCGCCTATCATGCCGTCTGTGGCCAGCGAAGAACACGCCCCGCCGCTCGTCGAGGCGCACCACGTCGCCTACCGGGCGCTGCTGCGCGAGATTCTGCCACCGGTGTCGGTCACGCTGCGTCCCGGAGAGTGCTGGGTCGTCGCGGGTCCCAACGGGTCGGGCAAGTCAGTGCTCACCGAGATACTCGCCGGGCTGCGCTCGCCAACCTCCGGAACGGTGCGGTGGCCCGCGCTCGACGAGCCGGCGGACAACGCCGCGATCGTCTCGTTCGAGGCGCTCGAGCGCGTGATATCCGCCGAGCGGCGCAACGACCAGAGCTCGATCATGCACGGCCGCGTCGATCCGGGCAGGAGCGTGCGCGCCTATCTCGAACAGGCGGCAGGCGAACCCGGCGGGCGACGCGTCGCCGAGCTCGCGCGGCGGTTCGGGCTCGAGCGGCTGTACGATCGGGGCCTTCGTTTCCTGTCCACCGGCGAGCTCCGCAAGACGCTCCTCGCCGCGGCGCTCGCGCGCGAGCCCGCGCTCCTCGTGCTCGACGAGCCGTACGACGGGCTCGACATCGCTTCGCGAACCGAGCTCGCCCGGCTCGTGGAGAACCTGCGAACGCCCGACCGATGCGTCGTCGTGGTCGCCAACCGCCGTCGCGACGTACCGCGCTGCGCGACGCACGCGCTCGAGCTCGGTGGCGGCGAGCTCCGGTACTGCGGCACCATCGATCGCTGGCCGGACCGCCGCGCCGGGGGCGACGACGGTCATCTTCGTCCCCCCCGGCCGCGCCCCGAGCGCGCGGAGCGCGAGCCGTCCGCGCCCATCGTCGTCATGCGCGAGCTAAGCCTCGCCTACGCCGGCACGCCGGTGCTCGCGAACGTCGACTGGGAGGTCCGCGCGCGCGACCGTTGGATCATCACCGGCCCGAACGGGTCGGGCAAGTCGACGCTGCTCAGCCTCATCACCGGGGACAACCCCAAGGCGTACGGACAGCACATAGAGATCTTCGGACGGCGAAGGGGAAGCGGCGAGTCGGTGTGGGAGATCAAGCGGCGCATCGGAATCGTTTCGGGAGACCTGCAGCTCGCCTACCCGCTTCGCACAACCGTCGAGGAGACGGTGCTCTCCGGCTTTCACGACAGCATCGGCCTCTACGAACAGCCGGGGGGCTACGAGCGTGAGGTCGCACGGTGGTGGATCGCGTCGATCGGTCTGTCGGGCCGCGAAGACAGGAAGCTGCGAGAGCTCTCCTTCGGGATGCGCCGCATGGTGCTCATCGCGCGCGCCGTGGTCAAGGCGCCGGCGCTGCTGATCGCCGACGAGCCGTGCCAGGGGCTCGACGACCATCACGCCCGGCAGGTACTCGAGCTGCTCGACTACGTCGGCTCCGAGCACGACCACTGCCTGCTCTACGTGACGCACAACGCCGAGGAACGTCTCGGGTGTATCACGCACGCGCTCGAGCTCGTCCCGGGGCCCGACGGCAGCCGGGCCGCGACGCGGCGGCTGGACGTCGGTCGGGAGGACGGGTAGTACACGGTGGGCGCCTACGAGCGCTGACCGAAAGCCGCCGCCTACTTGAGGCTCTTCATGCCCCTCATGGCAGCGCGCAGGCGCGCCCCGACGATCTCGATGGGGTGCGAGCGGATCTTCCGGTTCACCTCGATCAGCTCGACGTTGTCGATCTCCGCGTCCGGATAGGGCCGACCGACCATCGACGCGTCGACCTTCTTCATGAAGTCGCCGAGCAGCGGGACGCATCGGTTCGAGAAGAGGTAGTTGCCGTACTCGGCGGTGTCGCTGATGACGGCGTTCATCTCGTAGAGCTTTTTCCGCGCGATGAGGTTCGCGATGAGCGGGACCTCGTGGTGCGACTCGTAGTAGGCCGACTCTTCCTTGATGCCAGAGCGCACCATCGTCTCGAAGGCGAGCTCGACGCCGGCCTTGATCATCGCGACCATGAGCACGCCGTTGGTGAAGTAGTCCTGTTCGGGTATGGGCGTCTCGGTCGTGGGTGTCGTTTCGAAGGCGGTCCTGCCGGTCTCTTCGCGCCAACGCAGCAGATCGGCGTCGTCGTTTTTCCAGTCCTCCATCATCGTCCGCGAGAACTCGCCGGAAAGGATGCGGTCCATGTGGTCGACGTAGAGCGGCTCCATGATCGCCTTCAGCTCGTCGGCGAGCTCGAACGCCGCGATCTTGCCGGCGTTCGGCAGCCTGTCCATCATGTGCGTCAGGCCCCCGAGCTTGAGCGCCTCGGTGATCGTCTCCCACCCGTACTGGACGAGTCGCGATGCGTAGCCCGGTTCCACGCCCTGTTCCACCATCTTGTCGAAGCAGAGGAGCGATCCGGTCTGCAGCATCCCGCAGAGGATCGTCTGCTCGCCCATGAGGTCCGACTTGACCTCCGCGACGAACGAAGAACCGAGGACGCCGGCGCGATCACCGCCGGTACCCGCCGCGTACGCCTTCGCGATCTCGAAGCCGTCGCCGGCAGGATCGTTCTCCTCGTGGACCGCGACGAGCGTGGGCACGCCGAAGCCGCGCTTGTACTCCTCGCGCACCTCGGTTCCCGGCGCCTTGGGAGCGACCATGATCACGGTGATGTCGTCGCGGATCTGCGTGCCCTCCTCCACGATGTTGAACCCGTGCGAGTAGAGGAGCGCCGCCCCCTTCTTCATGAGCGGCACGATCGCGCTCACGACCGCGCTGTGCTGCTTGTCGGGCGTGAGGTTCGCGACGAGGTCCGCCTGCGGGATGAGTGCCTCCTGCGTGCCGACCTCGAATCCGTTCTCGGTGGCGTTCGCGTACGACTGTCGCTTCTCCTTAATGGCCGATTCGCGCAGCGCGTAGGCGACGTCGAGCCCGCTGTCGCGCAGGTTGAGCCCCTGGTTCAGCCCCTGGGCGCCGCAGCCGACGATGACGATCTTCTTGCCCGCCAGCTTCTCGACCCCGTTGAACTCGCTCGCCTCGAGGAGCCGGCACGTGCCGAGCTGTTCGATCTGCCGACGGAAGGGCAGCGACGAAAAGTAATTCATATGCATCCATCCTTCATGATTATGCGTACGCCGAAGCGCGTCGGCAGGGTACCCGTTTCCGAGTGGTCGTGTCAAATTAAGGCCGCCGGAAACGGCCGACGGTGCTTCGGCCGGCGGTCACCCGAATCGGTCGAGCATGCTGGCGGTAAAGGTCAGCAGATCGTCGAGTCCGCGGTCGATCCAGATACCCTGCGCCGGCGAGCAGCTCGAAGCTCTCCCCGCTGTCCCGCGGAATTCCGAGCTTCTGCTCGCGGATCACGTGGTTCGCGAGGTCGATCGCCTGCTCGCACGCGCGCGTCACGTTGAGAACCGCTGCATCCTGGCGGGTAAAGTCGTTCTCGAAGTCTTCCGATTCTGCCCGTTCCTCTCGAGCGCGTTTCACGCAGCGCTGGATACTGGCGGTCTTGCTGATCACAACGTCGTTCATACCTGGTACGCTCGCCTCGTGCGCTTGAACTCTTCGAGGATTCCCGCCCGCTCCTCGTTGAGTTTCCCGTAGAGCGACAATACGAGCATCTCGTAGACGGCTCTTGCCGCATCGTCTCCAACGTAGAGCAACTCGCTGGTGGCCACGATCTCTTTCTGAAGCACGATCGATGACAGGCGCAGATTCACGAGATCGACGTCGCGGTGCAGCTCCCGCTCGAGCGTTGACCGTAGATCGGAGAACGCGAGCGCGCCGACATCCCGGGCCAACGTGTGCGGTAGCAGAATCCCGAGGTCGACGTCGCTCGACTCGTGGGTCCACTCTCCTGTGAACGACCCGTAGAGGTAGACCGCCTCCACGCTCGAATACGCCCTTCGGGTGAGGTCGATGATGAGCCGGCACATTCGCTCGTCCACGCCTTCACTCTACGCCGCGAGCGAACCGCGGTCAACGCAGCCTGCCGACGGCCCCGCCGTCGGCGATTGCAGAACGGCGCAGCCGTTGTGCCTGCCGACGGCCCCGCCGTCGGCGATTGCAGAACGGCGCAGCCGTTGTGCCTG
>CAYWJH010000087.1:0-2179 GCA_964458555.1 uncultured Spirochaetaceae bacterium | reverse complement strand
CCGACGGCCCCGCCGTCGGCGATTACCAGCGCGTCGCCTCGAACCCCCACCCCGGTCGAATCTTCTGCATCTCCGCCGCGTCGTCGCGCTCGGTCAGTCCACTCGCGACGTAGTTCTCGTGCAGCCGCGCGAGCGCGTCGCGGTCGAGCTCGACGCCAAGGCCGGGCTCGCGGCTCACCGGAAGCGATCCGTCCTCGAACCGGAGCCGGCCGCCGGCGATCACCTCCTCGCGCTGCCACGGGTAGTGCGTGTCGACCGCGTAGGCGAGCGCGGGGCTCGCCGCGGCGAGGTGGGTCATCGCGGCGAGCGAGATCCCCAGGTGGCTGTTCGAGTGCATGGAGAGCTCGCGGCCGAAGGTGCGGCAGACCCGATCGAGCTCGATCGCCGGGAGCAGCCCACCCCACGCGTGATGGTCGACGAGGATGATGCGCTCGGATCCGAGCCGGATGCTCCCCGGCAGGTGATCGTAGGCGATCGTGCACATGTTCGTCGCGAGCGGCAGATCGACTCGCCGCGCGAGCTCGGCCATCGATTCCTGACCGCGCACCGGGTCCTCGTAGTACTCGAGCAGCCCGGCGAGGTCGCGGCCGGCGCGCTCGGCGGTCTCGAGCGACCAGATCGCGTTCGGGTCGAGGCGTAGCGGGACGTCGGGTCCGAAGCTCTCGCGCAGCGCGCGAATCGCGGCAACCTCGTGGTCGGGAGGGAACGCCCCGCCCTTGAGCTTGATCGACCGGAAGCCGAACTCGTCGCACATCGATCTTGCCTGAGCAACGACCTCTTCCGGGCTATGCGCCCTCGCCTGCCTGCCGGCCGCCCAGCCGGTCGCCGCAGGGTCGATCTCGTAGCCGAGCTCGCCCCCGGCGCCCTCCTCCTTGAAGAAGAGGTAGGCGGCGAAGTCGACTCGATCGCGTACCGGCCCGCCGAGCAGGTCGCAGACCGGCCTGCCGGTCGCCTTGCCGACGATATCGTGGCACGCGACGTCCACCGCGCTGCAGACGCGCATGAGCGTCCCGTGGTTCCAGCCGAGTCGTTCGCCGAGCTCCTCGAGCCGCAGAGCGATCGCTCGCCGGGCGAGGGGGTCGGCGTCGGACACGACCTCGCCCGCCGCCTCGAGCGCGGATACCGTCGCGGCGCTGCCCGGCACCTCGCCGAGCCCCGAGACGCCGTCGTCGGTGACGAGCTCGAGGATCGTGCGCAGCGCGTACGGGGCGTGAACGCCGGCGGCGTTCAGAAGCGGCGGGTCGCTCATCGCGACCGGGGTGACGCGGATGTCGGTGATCCTCACGGGAACCTCCTCGGGCCGATCGTTTACCAAGTCGCTCCCCTGCCGTACACTCGTCGCAAGGGGGAACCATGACCTTTATACACGATCGAGTGCTTTCGGGCGAACGCCTGTTCGGCACGTGGTGCAACCTGGGTTCGAGCATCACCGTCGAGATGGCCGGCCTCGCGGGGTTCAACTGGGTGCTGATCGACCTCGAGCACGGTGTCGGCGACCAGGAGTCGCTCGTCTCGCAGGTGCAGGCCGCGGCCGCGACCAGCGCGGCGCCGATCGTCCGTATCGCGTGGAACGACCCGGTCCGGTTCAAGCGCGTGCTCGACCTTGGTGTGTCCGGAGTGATGGTTCCCTACGTCCAGTCGGTCGAGGAGGCGCGCGAGGCGGTACGCTCCATGCGCTACCCGCCGGAAGGCGTCCGCGGGGTCGCCTCGCTCACCCGATCGACCGGCTTCGGGGCGGAGTTCGACGCGTACTTCGAGCGCGCGAACCGCGAGCTGCTCACCGTCGTCCAGATCGAGACGCCTCGCGGGGTCGAGCAGGCCGATACGATCGCAGCGGTCGACGGCGTCGACGTACTCTTCATTGGCCCCCTCGACCTCACCACGGCGATGGGCATCCAGGGACAGTACGGCGACGAGCGCTTCCTCGAGGCGGTCGACACGGTGACAACCGCCGCCCGCCACAACGGGAAAGCAAGCGGCACGCTCGTGCTGGCAGCCGAGATGCTCGAGCCCATGCTCGAGCGCGGGATGAGCTTCGTCGCCATGGGCTCCGACGGCGGTCTCGTCGCCTCGGGCATGCGCGCAAACGCGGCGCTGCTGAAGGGAATCGGCTCGTAAGCCTGAGGCATCGGCGCGCGACGCGTACGACGAGCTACGAGCGGTCGCGAAATCGCTTGCT
>CAYWJH010000086.1:0-13975 GCA_964458555.1 uncultured Spirochaetaceae bacterium | reverse complement strand
AGCAGGCCACGATGCAGCAACTCCTGACCGGCCGCACGCGGTTGCCGGGGTTTGGTGGGGAGTGGCAGAAAGCGCTGCTCGGTGACATCGGCGAGCTGTCCAAGGGGCAGGGCATTGCACGCGGCGATGTCGTCGCTGACGGGCTGCCGTGCATTCGATATGGCGAGCTGTACACACACTATCGGTACTGGACGGTAGACATCGTTTCGCGCGTGTCGGCCAGAGCCGCGAATCAGTCACGAGTCATACACGAAGGTGACCTGCTCTTCGCGGGGTCGGGTGAGACCGCCGCGGAGATTGGCGCGTGCGTCGCGTACCTCGGCGATGAGATCGCATACGCAGGCGGCGATATCATCGTTCTGACACCGGATCGCGACGACTCGCGCTATCTCGGCTACCTGCTGAACCATGAGGCGATTGCGGCTCAGAAAGCACGAATGGCTCAAGGCGATGCCGTCGTCCACATCAGCGCTCGGGACCTTGGGCGTGTAGAGATCAATCTCCCACCCCTCCCTGAACAACGCGCCATTGTTGCGGTCCTTTCGGACATGGACGCGGGGATTGTGGCGCTCGAACGGCGGCGGGAGAAGACTCGGCTCTTGAAGCAGGGGATGATGCAGGAGCTGCTTACCGGGAGGATTCGGCTTGTGGAGGTGGCGGCCGGGTGAGCGAGAACCAGAACGTCGAGTATAAGCAGAGTTGGCGCGACGAGTACCTCAAGTGGGTGTGCGGCTTTGCGAACGCGACCGGCGGCGTTCTGGAGATCGGGAAGGATGACCGGGGAGCCGTCGTCGATCTGAAGGACGCGACGCGTCTGCTCGAAGAGCTTCCGAACAAGGTGCTGAGTGGCCTCGGGATCGTGGCCGACGTCGATCTCGTTGGCCAGGCCCACGCGCCGTTCATCCGGATCACCGTAGAGCCCTATCCGTACCCCGTGAGCTACCGCGGGGCGTACTATCTCCGAAGCGGCAGCACCAATCAGCAGCTGAAGGGCGCCGCGCTCGACCGGTTCATCCTCCGGAAGCAGGGGCGCCACTGGGACGACGTGCCGCAGCCCGGACTCACCGCGGAGGAGTGCGATCCCGGAGCGTTTCGCGCCTTCCGGGAGAAAGCCGCCGCGAGCGGGCGAGTTCAGGTTGAGGAGCAGGCCGACGGCACAGCCGAGGTTCTCGACGGACTCAGGCTGCGCGAGACCGGCCGCCTGAAGCGCGCCGCCGCGCTCCTCTTCCATCCCGATCCCGAGCGCTTCTTCCCCGGAGCGTTCGTCAAGATCGGGTACTTCGTCACGACGGACGACCTGCGCTACCACGATGAGGTGCGCGGACACCTGTTCGGACAGATCGAACAGACCGTCGACCTGCTCTCCACCAAGTACCTCAAGGCGGACGTTGGCTACGACGGGCTCCAGCGCGTCGAGCGATACCCCCTGCCGGGTGACGCGTTGCGGGAGGCGCTGCTGAACGCGCTTGTTCACAAGGACTACGCGAGCGGCGCGGCCGTGCAGATCAGCGTCTACGACGACCGGGTCATCTTCTGGAATCCTGGGCGCCTTCCGGACGACTGGACCGTCGATCGGCTTCTGTCACAGCACCCTTCGCATCCCTCCAATCCCCTGCTGGCGGACGCCCTCTTTCGTGCCGGCTACATAGAAGCGTGGGGGCGCGGAATCGAGAAGATGATGCGGGCGTGTCGCGAGTACGGCGTGCCCGAGCCGCGCCTGCAGGCAGACGCAACCGGAGTCCAGGTCACCTTTCCCACCGGCACCAGGTTGGCACTAAGTCGGCACCAAGTTGACGTGCTGCGTAAGTCTCTGAGCGAGAGTAAATTAGTCGATCTCATGGGCGTTCTTGGCCGTAGGGACCGGACCAAGTTCCGGAACCAGGTCCTGCGCCCGCTGCTCGAGGAGGGCCTGGTTGAGATGAGCAGGCCGGACACCCCCACCAGCAGCAAGCAGACGTACCGAATCACCCCGCTCGGGCGGACCACGCTCGCGCGGATCGAACGAGGAGAACTATGAGCGGCGTCGGCGAGCGTGAGCGAGCGACTCAGGACCGAGTCCTCGCCTATCTGGAGAAGGAGCTTGGCTATAGATCGATCGGCAACCTGAGCGATCGATCGGACAACCAGAACGTCGATCATGATCGGCTGGGCCGCTGGCTTCGCACGCGAGGTTACGACGCGCAGCTGATCAAGCGTGCGCTTCACGAGCTCGACCGTGCGCGGGCCGTGGGCGGAGCACGCTCGCTGTACGAGGCGAATGAGAAAGTCTACCGGCAGCTTCGCTACGGAATCGGCGTTCGCTCCGGTGCGGGCGAACAGACAGTGGGCGTGAAACTCATCGATTGGGAGCATCCCGAAGAGAACGACTTCTCCGTCGCGCAGGAGGTGACCGTAGGCGGTCACTACACCAAGCGGCCGGACATCGTGCTCTACGTAAACGGCATCGCCCTGGCCGTGATCGAGCTCAAGCGATCGTCGGTCTCCGTGACCGAAGGTATCCGACAGAACCTGGACAATCAGAAGCCGGAGTTCATTCGGTCATTCTTCTCCACTATTCAGCTCGTGATGGCCGGCAACGACACCGAGGGTCTGCGCTACGGTGTGATCGAGACGCGGGAGCACTACTTTCTTCACTGGCGCGAAGAGGACGAGACCGGGACCGATGGGAATGCCCTCCTCCGCGAAATAGGGTACCTCTGCCGCCCCGAACGGCTTCTCGAGATGGTCCACGACTTCATGGTCTTCGACGCCGGGACAAAGAAGACCTGCCGACACAATCAGTACTTCGGCGTCCGCGCGGCGCAGGAACGGGTGAGACGCCGCGACGGCGGCATCATCTGGCACACGCAGGGGAGCGGCAAGAGCCTCACCATGGTCTGGCTCGCGAAGTGGATTCGGGAACACGTCGAGCATGCGCGGGTGCTCATCCTGACCGACCGTACCGAGCTCGACGAACAGATCGAGCAGGTCTTCCTGGGCGTGCAGGAGAAGATCCATCGGACACGGAGCGGAACAGACCTGATCAAGGCTCTCGACGACGGCGTCGAGTGGCTCATGTGCGCGCTCATCCACAAGTTCGGCCTGGGTGATCGCGTATCCGACGCCGCTCTGCAGTCGTTCCTGGATCAGATCGCGTCGAGCTCGAGGACCGGCTTCGCACCCAGGGGCGAGATCTTTGTGTTTGTCGACGAGTGCCACCGCACGCAGTCGGGCAAGCTCCATAGCGCCATGAGAAGCATCCTCCCAAACGCCATGTTCGTCGGCTTCACGGGGACGCCGCTCCTCAAGAAGGAGAAGCAGACGAGCATCGAGACCTTTGGGCCCTTCATCCACACCTACAAGTACGACCAGGCCGTCCGGGACGGTGTGGTGCTCGATCTGCGCTACGAGGCCCGCGACATTGACCAGAACACCACCTCTCCCGCGAAGGTCGACCAGTGGTTCGAGGCGAAGACCAGGGGGCTTTCCGACATAGCAAAGGCGCAGCTCAAGAAGCGGTGGGGCACGATCCAGGAAGTGACAAGCTCGCAGGATCGGCTCCAGAAGATCGTCGCGGATATCCTGCTGGACATGGAGACGCGTGACCGCCTGCAGAGCGGTCGCGGAAACGCGCTCCTCATCGCTGGGAGCATCTACGCGGCATGCCGCTTCTACGAGATGTTCGAGCGGACGCATCTGGCCGGCAAGTGCGCCATCGTTACGTCGTACCGACCCGCCGCGTCCGAGATCAAGGGCGAATCCACCGGCGAGGGCGAGACCGAGCGGCTCCGCCAGTACGAGGTCTATCGCCGGATGCTCGCGAAGTTCTTCGACGAGCCCGAAGACACCGCGATGACCAGAGTGGAGCAGTTCGAGAAAGAAGTGAAGCGTCGGTTCGTGAAGCTCCCCGGGCAGATGAAGCTACTGATCGTCGTGGACAAGCTCCTGACCGGATTCGACGCCCCGTCCGCAACCTACCTCTACATCGACAAGCAGATGCGCGACCATGGGCTGTTTCAGGCGATCTGCCGGGTGAACCGTCTCGACGGTGAGGACAAGGAGTACGGATACATCGTTGACTACAAGGACCTCTTCAAGTCGCTCGAGAAGTCGATCCAGGACTACACCGGCGAGGCATTCTCCGAATACGACCAGGAGGACGTAGCGGGGCTTCTGAAGGACCGGCTCGCTCAGGCTCGCGAGCATCTTGAAGAGGTCCGCGAGTCGCTCCGCGCGCTCTGCGAGCCGGTGCGTCCTCCGAACAGGCAGGAGGACTACCTTCACTACTTCTGTGCCCCGGAGAGCGGTGACCCGGAAACGCTCAAGGAGCACGAACCACGACGACTCGCGCTCTACAAGCTCGTGGCGTCGCTCGTGCGCGCGTACGCGGAGATCGCAAATGAGATGGGGGCAGCCGGATACTCGAACGCCGAGGCGCAGGAGATCCTGCGGGAGGTTCGGTGGTACGAGCAGCTTCGAAGCGAGGTGAAGCTCGCCAGCGCCGACTACGTGGACATGAAGGTCTTCGAACCGGCCATGCGTCATCTGCTCGACACGTACGTGCGCGCCGAGGAGAGCGAAACCATCTCCGCCTTCGACGATATGACGCTCGTGCAGCTGATCGTCGAGCGCGGTGAGGACGCCGTCGACGCGCTCCCGGAACGTCTCCGGACGAACGAGGAGGCCGTTGCCGAGACCATCGACAACAACGTCCGCAAGCTCATCATCGACGAGATGGCTGTGAACCCGCGATACTACGAGAAGATGTCCGAGCTGCTCGACGCGATCATCGCCGAGCGCCGGCGCGAGGCATTGAGCTACAAGGAATACCTCAAGCGAATCGTGGAGCTCACGAGAAGACTCCAGGCGCGGGATTCGGGCGAGTACCCGTCGGGATTGAGAGCTTCCGCGCAGCGGGCTTTGTACGACAATATCCCCGATGATCCGGGGCACGACGTTGCCGAGAACGGCGCATGGAGCCGTGAGGAAGTTGCGTTGCGTGTGGATCGTGTCATCCGTGACACCAAGAAGGCGGACTTCCGCGGGAACAGAATGAAAGAGCGAGAAATCCTGCTCGCGATTGCCGATGTCGTCGGCGATATGCACCTCGCGGAGCAACTCCTCAAAGTGGCGAAGCATCAGAATGAGTACTGACCGTACGACAATGACCATCAACGGCACGAGCATCGAGATCGTGCGCAAACGGATCAAGAACCTGCACGTTGGCGTCTATCCTCCCAACGGACGCATCCGCGTCGCGGCTCCGATTCAGCTGTCCGACGAAGCCGTTCGTCTGGCCGTGGTGACCCGCATTCGCTGGATCAGAAAGCAGCAGCGGCGCTTCGCCGAGCAACCGCGGCAGTCCGAGCGCGAGATGGTCAGCGGCGAGAACCACTACTTCGAAGGGCGTCGCTACCGCCTGCGGGTAGAGGAGGTTGATGCGCCACCGCGGGTCACGACGAGTCCCGGCGGTATCCTCGTGCTTTGCGTGCGCCCGGGTTCGGACCGGGAGAAACGAGAGGCTGTTCTGTACGAGTGGTATCGGAGCGAGCTCAAGGAGCGGATTCCGGGGCTTGTCGCAGAGTGGGAACCGAAGCTCGGGGTGCAGGCTTCGGAGGTGAGGACGAAGCGCATGCGCACCCGCTGGGGGAGCTGCAATATTGTGGACCGGCGCATCTGGCTCAACGTTGAGCTCATGAAGAAGCAATCGTCCTGCCTTGAGTACGTTCTCGTTCACGAGCTGCTCCATCTATTGGAGCGGAATCATACAGCAAGGTTCTCAGGGCTGATGGATCTACATCTTTCGGACTGGCGAGCGAGGCGGGATGAGCTCAACTCTGCACCGCTCTCGCACGAAGCGTGGAAGTATTAGGAGAACGTCGGGTATCACGCCCGATGGTCGAGCACGACGAGCCCTTCGATGCGGCTGAAGTGCTCGGTGTCTCGGGTGACGAGCGGCTCGGAATGCTGCAGCGCCAGCGCTCCGATCAGCGCGTCCATAACAGGGATCGGCGTTCCCGCGGCGAGCATGTCCGCGCTCGCGCAGGAGATCGATGATGTAGCTCGTGTCAAGCATCATACGGCTGTTCGGGCTCGGCCACCATCTCGCACGCTCTCGATGCGACCGACTCCTCCATCGCGTCGAGGGTGGTCGGCGCGAAAGTGATCGTGTCGAGGCGCTCAAGGAGATTTGCCGCGGTGTACCGCTCGCTCGCGAGGGTCCGCTTGATCACCCGGCTGAACGACTCCCCCTCGCGCTTCCGCGATGCGAGTGCCTCGTACGCTTCCATGTCGATGGTGATCGTTTTTACCGCCATGCACTTAGAGTACACGGACAACCGACTGCCGTCAATTTCGCGATCGTCGACCATGTAACGATGCGGCGTCTTACCAGGTCCAGGCCACGGGGTACGCGCCGAAGCGCATCGCGCGCCGTCGCGGAGCTCAGGCTTCCGACGACCTTTCGCGACAACGAGTTCTCGCCCGGCTACCGCGGCACCGGCAAAAAACTCCGCGCGCCCACGACCCGTTTCACGGGTGGTCGAGCGCGCGCGCTGAGTCACGGTCAGGCCACTGCCTCACCGGCCTCCACGAATCCTTGCTCGCGACTGAGGATCGTGCTTGCCACGTTCAGCATCACACCGTAGATCACCTTCGACAGAATATCGGCAGTGGTGTAGGTCAACTGCTGGGCAACGATGGTGAAGCCGTAGTCGGCGATCCCGAGTTCGAGCAGCAGTGGCATCAGATACGCACCGGGATAGAGGAACCAGCTGAAGAAGAAGAGCGGCAGGATCGCGCCAAAGACTCTCTGCGCGGCAGAGCCCTTCATGTTCTTCTTTCCCTCACGGATGACGCGCGTGATGAGAACGAGAACCCAGACGAAGAAGACGGTCGAGATAAAGCCCCAGATCAGCCACGGCACCAGATTGCCTGCAAGGCGCCCAGGCTCGTAGAACTGGCCGATGTAGCCGGTGACGATCATGAGAACACCGGCGGTCGAGAACTGAACCATGTACTTCTTGAACGCGGCTCCCGCTATGCCGGCGACGAACAGGATCTGGATCAGCAGCATGGGAACGTCGATCATCCAGTTCAGGTACCGATACCCGTTCGTGAACAGCGGCGCGCCTTCGCGCAGCGCGTACGCTTCACCGGTGAACCGATACGCCGCCGCCCAACTCTGCTGCTGCGTGTAGAGCAGAAGCAGCGCTGAGGTCATGACCACGACCGAAAGCACCGACGACATACGATACTTCGGCATGTTGCTGTTCTTGGTCAGAATGAAGTAGAGCAGAGACGCCGCCATGGCCGCGTACCCCAGTGTGAGGATGTGAGCCACAACCTCGTAGGACTCGACAGAAATGGTAAACATTTGAAACCCTCCGCCAGGAAAATTACACTTTTTGGATATACCGTCAATAAAAACCTTTTTGACTTCTCGCATCGGGCGTCGGAAGCGGCGCCCCACGCAGGAACTCGATCGCGTTGACGTGGCGGATGCCCGACAAGCCCCCGGGTTCGACGTCGTCCATCGACACGATCACCTTTGGATCGGCACTGCGGATGTCGAGGAGCGATGCTACCTCCCGATCACGCACGCTCTCCGAGTCGACGCGGTAGCACACGTGTATGTAGACGATGCCGGCCGGTTGCTCGGCGATGAAATCGACCTCGCGATCGCCGACCGTTCCGACGGAAACACGATACCCCCGCCGCAGGAGCTCGTGGAACACGAGGTTCTCGAGGTCTGAGCCGATCCATCGGTCGTGCGTCCCGAGCTGTCCCGCCCGCAGTCCCAGGTCGCCCAGGTAGTACTTTGAGCCGATCTGCAGGTGTCGCTTTCCGACCACATCGTACCGATCGACCCGCTCTACAACGAAGGCATCACAGAGGTAGCTCAGATAGTTGACGACAGTATCCGGCGATCCGCTGCCGCGGTGGCTACGCATGTAGTCTGAGATGCGCTTGGCGGTCACCAGATTCCCGACATTGTCCATGGCGAAGCGAGACACGGCCTCGAGGGCCGCGACGTCGCGGATCGCGTGCCGCTCGACTATGTCGCGAAGCGCGATCGTGCTATAGATGTCGCGCTGCATCTGCTGAACGAGATCCGGCGACAGATCGGTGTGCAGAATCCCGGGAAGCCCGCCGATTCGCCGGAAGCGTTCGAATGATTCGAGCGTGGACGTGGCCGCGTGGCTCGTCAGGCCGTGAAGCTCTTCAAACTCCGCGAGCGATAGTGGCAGCACGCGCAGCGTGGTATAGCGTCCCGCCAGCCTCGTTGCGAGCGCCCCGGAGAAGAGCGCCGCGTTCGAGCCTGCGATCACGAGATGAGACGGTCGAGGTAGCCTCCACGCTCAATGAATCTCATCTTTCGATTATAGTCGAAACTTTCGCCGAGCCAAACGGTCTTTCGATTGTAGTCGAAGTTTTTTCGCGCTGCATACGCCGCCGCTTCCCGGGTCGCCGTCGCCGCCGATCCGGCGCTATATTCCCCTCGGGGAGGCTGCGTGAGACTACGACTGTGGGGCGTGCGCGGTTCGATTCCGGTACCCGGGCCCACTACGGTGCGCTACGGCGGCAATACCACCTGCCTCGAGCTGCGCTACGGGCCCGAGAACAAGCTCATCATCGTGGGGGCCGGCAGCGGTATCAAACCGCTCGGCGATCGGCTCGTGCGCGAGGAGCTCGGGCAGGGGCCCATCCGGGCGAAGCTCTTCCTGAGCCATACCCACTGGGACCACATCATCGGCTTTCCCTTCTTCGTGCCCATCTTCATCCCCGGCACCGAGCTCGACCTCTACAGCCCGGTGAACTACGAGGAGCGCAGCGTCGAGGAGATCATCGGTATCCAGCTCAGCTACCAGTACTTCCCCGTCCGGCAGAGCGAGCTCTCGGCGGAGATCCGCTATCACAGCCTCCGCGAGGAGGTGATGGAGCTCGACGACGGGATGACGATCACGACGAAGTTCCTCAACCACCCGGTCAGCACGCTCGGCTACCGGTTCGACTACGAGGGCCGGTCGATCGTGACGCTCTACGATCACGAGCCGTTTCGCAACGTCTTCCCGACCGACTCCGAGGCCGACGGGTACGACGAGGCCGCCGCGCGCGAGGGCGAGGAGGTCGCGCGCGCGGAGAACGACCGCATTCGCGCCTTCTACGCCGGCGCCGACGCGGTGATCCACGATACGCAGTATACGCAGGCGGAGTACGACGAGAAGTATACCGGCTGGGGGCACAGCACGTACGAGTGGGCGATCAAGGAAGCGCACAGGGCGCGGGTGAAGCACCTCTACTTCTTCCACCACGACCCGCTGCGCACCGACGAGCAGCTCGACGAGATGATCGCATCGTACCGGAAGAAGATCTCCGGTAAGACGTCGATGCAGATCGACATGGCGAGCGAAGGGCTCGTGATCGAGCCTTAACGCACGATCGCCGCCCCCGCGACCCCGCCGTTGCGCTCCCACCGGTCCCAGAACGCGCTTCCCCACGCGCTCTCCCGGTCGTCCCACGCGTCGCGCAGCTCGACTACCCGTTCGAGCAGCGCGCGGAAGGCCTCCGCGTGCTCCGGCAGACCGGCGACGTTCCGCGTTTCGCCCGGATCGGCGCCGAGGTCGTAGAGCTGGACGTGGTTCTGCGATTCGTGCGCGTAGCAGATGAGCTTGTGCGACCGACTCTTCACGCTGCGGACGAGATCCCCGTACCCGAAGTAGAGGTCGTCGCGTGGTCCTGCCCCCGCATCCGACATCGTCGCGACGAGGCTCGAACCCTCGATGCTGTCCGGCGCATCGACGCCGGCGAGCTCGCAGAGCGTGGGAAAGACGTCGAAGAGGTAGACGAAAGCGTCGCTCGTCGCGCCTGAGGGCACGCCCGGTCCGGCGAAGACGAGCGGTACGCGAACGCTGTGCTCGTAGGTGCTCTGCTTGCCCAGAAGCCCGTGCCGGCCGAGCGCGAGCCCGTTGTCCCCGGCGAACACGACGATCGTATCGTCGAGCAGCCCCCGTCTCTCGAGCGCGCCGACGATCCGACCGACCGCGTCGTCGAGGTGGCTGATCATCGCGTAGTACTCGGCGATGTGGGTGCGAATCGCCTCCTCGGTCCGGGGGTACGCCTCGAGCTTCTCGTCGCGGATGGAGCGCACGCCGTAGTCGAAGGGGTGTTCGGCGGCGAATGACTCGGGTACATCGATCGTCGCCGGGTCGTACATGTCGAGGAAGCGCTGCGGCATGGTGCGCGGGTCGTGCGGCGCGAGGAAGGAGACGTAGGTGAAGAACGGCCGCGACGGGTCCGCGTTCTCGAGGAAGCCGACCGCCGCCTCCGCGACGAGGTCGGTGGAGTGCTCGCCGGGGGTGATGTGGTCGACGTGCAGCCGCATCGTACGGTTGCTGCCGTACGCGTCGGGCGTCGAGCGGTGCACGTTGTCGTACGAGCCGGAGCGGTCGTAGTCGCACATCGGCACGTTCCAGTGGTCGGCCATCCCGCCGAACATGATCTCCCCGCCGTCGGCGAAGCTTCGGTTGAAGGCCTCCGGACCGTTGTGCCACTTGCCGGTGCCGAAGGTCGCGTAGCCGGCGTCTCCGAGCGCCTGGCCGAGGAGCGTAAACCGCTCCGGGATCGTCTCGCCGGCGCCGTCGAGGTGGTAGAGGCTTCTGCCCGTGTGCAGCATCGCTCGGCTCGGCATGCAGACCGCGCCGACCGTCCCTGAGGGGATGTGCGCCTGCGTGAACGCGGTGCCCCGCGCCACGAGCCGGTCGATGTTCGGCGTCCTGATCGCTTCGTTGCCGAGCGCGGCGATCGTGTCGAATCGCTGGTCGTCGGTGAAGAGGACGAGGACGTTCGGTTTTTTTGAAGGCATGGTGATCCTCCCTGGATCGGTATCAGTAGTACGCGGTGCGTTTCGGATAGGCGGGCTCGGCGTCCGCGATTCGCTGCAGCAGCTCGCCGCGCGCCTCGTGCAGGAGGTCGCGCGAGGCGTCGGCGTGTTCGGCGGTGCGCCCGCCGGCGCCGCTCCCGCGCGTCGTCGCGGCGGCCAGGTCGACCGTCTGGGCCGCGTCGGCCGCGAGGTCGTAGAGGCGTTCGGTGCCGTCGCGGCCGCGCGCGTAGAGGTAGCGCTCGGTGCGCACCGCCCTGTACCCGGAACCGTCGGGCGTTCCGTGCTCGATGTACGCGCTCGCGCGATGTTCAGCGGTACGGCCCTCGAGCAGCGGGCGCAGCGATCTGCCCTGGAAGAACGGCGGCACGGGGAGTCCGCAGTAGTCGGCGACCGTGGGCGCGATGTCGACGAGCTCGACGAAGGTGTCGTCGACGATGCGTCCGGCGGTGCCGGCGTGCGCCTGCCGCGAGCGAGGCGGCTTCACGACGAACGGGACGCGCGTGCTCGAGTCGTACCAGTGCGACTTCTGGATGAGCCCGTGGTCGCCGAGGTTCTCGCCGTGGTCGGAGGTGAAGACGATGAGCGTGTCGTCGGCGAGACCCAGCTCGTCGAGGCACGACAGGATGCGACCCACGCAGTGGTCGACGTGGCTGATGAGCGCGTAGTAGTGCTGCTTGACGATACGCCACTGCGCGTCGGTAACCGGTATACCGGTCCGCGGGTCGGCGAAGTTCTCGCCTTCGGCGCGGACCGGTAGCGGCATGTCGTTCGGGTCGTAGAGGTCGAGAAAGCGCGCCGGCGGGTTGAGCGGTGCGTGCGGCGCGTAGAAGCCGGCGACCGCAAAGAACGGCTCGCCCTCCTTCGCCCGGCTCGCGCGCGAGCGGAGGTAGTCGCAGGTGATGTCGGCGACGAAGGCGGAGTGGGTGAGCTCCTCGGGTCCGTCGAAGACGTACGGCTCGTGCGTGTTGCGCGGGTGGACGCGTACCGGCGTATCGGTCCAGGCGGGCGGCGTGTCGACGCGGCACCGCTCGACGGCCGACCGGTCGTGCTCCGCGACCCACGCGATGTACGGGTCGTCGTAGCAGCCCGGCTCGTCGCTGACGATGCACGTGTCGAAGCCGAAAGCCGGGTGCGGCTCGCGATGGTCGCGGAAGGGCGAGGCGTGATTGAGGAAGTGGAGCTTGCCGAGCTGCGCCGTGTGGTAGCCGTGGCCGGTGAGCACGTTGTGGATGCACTCGACGCTCGCGGGCATCTCCACGCCGTTCGACCGCACGCCCAACGTCCCCGGGTAGCGCCCCGAGAGCACGCTCTGCCGGCTCGGCATGCAGACGGGGCAGTTCGCGTACGCGTCGTTGAAGACGGTCCCGGCCGCCGCGAGGGCGTCGAGGTTCGGCGTCTTCACGAGCGGAAACCCGCCGGCGCCTACGGTGTCCCAGCGTTGCTGGTCGGTCCAGATGAGCAGGACGTTCGGGCGGTACATGGGCCGATTGTACCAGTCGCGCGCGGGTGCGGGAATCGGGTTCGGGCCGCGCTGCCGGCCGCTCGGTGATCGTGGGCAGCAGGGTGAGGCTGAGGATCGCGCTCGCCGTCATCGTGGTCCAGACCAGGACCGTGAGCGTGGTGTGCATGCGAAGCGGCGAGATCAGGAGCGCGGTGAATCCCACCGTCAGTCCGAGCGCGTTCGCGAGGATGGGCGTTCCCACGTAACTGAGCGCCGCGCCGTTCGGGTCGGGCGTTCCTCTTCTCCGCTCGCGCCGCAGCAGCGCGACGTAGTGGATCGCGTAATCGATGCCCACGCCCACGGTCAGCCCGGACATGATGCCGGTGGTGATGCTCATGTCGATCCCCGCGTACCCCATGAGCCCGAAGAGCGTCACGAGCGTCACGACGATGGGGGTCGCCGCGGCGAGTCCAAGCCGGAGACTGCGCTGGGTGAGGCCGGTGAGCACGACGACGATCACGAGCGCGACGGCGAGCGACCACGCCTGCTGGCCGATGATCTGGTCGTTCATCTCCTTGATGACGAAGGCCGAGCCCGTCGGCTGGAGCTCGACCCCGTGTCGGTCTCCCACCTCGCGCGCGCGACCACGGCGCGTTCGGGATAGCCGTCGTTCTCCGAGGACGCGCTCCACATCGACCTGATGATCGCGTACGCCGAGAGACTCGCACCGGCGATGCCGCGCGCCTCGGCCTCGTCCTGGAGCTCGAGGACCGCGTTCGCCACCTCCGTGTCGATGCGGTCGGGCGCTTCGAAGGCGACCGAGATGGGGATCGACCCGCCGAGCACCTCGGCGGTCAGATCGATGTTCGGTCGAACCTCGGTCGAAGGCTTGTAGAGGTCGATCATCGAGAAGTTTGCCCGCAGCAGCAGCGTGCCCGGGATGAAGACCGCGAGCAGCGCCGCGGCGAGCAGGATCGAGGGCCACCCGCGCAGCCGCGGGATGAGCCGGTCGATCACGCCGAGCTCGCGGATCGCGCCGCTGTTGATCATGAGCAGCGACAGAAAGCCGGCCATCGTCGTGAGCGTCGTCATGATCACCGGGCCGCCTACCGCCGCGAGCGTGTCACGGACCGCGTCGCGGTTCGACGCTCCGGCTCCCAGGCCGTCCATGACGTGGCTCGTGATGTGAAGGCCGTCGGCGCTGCCGAGGACGATGACGAAGATGGGAACGAGGACGCTCACGATCGAGATCGTCCCCCGGAACCAGGCGATCCCGCCCAGCGTCAGGACGCCGCCCACGATCGCGGGGATGAGCGACAGAATCGTCGCGCGCCAGCTGCCGATGGGAGCCGGAAGACCGCGAGCATCAGCACGATCACGAGCGCCGGAATCGTGAGCAGGATCCGGCTATGCCGGGCGAGTGCGTTTGTCAGGCGGTCGATCATTCGTGGTCTCTCTCTTTCGCGGTGTGCCTTCGGCGGGTCGTCCCCCAATAGTAGCAGCGGACGGCGCGTTAGAGAAGTTGTGCCTGCGAGGTCGAAGGTGCCCACCCTCAACAATTTCGGCACCACGCTCTTGAGTTTTCGCCCCCGTTCGACTACATTTTCCCCTAAGAACGAGGGGGATTAGCTCAGTTGGTAGAGCGGTTGGTTCGCAATCAACAGGTCAGCGGT
>CAYWJH010000085.1:0-14026 GCA_964458555.1 uncultured Spirochaetaceae bacterium | reverse complement strand
CATTGAGTCTGCAGCGCCTCCACGAACTGCTTGACAGCGAGGGGTTTCGTAGCGTTCATTTCGACCGCCTAACTCCGCATCATAGACGGCCGCCGTGGGTACGGCTACCCGGATTCTATCTACAGCGGTACATCCGCAAGCCCGCTCAGTCTGGGGGTATCGGATCTCAGCGGTGCACGCGGCAATC
Organism: uncultured Spirochaetaceae bacterium; assembly: GCA_964458555.1. Classification (GTDB taxonomy): domain Bacteria; phylum Spirochaetota; class Spirochaetia; order DSM-27196; family SLST01; genus SLST01. The sequence goes on along the minus strand of CAYWJH010000085.1, from coordinate 13,839 downwards.
ACGTGTTTCAGTCAGTCGGTCAATCCGACGGTGGCGCTGTCCCATCGGCGTCCTGCCTCTGGAACGGGACTCCTACGGGCACGGATGCCCGGAGCGCCGGAGAAGAGGCGGAAGGGCCCCGGGACTCTTCTCGCGGTGGTCTTCATCCCCTTCGACGAGATCGAGTTCGATGTGAGGTCGTCGGTACTACTCGAAAACGTCGTCGACAATCTGCCGCTGCCCGTTGAACGCGTCAGCGTTCCAGTGGGTGTATCCGTCCTGCACAACTTCGCTCGACCACCCGAGCGCTTCGCGGATCCGCGCTGGATCATACCCCTGTTCGCGAAGGATCGAGTTCAGTGTATGCCGGAACGAATGCGGCCGGATGTTCCGCTTCTCGCGATCGATCTTCGCCTTCTTCATCGCGGCGGTGAACCGCTTCGCCCACCACGTGTTCCCGATCCGCGCCCCGTCGTCGTAACAGAACACCAAGTCATCGTCCGTGGCGTGCGAGCTCTGCGCCCGGTAACGCATGAGCGCCTTCGCCAGCTGCTGCGGCATCGGCGTCACCCGAGTCTTGCCCCACTTGGGCGGCCCGAGCTCGTGTCGATCCTTCCACGCCTGGCGTATCTCGATGAACCGCTCCTCGAAGTTCACGCACTCCCAGGTCAGCGCCAGGATCTCCCCCCGCCGCATCCCGGTCGTCGCGGCCATGAGGAACACCGTGTAGCCGGTATGGTCACCCCACGGCCCCGGCGGTTTCACGGGAAAGAGTTTCTTCAGTTCCTCAGCTGTGAAGACCCCGATTTCCTTCGGCTGGTAGCGCGTCGAGCCGATCCCCACCGTCGGGTCCCGGGATATATCCTCCCGGAAGTACGCCTCCTTGAGGATCGTCTTCAGCACCCCGACGGCTTTCTGCACGGTGCGCGTGTAGCCCAGCTTCTCGATGAGCCTCTCGCGGTAGTCGAGGATATGCGACCGCTTGAGCGCTGACAGCCGAACCTTCACAACCGGATCGGTGAGAAGGTGATTCTCCATGATCGAACGCATGTCCCGGACGTGGTAGCGGGTGATGCTCTTGCCCTCGGCGAACAGGCGCTTCACATGCGGGCAGGTCTCCCAGACGAAGAACGGCTCCACGTACTTGCGAACCGTGGGGCCACCCGGAGCTGCCTTCGGGCTATCCAACGCCTCGAGCGCAACGGTTATCGCGTCCGACTTCGTCGTCTTGCCGGTGCTCTTGTAGCTCTTCCACGGACCGAGCTTGTAGTACCAGAAGGGAGAACCAGGACGACGAACGAGGCTGAACGGCTCGGTGCGACGCGGCATGAGGCATTCTATCAGAGAAATAATAGATTGCAAATAGATTGCAAATGACGAGTTGCGACCAGGAATGATCGCCGACAAAGCATAACTCTCTACGCCATAGACAAATGAAGCGCGCCCAGGAGGACTCGAACCTCCGACCCTCGGCTTAGAAGGCCGATGCTCTATCCAGCTGAGCTATGGGCGCTCGGACGCTGACGATCTCGCCGGCGTCAGCAAAAAACTATAGGGAGCCTGCAGGCGGAGCGCCTGCAGGCTGGGTGTCGCGGTTTCCGCGAAGAATGCCTTGAGGCATTCTCCCCGGCCTCCTTTGCCGGCACCCGGTATCGCAGCGCTCCGGTTCGAAAGCGGCGATGAAGGGGGACGCCTGGTCCCGTCAACTCGTGCCGCGCCGGGAAGCAACCGCGAACTCGGGATGAGAGGATTCGAACCTCCGATCTCCTGCTCCCAAAGCAGGCGCCTTAGCCACTAGGCTACATCCCGAAGTGAACCCATAGTATAGCGTCCTGTCGCTCGCGCGGTCAATCTTGGCGATGGGGGGTGTTGCTCTGCTGATCGAGCAATCGCTCGGGGAACTCGAGGCGGGTGCGCATATCGCTCAGCTGGATCTCTTGCTGTTCTATCAGCAACGACGGATCCGGCTCCTCGCGGTTGCGTGCAGCGGTTGGCCGTAACGAAGCAGGCGATGGCCCGAGCTTGCGTTCGGTCTTGCGTCGGATGCGTTCCGCAATCGCCTGGCCGATCGGGCTTCAACTGCGGGTGACAATGGCAGCGAACGGAATCGAGATGATTCCCATCACGACGAGAAACGCAAGGAATGCTTTGAATGGTGACATGTCGTCCTCGGAAATGGGTATGCTTGGAGGACGCGATCGTAGCGGAGGTTTGGAGTGAATGCAACGCAGCGCGCGACGGCCGTCACCGAAAGACTCCGGGACGTCTATCCCGACCGACGCCCGCTTCTCCGTTACTCGTCGGCCTGCGAGCTCGTGATCGCGGTGATCCTGTCGGCACAGACGACCGACGCGCAAGTGAACCTCGTGACGCCGGAGCTCTTGTCGCTCTACCCGACACCCGCCGACCTTGCGCAGGCCCCGCTCGAGGACGTGGAGCGCATCGTCCACAGCACAGGTTTCTACCGAAATAAGGCGAAGAACATCATCGCCGCAGCGGCGACGATCGAGCGCGAGTTCGGCGGTGCGGTTCCGGCGACGATGGAGGAGCTCGTGCAGATCCCGGGGGTGGGGCGCAAAAGTGCTAACGTGATCCTTGGCGTCGTCTACGGCGAGCCGGCGATCGTCGTGGACACCCATCTGACGCGCGTTGCGAATCGGCTATGCTTCGTGGAGGGGAAGAACCCGCAGAAGATCGAGCGCGAACTGCGCGAGATCGTTCCGGCCGAATTGCAGACCGACTTCTCGATGGCGGTCAACCTCCACGGTCGCTACCGCTGCTACGCGCGCAAGCCCGACTGCGCGGCGTGCGAGATCTACCACCTCTGTCGCTGGCCGGAACGCCGGGAGCGCGCGGTCGGGGGAAGGTAAGCAGGCTCCCGCGCCATCCCGGGTGGGCGGCATCGCACGAGCCGGTGAGCGAGCGCCGGGTAGCACGACCGCCGCTCAGTCGAGGCAGCCGTGGAAGCCCGAGATCGAGTCGAGCCCGTTCCGCTCGGCGTACGCCTCGATCTCGTCGCGCATGCCGGAGGCGATCCGTGGGTCCGCGAAGTTGGCGGTACCCACCTGGATCGCCGACGCGCCGGCGAGCAGGTACTGCACCGCGTCGTCCGCCGACATGATCCCGCCCATGCCCACGACCGGGATCTCCACCGCGCGGCTTACGCGGTAGACCGCCGCTACGCCGACGGGCAGGATCGCCGGTCCGCTGAGGCCCCCGGTTCCACGGGGAAGGACGGGCCGCTTCTTCGCGGTGTCGATCGTCATGCCGACGACGGTGTTGATACAGCTCACCGCGTCGGCACCGCCGGCCTCCGCGGCCCGCGCGATCTCGGCGATGTCGGTCACGTTGGGCGTGAGCTTCACGATGAGCGGCCGCTCGGTCACCTCGCGGACGAGCCGGGTTGTTCGCTCGACCTGCTCCGGCACCGCGCCAATGGAAACGCCGCCGGCCTTGACGTTCGGACAGGAGACGTTCACCTCGTAGCCGAGCAGTGCACTGTCGTGATCGTGCTCCTCCAGGTAGACCGTTACCTCGGCGTACTCCTCCGGGAAGTCGGCGGCGACATTCGCTACGACAGCGCACGGCAGCATCGCGAAGCCGGGGAGCTTTTCGGTCACGAACCGTTCCATCCCCACGTTCGCGAGGCCGATGCTGTTGAGCAGGCCGGCGGGCGTCTCGACGATGCGCGGCACGTCGTTGCCGGGGCGGGGCGTGCGCGTGACGGCCTTGGTGTAGAGCGTGCCGATGCCGGCGAGATCGAGGTGCTGCTCGTACTCGCTCCCGTACCCGTACGTCCCTGATGCGACGCCCACCGGGTTGTCAATCGTCGCTGCCCCGATGCTGAAGGAGAGGTCTACTCCCATACGATCTCCGTCGACCGAAACACCGGCCCCTCGGTGCACACACGCGCGTACTCGGCGGGGCCATGAACGCGCACCGCGCATCCCATGCAGGCTCCCACGGCGCAGCCCATGGTCTGTTCCATCGCCACCCACGCGGGTATACCGTGACGGACCGCGCACTCGTGCCCGGCCTTGAGCATGAGGTTCGGGCCGCAGAGGTAGAGCTCGAGATCGCCGGAGGTGATGTCGATGGTCTGTTCGAGGAGGTCGATGGCGGTCCCGTGGAAGCCGAACGAGCCGTCGTCGGTCGCACGGCGGACTTGGACGCGCTGATCGACCACGAGCGCCGGCAGCCCACGCTCGGTTTGCGCACCGACCAGCATGATCGACTGACGACCGGCGCGCGCGAGCTCGTTCGCGAAGAACAGGATGGGTCCGATACCCACACCGCCGGCGACGAGGACCGGAACCGCCCCCTCGCCAGGCCGCGGGAAACCGACGCCCAGCGGTCCCATCACGCCGATGGTGTCGCCCGGCTCGTCACCCGCGAGGAGCTGGGTCCCCGGCCCGCGGCGCCAGTAGATCATCGAGGCGAGCGAGTCGCGTCCGCCGTCGGCAATTTTCGGCCCGGCTCCGACGGCGAATGCCGATACCCCGAACGGTCTGCGCAGCAGGGGCACCGGTCCGCTGGATACGCGGATGGTGAGGAACTGCCCCGGTTCCGGACGCCGGACGGCATCGGGCCACGTGAAGTCCATCTGGAAGTAGTCGTGCGCGATTTCGCGGTTCGCGGTTACGCGAGCTTCGAAAAGCGGCATTGCACGACTATAGCACGACTCGTCGGGTGCGGTGTAGCGGCGGGCGAGGCCGGGTCCTCACGTTCGTTGACACTCGCGGGTGCGCGGAAACGTTCGTAATGTGAAAGTCGTCACGAAAAGAGTTCTTGATTAGATAAATAGAGTGCGATTTGTGCTTTACAAAGCGATCACCGTGTTTTATTGTAGACTACATTACTACAGAGGCGATAATCGCCTTCGAAAGGGGTTCTAAATGAAGAGACTATTGATTCTGGGCGTGTTGCTGATCGCGCTCACCGGTTTCGCGGTCGCCAGCGGTCAGGGCGAAGACGCCCGTCCTGAGGGCGGATTCGACGACGGCATCTACTTCGCGCAGGAAGACTCGTTCAGCGAGCGCACGGGCTGGAAGTACATGGTGACGCTCATGGTCGAAGACGGCCAGATCACCGACGTCGAGTGGAACGGCGCGAACAGCAAGGCCGGCACCGACAAGATCACCCGCTCGAAGAGCGGCGAGTACGGCATGGTCGAGAACGGCGGCGCCATCGCACCGTGGTGGGAGCAGGCCGAAGCAGCCGAAGAGTACCTCATGGATGTCCAGGACCCGCGTCAGATGGATCTCGACGACTCCGGCTACACCGACGCGGTCTCCGGCGTCACGATTCACATCAACGAGCTCCAAGAGCTCGCGATCAAGGCGCTCGATCAGGGCAAGGTCGACGGGCTCGGCCCCTACGAGGACGGTGCGTACAGCGCTGAGCAGGACGAGTTCTCGCACGGCTGGAAGGGCCGGGTGGATCTGACCGTCGTCAGCGGCTACATCGTCGCAGCGTACTGGAACCCGATCGGCGAGGACGGCGAGGACAAGTACGAGGTTTCCAAGGAAGGCGAGTATGGCATGGTCGAAAACGGCGGCGCGCAGGCTCCCTGGTGGGAGCAGGCGGACGCCGTGGAGGCGAGGCTGCTCGAGACGCAGGACCCGACTGTGATCACCTTTGACGAAGAGGGCGTGCCCGACGCGGTCTCCGGCGTGAGCATCACGGCGGACACCTTCTTCGAGCTCGCCGAGCAGGCGCTCGAGGACGCGCAGTAAGTCGCTCGACCTCTCGTATCTACAGGGCCGCCTTCGGGCGGCCCTTTCTTTCCTGCGCTCCGAGGCTCGGTGCGCGGATCCGTAGGCCCGAACACTACCCCCACAGCTTCTTCGGGTAGACGCCCGACTCGACGTACTCGCGGATACGCGCCTGGACCTTCGGCTTGTCCTCCTGGTAGGTCATGCCGAACCACTTCGCCTTCGTCGATAGCACGCGCATCTGTGCGCGATCGGTCTCGATCAGCCGCGTCATCAGCGTGGGGATGTAGAACTCGGCCTTCGGGTCGTCGCCGCGCTCGCGTACGAATCGTGCGAGCTCGTCGTCGATCTGCGGGAAGACCGCCGGCGTGAACCCGAACATATTCATGCTTGCGATGTCGTCGGGCTGGAGCTCCACGGTGGACCCGTCGTCGTGCGTGTCGATGATTCGCGATCCGGTCTGCTCGATCTTCTTGTGCTCTTCGATGCTCGCGAGGAATCCATCGGCATCCTTCTCGCAGATGCCGCGGCTCACCGTACCGTGCTCGGAGAGCGTGTCCTCGAGTGGGTAGCCCACCATGGCGTAGTCCGTTTCGTCGTTCGAGAGCGCCGAGAGGTAGGCGTTGATTGTCTTGTACGCGTCCCGGCCGTAGAAGTCGTCGGCGTTGACCACGGCGAACGGTGTTTCCACCGCGTGCCGCGCGGCGTAGACCGCGTGCGCGGTGCCCCACGGCTTGGACCGTTCGGTGGGGACGCTCAAATCGTCGGGCAGGTCATCGAGCGATTGGACGGCGTAGCTCACGCGGATGGAGTCGGGGAACTTACCGGCGAAGAACTCCCGGACCGCGTCCTCGATCTCTGCGCGTACGACGAAGCACAGGTCGGTGAATCCGACGTGCAACGCGTCGTAGATGGAATAGTCGATAATCGCTTCGCCGTTCGGTCCCACGCTGTCGATTTGCTTCACGCCGCCGTAGCGGCTGCCCATACCGGCTGCGAGCAGGACGAGCGTCGTGCGTGTGGTTGGTGCCATGGTGCCTCCGAATGAATTGAGCCTATCCTACAACGTCAGCGAGAACTCGTCTCCCACCGCGAGGATGTCTTCCTCCTCGTCGATCGAAGGGACTTCGGGACGGGCCGACGGGTCGAGCAGCATGCTCGCGAGGGCGTCGCCCACGATGCGGTCGATGAACTCGGTCGCCTCCGGCGAGAGCGCGGTGAACCGGACGCCGAACCCCGGTGCCGCGCGGCTCGAGACGTGCCGCGGGTCGAGGATCTCGCATCGTGTCGTCATGGTGAAGTTCTGGAAACAGCTGCGGATATCGCAGACCGTTCCGGGAGGCGGGACGCGCGTCGCAGGCTCAAGGAACGCCCCGCCCGCGCTCAGCTCGCGCATACGGTGGACTTCGTCGCTGCCCACGAGCGAGGCGCGCAGCGGCCAGTCGAATCGATGATGCTCGCGCCGGTCGCGCTTTCGCGGGACGGCGAAGAACTCCGCGAGGCTCCTTTCCACCGTGTCCGCACCCGCGTTGGTATCCACGCACGCCACCTCGTCGTGGCACGCGTTCACGGGGGTCAGGACGAGCATCGGCAACAGGGGGAAGCTCCGCCGCGCCGAGCTCAGGAAGTGGTCCCATTGGCCGGTCATCGCGTCGATCTCGATGATCGCTCCGATCAGGTGCGGGTCGCCCACGAGCGCTTCGACGAGCCGATGCCGATCGTAGATCGTGGTCGCCGTGACTCCGGGCAGAACTCGCTGCACGTCGGACGGATCGATCCAGCCCGAATAGAAGACCAGCTGATCCATACGCCGAGTATACACGGTCACCAGCCGCAGAGCTACGCCTGCTGTCCGGCGAGGTGGTCGAGCGCCCACCGCGCGTGCTCGCGGACGATGGGGCTCCGGTCACCGGCGAGACGCGCGAGCTCGGGGCGGAGCTCCGTGGCTTCGGTGTTCGCCGCGGCGATGGAGGCGTTTCGCACCATCGCGTCGCGACCGGGTCGCAGGAGAGGCGTGCCGGCAAACCGGGCGCGGTAGGCCTCGGCGTCCGGGATCGCGAGGAGCTCGGCGAGCCGAATACGCTCGCCGGCGCGATGGATGAGGAAGTCGGGTGCGTCGGTGACCTTCGCGCGCACGTTCAGCGGGCAGACTTCCTGACAGCGGTCGCAGCCGAAGATCCAGTCGCCCATGAGCGGGCGGAGCTCTGCAGGGATGGAACCGCGATGCTCGATCGTGAGGTAGCTGATGCAGCGTCGCGCGTCGATGCGGTGATGATCGTAGAGCGCGCCGGTCGGGCACGCGGTGCCGCAGCGGAAACAGTTCGTGGGGCAGGCGCCGTGCAGCGACCCGAAGAGCGCGGTGGAGCGCAGCGCGACGGTGGTGAGGATCTCGCCCAGAAAGAACCAGCTGCCGTAGGCGCTGGAGATCGTGAGCGTGTTGCGGCCGGTGTAGCCGACGCCGGCTTGCGCTGCGTAGAAGCGTTCGGACAGCGGCGAGGCGTCCACGAACGAGCGGAACGCCTCCTCGGGGTACCGATCGCGAAGCGTCCGCACGACGCGCTTCAACCGCTTGCCGAGCGCATTGTGGTAGTCGCGGCCCCACGCGTAGCGGGCCACGCGACCGGTGGCGGCGTCGTCCGGTCGCCGCTCGGAGGGTTCCTGGTAGTAGTTGCAGCCCACGAGGATCACCGATCGGCATCCGCCGAGGACCTCCTCGGGCGCGAACTTGGCCTTCGTGTGCCGCGCGAGGTAGTCCATCGAGCCGTGCATCCCGGCGGCGATCCAGCGCTCGTAGTCGGCGTGGGCGGAGGCGGGGTCTATCGCGGCGCCGGGTGGAGTCGCGTGACCGGCGGTGGCGGCGACGCCGAACAGTTGCAGCCCCTCGGCCTCGAGCAAACGCGCGATCTCCGGCTCGATGCGCGGGAAGTGGTCCTCCCGGGGTATCACTCGGGCAGCTCGATCTGAACCTTGACGCTCGTGTCCTTCGGGTCGGCCGCGTACTCGTACGCCTCTACACCCTTCTCGAACGGGTAGGTCTCGGTGACGAGCGGGTCGAGGTCGATCGCGCCGGAGCCGAGCAGCTTGACCGCCCGGTCGTAGACGTTCGCGTAGCGGAAGATCGTCTCCATTCGGATCTCCTTCGCCTGCGCAGCGGTCACGTCGTAGGTGACCGGCTCGACCGGCATCCCGATCGCGATGAGCCGTCCTCCGGGGCGAAGCAGGCCGAGCGCGGTGTTCAGCGTAGGCGGCGCTCCGCTCGCCTCGAAGACCACGTCCACGCCCCACCGTCCGGTTACCTCGTCGACGATCTCGCGCGGGTCGGCATCGCCGACGTTAACCGTGCGCACGGCTCCGAGGCCGGCGGCGATGTCCAGCTTGGGCTGCTTCACGTCGAGCGCGATGACTTCGCTGCATCCGCCGGCGAGAGCGGACATGATCGTCACCAGGCCGATCGTCCCTGCGCCGATTACGACAGCGACGTCGCCGGGTGAGATGCCGGCCTTATTCGCCGCGTGCATGCCGACCGCCAGCGGTTCCACCATCGCTCCGGCGGCGAGGGTCACGTTGTCGGGCAGCCTGAACGTGAAGTCGGCGGGGTGGACGACCGTAGGTCGGGTGACGCCGTGAATCGGCGGTGTCGCCCAGAAGCTCACCGCCGGGTCGAGGTTGTACATGCCCAACCGACTCGCCTTGCTCGTCGAATCGGGGATTCCGGGCTCCATGCAGACTCGATCTCCGGGCGCGAGGTCGCCGACCTCCTCGCCGACGTCGACGACGATCCCGCTCGCCTCGTGGCCCAGGATCATCGGCTCGCGTACGACGAACGGCCCGATCGCGCCGTGCGTGTAGTAGTGAACGTCGCTGCCGCAGACGCCTACGTTGCGAAGCGCGATCCGCACGTCGCTCGGCCCGAGCGGTTCGGCAACCTCGACGTCACGGATAGTGAGCTCGCCCTTACGTTCCAGTACCAGTGCTTCCATGTCGCGATGGTACCACGGGTGCGACCGCCGACGATACACGCTCGCTGTCAGTTGATCGAGAGCTCGGCTCCGCTTTCCATCGCCCGGACGAGAGCGGAGATCCACCGCGAGGCGGGCGCACCGTCTACGACGTCGTGATCGACGAGGATCGTCATGTGGAGGACCTCCCTCGGCTCGATCCCGCCGTTCATGACCACGGCCTTCGGCGTGACCGCGCCGATTCCGATGCAGACCGGGTGCATGCTCTTGGGGATGAACCAGCCCTTGACGCGGCCGCCCATCCCCACCGACGTGATCACGACGCTTCCCATCGTGTTCATCATCCGCTGCGGGTTCGCGAGCGCACGCTCGAGTAGCCACCGCCGGACGAATCCGGGAAGCGCGTAGTAGAGGTGGAAACGAAGCGGAGACTCGTCGCCGAGAACAACCGTGCCCGCGCTCACCGATTGCCCGCGGGCGACGGCGATCTGCGCCTCGATATCCTCCACCGAACGCGTGTCGGCGTCGGCGACGAGCAGCGGCAGCGGGACGCGCTCGCCGTCGACGCTGCGCTCGACCATGATGGTGACGTTCACCCGGGGGAATGTCGCGACCGTGCGGCGACCGGTTCGCACCGCGTGGGCGGTCGGGTAGTCGGAAAGGCTCGAGGCGACGTTCTTCACGAGCCACGCGAGAAAGCTCACCGACGAGCGCCCGTTGCGGTTCGCCACGCGCAGCCCGGCGCGCGCGCGGGTGACGTCGATCTCGAGGAGCGCCGCGACGTGGTGCTTGCGCACGCCGATTTTGCCCAGGTCGATCGTGGAGAGTCTGCTCCGCGGAAAGACTGCCTTCGCCGGTTCGTTCGCCATAGCACCCCTTTCAGTACATTCATCGGCGTTTTGCGCCGACGGGTGGAGGCCCTTTGACCAAGCGGTCGATTTCCGGTACAAGGCCCGCATGGAAGCATTGGTATCCTCGCTCGTCTCGCAGGCACACGTTGCCGTGCTCTTCGTGATCATCGTCGGCGCGATCGCGGTGCTGGTGAAGGGTGCCGACCTCCTCGTCGACGAGGCGGTGTCGCTGTCGGTGAGCTGGGGCGTTCCCAAGATGCTGATCGGAGCGACGATCGTGAGCCTGGGGACGACGCTTCCTGAGACGGCGGTCAGCGTCATGGCCGCGGTACAGGGCGCGCCCGGACTCGCGATGGGCAACGCCGTTGGCTCGATCATCGCCGATACCGGCCTGATCCTGGGTATCGCGGTGATCATCGGTCCGGTACCGGTCGAGCGCTCGCTGGTCAACCGCCAGAGCTGGATCCAGTTTGGCAGCGCGCTGCTACTCGTCCTCTCCTCTATCCCGTACCTGAACCTGAGCGGCACCTTCACCGAAGGTGGTCGTCTGCGGCAGGTGATCGGAATCGTCTTCCTCATGCTGCTCGCGCTCTACATCTGGCGGTCGATCCAGTGGTCGCGAAAGAGCCCGTTGAGCACGATCGAGCCGGCGACCGTCGACGTCCGCAAGACGAAGAGCCCGATCGTCTCGCTCCTCAAGCTCGCGATCGGGATCGCGCTCGTCGTCCTCGCCTCCCAGGTACTCATCCCCACCGTCGAGGAGACCGCGCTGCGGCTCAGCATCCCGGACGCGATCATCGCCGCCACGCTCGTCGCCTTTGGCACCTCGCTGCCGGAGCTCGTCACCGCGGTTACCGCGGTCCGAAAGAAGCACGGCGAGCTCGCGCTCGGCAACGTGATCGGCGCGGACGTTCTCAACGTGCTCTTCGTCAGCGGCGCGTCGGCGGCTGTTACGCGCGGCGGGCTCGCCGTACCGCCGCAGTTCTTCATCCTCTTCTTCCCGTCGATGATCTTCGTCGTCACGGTCCTGCGGATCGGGATCGGGCGGGGTACGACCGAGCTCAAGCGCGGGTTCGGGTTCGTCCTGGTGGGGGCCTACCTGATTACGGTCGTCGCCGGCTATCTCGTTCCCGGGGCGCCTACGCCACACGTGGGCGGGATGTAGCTTCGGGCGAGCCGAGCCGCGTGGACGCGCCGCCGGTCTCATGCTACCCTCTACGTTCCAAGGAGCCACTATGAACGCCACCTCACGAGCGGCGGCGATTCTCGCCGGGATGACGCTCGACGAGAAGCTCGCCGTCATGAGCGGCATCGACAACATGTACACGAAGGGCGTGCCGCGGTTGGGCGTACGACGGATCCGTATGGCGGACGCGAGCATGGGGCTGCGCGACGAGAAGATCGACGCGACTGCGTTCCCCGCGTTCATCGGCCTCGCCGCGACGTGGAACCGCGAACGCGCGCTCGCCTACGGCGAGGCGGTCGGTGAAGAGTTCCGCGCCGCCGACATCGACGTCGTGCTCGGGCCCGGGGTGAACCTCTACCGCGTCCACGAGTGCGGGCGCAACTTCGAGTACCTGGGCGAGGACCCCGTGCTCGCCGCGACGATGGTCGTGCCGTACATCCGCGGCGTGCAGAGCCGCGGGGTCGCCGCGACGGTCAAGCACTTCGTCGCGAACAACACCGACTGGCACCGCTGCGTGAGCAACTCGATCGTCGACGAGCGCACGCTGCGCGAGCTCTACTTCGTTCCCTTCGAGGCCGCGGTGAAGGACGCCGGCGTCCGCTGCCTCATGACGAGCTACAACCTGCTCGGCGGCGAGTACGCCGGCGAGAACCGGTGGCTGCTCACCGACGTCCTGCTCGGCGACTGGGAGTTCGATGGGCTCGTCATGTCCGACTGGATGGGCCTCTGGAACCCCGCTCCGTCGATCGCGAGCGGACTTCACCTCGAGATGCCCGCCGCGAAGGCGTTCGATCCGGCGGTCATCCGGACGATGATCGAGGAGGGCGTCGTTTCGCACGAGGACATCGACGCGCGCGTGACGCGAATCCTCGAGCTCACCGCGCGGCTCGAGGAGACGCAGCTCGAGGTCCCGAATCGGTGCCGCGCGAAGAGCGAGGAGCACGCCGGCGTCGCGCTCGAGGTTGCCCGCGAGGGGATCGTCCTTCTCAAGAATGCCGATGGCCTACTGCCGCTCGACGCGAGCGACGGGTCGATCGGCGTGCTCGGACCGCTCGGAGACCCCACACCTACGAGCGGCGGGGGTGCCGCGCAGGTACGCGCCATCGACCCCGTAAGCATCGCCGGCGGCATCTTCGCCGTGGCACCCGATCGCACGCTGCTGCGCGTGGAAGACGGCCTGGACGAGGAACGCCTGCTCGCGGATGCCGACGTAGCTGTCGCCTGCGTCGGCTACACCGCCGAGCGTGAGCGCGAGGGGTGCGATCGGCCCTGGGAGCTGCCGGCGAGCGATGTCGAGCTCATCAAGCGCGCTTCGCGCGCCGCGAAGCGGACCGTCGTGGTCGTCGTCGCCGGCGGCGGGGTGGAGATGACGAGCTGGTTCGACGACGTGGACGCGATCCTTCACGTCTGGTACCCGGGCGAGATCGGCGCGCGGGCGCTCGCGGAGATCCTTTTCGGCGAGGTGAATCCGTCGGGCAAGCTACCCATCTCAATCGAGCGGGTGCACGGCGATCGCTCATCGGTCGCGAACTACCTGCCAGACGGCGCGGAGCTCTACGACAAGCCGGACTTCGTCTCGCAGGACGCGACCGCCTACGACGTCACCTACGCCGAAGGTGTCTTTGCCGGGTACCGGCATCTCGACGCGCTCGAGATCGAGCCGTTGTTCGCCTTCGGGTTCGGGCTCTCGTACACGAGCTTCTCGTACGCGGAGCTTTCCATGGAGGAGCGTGGGGACAGGCTCGCGGTGATGTTCCGGGTCACGAACGACGGCGAGCGCGATGGCATGGAGACGGCGCAGGTCTACGCCCGTCCTCCCGAGTCGCTCGCGGACTCGCTGCCCCGGCGGTTGGTCGGGTTCACGAAGCAGCGCGTGCCCGCGGGCGAGAGCCTCGCGTATGTGGTCGACGTGCCGATCCGCGCGCTCGCGAGCTGGGATGCATCGCAACGAGCGTGGCAGGTGCCGGGAGGCACCTGGACGCTCGAAGTCGGCGCATCGTCTCGAGACGTACGCCTGTCACATCGAATCGAGCTGGGCGCACGGCGCATCAGCGTCAAGGAGAACGTACTATGATCACCATCACGAATGTCCGCTCGGTCATGACCGCGCCGGAAGGAATCGACCTTGTCATCGTCGTCGTCGAGACGAG
>CAYWJH010000084.1:0-14038 GCA_964458555.1 uncultured Spirochaetaceae bacterium | reverse complement strand
CTACTGCCAATACCCCTGTCCTGCTTCATATCTGCAAGGTCGGTGACAGTTTACTGGAGGTGGCGGGAGTCGAACCCGCGTCCTACGAACCCGGATGCCGGATACTACAGGCTTAGTTCCATCTTGAGTTTCCGACCGGATAAGGAAAGGAACGTCCCACCCGGCCGTAGCTCGGCGTTGTGTCACCCGCCGACGGCCGAGCGGCCGACGGGCCAAGTCCTGGTTTTGTGTCAAGCAACCCGGTCCTCAGGACGGCGTCCCGGGCGCCCGTCGCCGCTTACGCGGCGATTGTTCGCAGAAAGCTACTTACGCAGCCATTGCGAAATCTGCTGATGTATCTTCGGCAGATGTTTAATGCCAGTTTTATGAGATAGCGCTCAACCTGCATCCATGCATCGCCACTGGTTCGCAGTCGAATCCGGTACACCCCCGTGACTAAACCTCAAGGTACAAATGTGGAGCTCTCTGGTCAACGCGCCAAGCATGCGCCGTCACGACGACAACCGCCTTCGCAGCAGCGCGTCGTGGACCCGTCCGTTCGTCCCGATCGCGCTCGGCGCGAGCAGCGCCCTTCCGTCGAGGTCGGTGAACCGGCCACCCGAGCCCTCCAGGATCACCGGCAGCGGTGCGATGTCCCATGGACTCACGATCGGGTCGATCATCGCGTCGAGCCGGCCGGTGGCGACGAGCAGGTAGCCGTAGGCGTCGCCCCATGTTCTCGCAAGCCCTGCCGACCGATCCACGAGCGCCGCGAGCGCGGGCTCCCTCCGGTGGAAATCCGCGAAGTCGGAGGTCGTCACCCGGACCCCCTCGAGCGTGTCGTGCCCTGAGACCGATGCGCGCCGCTCGCGACCGTCACCCGGGTCCCAACGAGCTGCCGATCCGCGCGCGGCCGATACGGTCTCGCCGAGCGGCGGGATGTGGATCACCCCGGCGGTCACGCGGGCGGTCTCAAGCTCGCCCCCGTCGTAACGGCCCTCGAGAGTGGCGATGAGCACGGCGTAGAGAGGCGCCCCGGCTACGAACGACTTGGTCCCGTCGATCGGATCGATCACCCAGGTGCGCCCTCCGCGACCGGCGTCGACCCCGAACTCCTCGCCGAGGATATCGTCGTCCGGCCACGCATCGCGGATCCGTCGGCGAATCAGGAGCTCCGCTTCGCGGTCGGCTCGGGTCACCGGCGTATCGTCGCTCTTGCTCTCGACGTCGATATCCCCCCGAAAATACCGAAGCGTCAACTCTCCCGCCTCTCGCGCCACAGCGACGGCAAAGCGGCGGAGCTCTTCGGCCGTTGTGCCGCTCACTAATAGCGCTCCCGCATCTCGCGTTGTGCCTCGCGCGTCTGGTCGCGCTTCTTGATCGCCTGCCGCTTGTCGTACTCGCGTTTGCCCTTCGCGAGGCCCAGCTCGACCTTGACGAGCCCGCCCTTGAAGTAGAGTTGCAGGGGAACGAGCGTGAACCCGCGTTCGTCGACGCGTCGCTTCAGCCGGCGGATCTCCTGCTTGTGGAGGAGCAGCCTCCGTTCGCGGTCCGGGTCGTGGTTGAAGATGCTCGCCTGGTCGTAGGGTGAGACGCGCAGCCCGGAGAGCCAGAGTTGCCCGTCGCGGATTCGCCCGTACGAGTCGCCGAACGAGACCTTCCCGGCGCGCAGGGACTTGACCTCGCTACCGACGAGCTCGATACCGCACTCGAACTTTTCGTCGATCGCGTAGTCGAAATAGGCGCGTCGATTTCGGGCGATCGTCTTCGTTCCCTCGGCCATCACTGCAATCTAATGAACTATTCGCCGGTCGGTGAGACGACGAGCCGGAATCCGACAAACGTCGAGCACCACGAGGGATCGAGCGCGCCGCGGTCACCTGGCCGAAAGGCGAGCTCGTCGGTCGCCCAGCCGCCGCCGCGGACGACTCGCGCGGCCGCCGCACGCGCCGGCGCATCGGCATGGACGAAGCCGTAGGCGGCGAACGGATCCGCCGTCCACTCCCACACATTGCCCAGCAGCGCCTCGAGCGCGCCGCCGCCGGCCAGTCCGACCGGACGAGGCCCGCTCACCTCCGCCCCGGCGAATACGCCCGCGCTATCGCCGGCCACACGCAGCGCGAAAGCCCATTCGGCCTCGGTAGGAAGCCGTGCCTCCAATCCGGCCGGAAGCAGCGTGGAGTACCACCGCGCGAACTCCTCTGCCGCGTGGGCCGACACGCCGGATACCGGAAGCGCGGGCGTCGCACGCATCGCCCGGAGCTCGACGAGGTAGTCCTCGTCGACGAGGCCGTCGGCGACGAGCGCGTCTCGATTCTCGGCGCGCCATCGCGGGTTCGCCTCGGTGAAGGCCGCGTAGGCGGAGAAGGGGACCTCAGTCGAGCCGATCGCGTACGCGCCGAGCGTCGTACGGTACGGTAGGTCACCGCCACGCGCGGCGCGGTCCTCGCCCCCGAGTACGACCTCGCCTCCGGGTAGATCGACGAAGTCGAGCCCCAGCGCGTAACCGGTCACCGGTCCGGCCACTTCGGGCCTTCCCTCGAGTGCGAGCGCCGCGAGCCGCCGCGCTCGGGCGGCGGCGTCCTCGACCCATCGGGTCTGCGCGAGAAGCGCCTCGCGCTCGGCGGCGAGCACGTTCGAGACCTGCAGTGGAAAGAGCTCGGCACGATCGGTTACGCGCGCGAGCCGCTGTACCGTCGCCGCGATACCGCCGGGAACGGCGGCCGATCCCGCACCGGCGAAGCCGAGCGACGCGGCTGCGAGGTCGTTGAGCTGCGCCTCGGAGGCTACGTGCGCCAGCGCGTCGCGGGTAAACGCGTCCCACGCCTCGCGCGCTGCCGCCGAAGCAACCTGCGCGCCCGACGTCGGCGGTTCGCCATCGTCGGGTGCGACCGCGGAGAGATCGGCGGCCAGCGCGCGGGCGACGGGCGGGAACTGGTACTGGCCGCTCGCCTCACCGGTCAACGCCCAGTCGGAGAGCTCGAGCAGCGCGTCGTTGACGAGCGATGCGGGATCCGCACCGGTGAGAGTCACGCGAAGCTCCATGCGCCTCGGCGCGATCCACGATCCGACCAATCGACCCGGTATGTCGATCGACTCGCGATACGTCGAAAAGCCCGGCCTGCGCACCTCGATCTCCCGCCTTCCGGAGGCGACGAAGAAGGCTCCGGGAGCGGTGCCGATGCGCGCGCCGTCAACGACGAGCGACGCCCGCGGCGGTGAGGTGACGACGGTGACGAGCGAACCGTGGCGTCGGATACCGGGGAAGACGAGGACGAAGAAAAGCACGACGAGGAGCAGCGCTCCCCAGACGATCGGTACGTAGACCGTCGGGTCGACACCGAGTACGGGGCTCAGCTTGACCTCCACATCCTCGGGTCGGGGTTGTTCCTCGTTGCTCATTCCGCGGATTATAGGTACCCCCCGCTCGGGTTGTCAACGCGACGAGGCCCGTGCTATTTTGCCATTCACAATGGACACGACGTGGGCCCGACGCCTGACCACCCTCACCGAGCGCTTCCTGACCTGGCGCAAACGCCGTCGCGTCCGCAAAAAAATCAAGCAGCAGAAGAAGCACGTCGTCCGCGACTGGCTCGAGGCCTTCCTGTGGGCCGCCGGGGTCGTGCTGCTCATCAACCAGTACGCGCTGCAGGCCTACCGGATCCCGTCCGGGTCGATGATGAACACGTTGCTGCTCGGTGACCGCATCTTCGTCAATAAGCTCGTCTACGGGCCGGAGCTTCTGCCGGGCGTAGCAAAACTGCCCGGCTTTGCCGAACCCGAGCGAGGCGAAGTCGTCATCTTCGAGAACCCGAGCTACATTTCGCGCGGCACCGCCTTCGACATTCTCCAGCGGATCCTCTACATGGTCACCCTCTCGATCGTCGACATCGACCGCGACGAGTCCGGGCAGCCGCGCGCGCACTTCCTCATCAAGCGCGCGGTCGGCGTGGGCGGAGACCGGTTCCGGACGCGAGAGGGCGAGATGCAGATCCGCCCTCCGGGAGAGGTCGATTGGATCGCAGAGCGCGAGTTCGCACCGTCGGTGGGGCTCGATTACGAGGTCAGGCGCCTGGTACCCGAGGACCTCTACGCCGCGTATCCGACCGCCGGCGTCGCAGCCGCCCGAATCGAGCTTGGCCTCGAGCGCGATGCCGATGCGCAGCAGGCGCTCTCGTCGGTCCGGCAAGCCGGTGCGGTCGACCCGTTCGCGCTCGACCTCCATCGAACCCGCTACCTGCTCAAGGCGAACCCTCACGAGGAACGGACCGCCGCGCGCGAGGCCTACTACCGGCTCGGCTGGTACGTCCCCAAAGACCGCATCCTTCCGCTCGGCGACAACCGCGACAACTCGCGGGACGGCCGGTACTTCGGGGCAGTCGACACCCAGGACGTGCTCGGTCGGGCGATGGTGAAGTACTGGCCGGTCAGCCGCATCGGGGTGATCCGGTAGATGCTTCCGCGCTCGTCGCAGCGATACCAGTCCTACCGCGACACCGACTCGCTCGCACGCAGGGTCCGACGGCTCCTTCTCTTTGTCGTGATCGTGTTCCTCGTCTACGAGGGGGTGACCACGCTCCTCGTCGGTTCGGTCGAGCAGGAGACGGTTGCGATGCGGCCAACGCTCGAGCCGGGCGACAGGCTCTTCACGCTGCCGCCGGTCTACGGGCCCCGCATCGCGCTCTTCGGGTGGACGCTTCCCGGCTTCGCGGACCCGCAACGCGGCGACCTCGTTACCGTCCGGCCCGCCTACGCGCACGAGCACCGCTTCTTCGCGCGGCTCGCCGACCCGTTCTACCGGTTCGCCACGCTGCAAAACCGGCGGATCGACGAGCGAAACGACTGGGGTTCGAGGCTCCAGATCAAGCGCGTCGTCGGCCTGCCCGGTGACACGGTCCAGCTGGAGCGTTTCGTCGCGTACGTCCGTCCGGAGGGCGCCACCCAATTCGTGAGCGAGTTCGCCCTCGCCGGGCGTGACTACGAGCTGGTCGCGGCCGAGCGGCCCGACAGCTGGCAGCCGCTCGATCCCTTCGGCCCGGCGTCCACGGCGATAACGCTCGGCGAGGACGAGTACTTCCTGCTGGCGGACGACCGCAGCGCGGCCATCGACTCGCGCTACTGGGGTCCGGTCGAGTCGGACGACATCCTCGCGAAAGTGTCGATCCGATTCTGGCCCTTCTCCCGGTTCGGACGTCCGTGACGCCGATCGGGCTCTACCTCCACGTTCCGTTTTGCAGTCGCCGCTGCGGCTACTGCGCCTTCCACACCACCGCGAGCTGGCGCCCCGGCGCGCTCGAGCGCATCGCCGACACGATGCTCGCCGACCTCGACGCGGTTCGTGCGCTCGTCCCGCCTGCGGCGACGATCTATGTGGGCGGCGGAACCCCGACCGTGCTGCCACCCGATCGACTCGCCGAACTCGTCGTCCGGGCGCGCGGAAACGGCGAGCCGGCCCGTGAGATCACCGTCGAGGCAAACCCCGAATCGGCGACGGCCACGATGCTCGACGCGCTGGCGGGGGCGGGCGCCACGCGGCTCAGCGTTGGCGTCCAGACGCTCGAGCCCGAGGCCGCGGCGGCGCTCGACCGCAGGCTCACATCGGTGAGCGAGCTCGAGGCGATCAGGAACCGCTGGTCCGGCTCGCTCGGCGCGGACCTGATCCACGGGGCGCCGCGGTCGACGGTGAACGGGACGCTCGAAGCGATCGACGCGCTTGTCGGTCTCGGCGTAGACCACCTCTCGGTCTACTCGCTGTCGATCGAGGAGGGGACGCCACTCGCCCGGGCCGCCGCGCACAGGTCGATCGAGATGCCCGACTCGGGTTCGGGGTGGCGGCGCATCGTGGCGGCCATCGAGCGTCGGGGCCTGCGCCGCTACGAGGTCTCCAACTTCGCGATACCGGGGCGGGAATGCCGGCACAACGAGGGGTACTGGCGCGGCGAGAACTACCTGGGGATCGGACCGTCGGCGGTCTCGACGCTCGAAGAGTCCGCGTTCGTGGCGCTGACCGGCGGCGTGCCTCGCCCGGACGCCTCACCGCGCCCGCGCTCGCTCGCTCGACGCGCGGTGCGCCTCACCCAGCCCGCCGATCACGCACGGTACCTGCGTCGCCGCCATCCCCTCGACGCCGCGCGCGAAGAGCTCGGCCCACCCGAGCTGCTCGCCGAGTACGTGATGCTCGGCCTGCGGACCGCCTGCGGCGTCTCGCTCGAACCGGTGCGGGAGGTAATCGGCGCGGACGCATGGAACCGCTTTGCAGCCGGCCTCGAGCGCTCGCGGGCCGACGGTCTGCTCGCGCTCGACGGCGAGCGCGCGCGGCCGACGGGACTGGGCATGGACCTTCTCGATCGCGTGCTCGAGCGGCTGGTTCCCGGGTTGCTCGCCGATCTCGAATCGGCCCATTATTGACACCCGACCCCCACGGTGGTACCGTTTTCGGCACATGTCAGGACATAGTAAATGGGCGACGATTCGCCACAAGAAGGGCGCCGCCGACGCCAAGCGCGGGAAGCTCTTCACGAAGCTGATCAAGGAAATCACGGTCGCCGCTCGAATGGGTGGCGGCGATGAAGACGCGAACCCCCGGCTCCGGACCGCCGTTCTCAAGGCACGCGACGCCAATATGCCCAAGGACAACATCGACCGGGCAATCAAGAAGGGGACCGGCGAGCTCGAAGGCGTCGACTACACCGAAATCACCTACGAGGGCTACGGCCCGGGTGGCGTGGCCATCATGGTCGACTGTCTCACCGATAACCGGAACCGTACGGCGGCCGACGTGCGAAGCATCTTCGGCAAGCACGGCGGAAACCTCGGTGAGAACGGCTGCGTCTCGTACATGTTCACGCGCAAGGGCGTCCTCGCCTACGACGCGGAGAAGTACGACGAAGACGAGATTTTCGAGACCGCGCTCGAGGCGGGCGCCTCGGATGTGGCGACCGAGGGCGAGACAACCGAGGTGACGTGCGAACCGGAGGACTTCGAGTCGGTGCTGAACGCGATGCAGGAGGCCGGTTACGAGCACGAGAACGCCGACATCATGCAGATCCCCGAAGCGCGCGTGTCGCTCGACACCGACGGTACGCGCAAGGCGCTTCGGCTCATCGAGCTGCTCGAGGACCACGACGACGTGCAGGCGGTCTCGACGAACATCGACATTCCGGACGATTTCGACCCGGACGAATGACGCGCGTCGTTGGGATCGACCCCGGACTCGCCTCGACCGGTTGGGGCCTCGTCGAGCTCGACGGGTCGCGGTACCGGTACGTGCAGCACGGGGTGATCACGACCCCGGCGAACACAGACACGGGTAGCCGCCTGCGGACGATCTTTGGCGAGCTACAGGCTGTCATCGGCGAGTACCGGCCCGACGAGGCCGGCGTCGAGATGCTCTACTTCGCGCGTAACGCGACGAGCGCGATCCCGGTCGCGCAGGCGAGGGGCGTCGTCTACCTCGCGCTCTCGCTCGCCGAGATCCCCACCTTCGAGTACCCGCCGCAGGCGATCAAGCAGAGTATCGTGGGAGCCGGCCGCGCCGAGAAGCACCAGGTGCAGGAGCTCGTGCGCGTCCTGCTCGGCCTCGCGGAGATCCCGCGGCCCGACCACAGCGCAGACGCGCTCGCCGCGGCGATCTGCCACCTCGCGCACCGTCCCTTGCAGGAGCGTGCTGCCGATGTTTAACAGCCTCTGCGGAACCATAACCGGCCGTGGCCCGAATATCCTCCACCTGACCACAGGCGGTGTCGAATGGGAGCTCGAGGTATCGGGTTTCACCCTGCGACGCCTCGCCTCGAGCGAGAGCCGCGACGAGGTCCGCGTGTTCACCCATCTCTACCATCGCGAGGACCAGATGCGCCTCTACGGGTTCGCCACCGTCGACGAACGGCGGGTCTTCCTCGAGCTCACACGCGTGAGCGGCATCGGTCCCCGTGCAGCGATCCGGCTGCTCTCCGCGACGAGCCCGAGCGAGCTCGTGCGGATGCTCGAGGCCGAGGACGTGGAAGCGCTCGTCCGGCTGCCCGGCCTCGGGCGCAAGACCGCGCAGAAGGTGATCCTGACGCTTCGAGGCAAGCTCGTCGCCGAGGAAGGCGAGGCGGTTTCGACGCACGCAGAGCTCGTCGACGGGCTCGTGGAGATGGGGTTCGACCGGACGAAAGTGGCCTCGGTCGTTTCACAGCTCGCATCCGAGCTCGCCGACGCCTCGCCGGCCGAGCGCGAGAAGGAGGTCTTCCGCCTCGCCATTGTCAGACTCTCCGGCGAATAAGGTATACTGTCCGCGATGAGCGTGCTCCACGGCGAAGAGTACCCCGAAGACCGGGACGACTCGCACCACGACACCGACGACCACGTCGAAACGAGGCTGCGACCGCAGCGACTCGACGAGTTCCAGGGCCAGGCCGAGCTGAAGCGCAACCTGGGCGTTTTCGTGCAGGCCGCGCGGGAGCGCGAGGAGGCGCTCGATCACGTCTTCCTCAGCGGCCCACCGGGGCTCGGCAAGACGACGCTCGCGAGCATCCTCGCGCACGAGATGGGAAGCGAGTTCAAGGTCACATCGGCTCCCGCGCTCGAGAAGCCCAAGGATCTCGCCGGGATACTCACGACGATCCCCGAGGGATCGGTCTTCCTCATCGACGAGATCCATCGGCTCAAGCCGGCGATCGAGGAGATGCTCTACATCGCGATGGAGGACTACGAGCTCGACTGGATCATCGGGCAGGGGCCGGCGGCCCGGACGATCCGGATCCCCATCCCTCCGTTCACGCTCGTCGGGGCCACGACCAAGGCGGGGCTCGTCGCCGCACCGCTCTACAGCCGCTTCGGCATCACCGTCCGGATCAACTACTACTCGCTCGCCGACCTCTACGACGTGATTCGGCGCAGCGCGACGATCCTCGAGATGCGCGTCGACGACGAGTCGATCGAGCTGCTCACGCGGTGCGCGAGGGGAACGCCGCGCGTGGCGAACCGGATCCTCCGCCGCATGCGCGACTTCGCGCAGGTTCTCGGCGACGGCCGCGTGACGACGAGAATCGTCGAAGAGGGGATGGAACGCCTGCGCATCGACCCGGAAGGGCTCGAAGAGCACGACCGGGCGATCCTCAGGACCGTCATCACGACCTACGGCGGGGGGCCGGTGGGAGCGGAGACGCTCGCGATCTCGGTGGGCGAGGCGATCGACACGCTCGAGGACTTCTACGAACCGTACCTGATCCAGCGCGGCTACCTGAAGCGAACGCCGCGCGGGCGCGTGGCGACTCCGCGCGCCTACGAACACCTGGGACTCGACTTGCCACGTGAAGACAACGGACTTCTCTTTTGACCTTCCCGACGAGCTGATCGCCCAGCACCCGAGCGATCGGCGTGGCGAGTCGCGACTGATGGTCGTCGACCGCGCCACCGGTGAGATCTCGCACCGTACGGTCGCCGATCTGCCGGACATCCTCTCCCCGGATACGGTGATGGTGTTCAACGACAGCCGCGTCCGCAAGGCGCGGCTCTACGGAAGGCGGGTCACCGGCGATGGTCGGGGGAAGCAGCGCGAGTTCCTCCTCGTCCGCGAGCTCGCGCCGGGACAGGGTGACGAGGCCGGCCGGGCGGCCATCGCCGCACCGCCGCGGCCGCGCACGCGCTGGGAGGCGATGACCAAGCGCCCGTCGAAGCTGCGCGAGGGCAGCACGGTCGCCTTCCCCGGAGGGCGCACGGCCCGCGTGGTGGGCCACCGCGAGATGTTCGTTCACCTCGAGTTCGACTCGCCCCTCGGAGAGTCGTACTTCGCCGAGCACGGTCACGTGCCCTTGCCGCCGTACATCGACCGGGACGACGAGGCCGACGACGATGAGCGCTACCAGACCGTCTACGCGCGCGAGCCCGGGTCGGTCGCCGCGCCCACGGCCGGGCTCCACTTCACGCAGCGCCTGCTCGACCGGCTCGAGGCGTCCGGCGTGGGAATCGAGTGGGTCCGACTGCATGTAGGGATCGGGACCTTTCTGCCGGTTCGGGTGGAGAACCTCGACGACCACCGCATGCACGAAGAAGAGTGCGAGCTCGCACCGCAGACCGCGTCGCGGCTGAACGCCGCGCGCGCCGCGGGAAAGCGCCTCCTCGCGGTGGGCACCACGTCGGTGCGCACCCTCGAGAGCGCGTGGGACGCAGACACAGCCCGGCTCGAGCCGTTTACCGGCGAGACCGACCTCTTCATCCGGCCCGGCTACCGCTTCGGCGCGGTGGACGTGCTGTTCACGAACTTCCACACGCCGCGCTCGACGCTGCTCATGCTCGTGAGCGCCTTCGCGACCCGCGGGTTGATCCTCCGCGCCTACGAGGAGGCGGTCCGGGAGCGGTACCGGTTCTTCTCGTACGGCGACGCGATGCTGATCGTGTAGGAAAGCGGGGCAGGGGCACCCGCGGGGCCGGACAGCCGTCGGCGCGACCGCGTCGGCGCCCACGAGCTCGATCAGTACGTCGACTCGTCCATCGCCTGGAACTCGGCGCGGACGCGCTCGAGGCGTTGCTGGTGGCGTTCGATGATCGCGCCGTAGTCGAGCTCGCCGTGCTCGATCCTCCAGCTCTGGTCCTCCCACGCCTGAACCTCCTCGAGGTTGAGCCACGGGAAGTTCGCGGCCTGGGAGCTCCAGTGAATGGCTTCCTGCCAGTAGTAGCGCGCGAGCGAAAAGAGGTTCTCTGCGCGCAGCAGGCTCTCCAGGTTGTCCTCGCGCCACGGGTGGTTGTAGAAGTAGGCGTCGAACTTCATGTAGCCCGCCGCCCAGCCAAGGTACTGGTCGACGAGGTGCAGGTTGAGATGCATCCAGAAGAGGTTTCGGTAGTATTCCCACTCGCGCGGCGTCTCGATCTCGGCGAGCGCGTAGAGCGGGTTGGCGAAGTCGGCGTCGAGCGCGCGCTCGAGCCACGCGATATTCGCCGCGTAGTCTTCCGGATACATGGAGAGCTGCTGGTGGTTGAGCTCGTAGAGCTGTTCCTTGTAGATCAGACGGTACGCCTGCGCCTCGACGGCGATGACCGCGACGAGCACGGCCAGCGCGAAGATGCGGACGAATCGGCTCATGTCTAGAGTATCGACGCCTCTTCGAGCGCGCGCCAGATCTTTCCGGCGATCTCCTCCTCGGCGGCGGTGGCGTCGATCATCACGACCGTCGATCTCTCGCCCGCACGCC
Organism: uncultured Spirochaetaceae bacterium; assembly: GCA_964458555.1. GTDB lineage: Bacteria > Spirochaetota > Spirochaetia > DSM-27196 > SLST01 > SLST01. The sequence goes on along the minus strand of CAYWJH010000084.1, from coordinate 2,888 downwards.
GAAGGATTTCGAGGTAGCGGGCGCGGACGTGCTTCTGGTACTCGAGCCGTTCGTAGATCTCCCTGTGCGGTCGATTTGCGAGCCGTTGCTCGCCCACGTCCACCGGCACGTCGAGAAAGATGACGAGCTGGGGGTCGTCGAACCGCTCGTTGAGCGAGGCGACGAGCGACTCCTCGGCGTCGATCGCCTGATAGGCGAGCGAGCTGTACGTGTACCGGTCGCAGATGACGATCTCCCCGCCGGCGAGGTGGTCGCGAATCCCGCCGGGCGAGGTGAGGTGGTCGCACCGGTCGGCGGCAAACACGTAGGCGACGGTCTCCGGCGATACCGCGAACTCGCCGGAGAGGATACCACGCGCGACGAGACCCAGAGGCCGCTCGGTGGGCTCGCTCGTCAGCCACGCGCGCCGGCCGGTACCGCGAAGCCGCTCGGCAAGCAGCCGCATCTGCGTCGTCGTTCCCGAGCCGTCAATTCCTTCTAATACCACGAAACCCTTCAACGGGTTCGGCCTGCCGTTCACGAAACCGCCTTTTTCCGGTGCATCTGCTGTGGTACACTATAGTGTGGAGAGGTGACGATCAAGGTGGTGAAGTTTCTTTGAAAAGGCCCATAGTGCGCCTGGCCGTCCGGATCACGGCGGTCGTCCTCCTGCTCTCCGCGATCATCCTGATCCTCGGTCCCGTCCGGGGCGAGCTGGAGCGCCGATTTGCGCAGATCAGGGTACAGGCCGTAGAGCAGCTCGAGGACGTGCTCGGCCGGCAGGTCTCCTACGCGAGCATCTCACCGTCGATCCTGCGCTACCTCAGCGTCAACGACCTCACCATCCACGGGACCGAGGCCGAACCCGCAGACCTCCTGACCGTCGAACGTGTGCGCATCTACTATCGCCCGGTACGGCTGCTCCAGGGCCGCTACGCGGAGGCGTTTTCCGAAATCCGCATCGAGAACACGTCCATCACGGTGGACACGCGCCATGACAGCGATCTCACGTCGCTGGTCGCCGACCTGCTCGGCCAGCAGGAGGCGGCTGCACGCTCCCGCGCGCGCGAGCAGACCGAAGGAAGCGCCGAGGATTCGGTCCCCCGGACCACGCTCGCCGACATCCTCCCCGACGACGTCGTCGTCAGCGGCCGCAACATCGAGCTGCGCGTCCGGTCGTCTCTGGGCCTGCTCGAAATGCAGCGGCTCTTCTTCACGACGACGCTTGCCGACGAAACGGTCGATGTGCGGTGGCAGGGCGATGTGCGACTCTCCGACACGCCCGAAAGCCTCCCCGTATCGAGGGTGACCGGCCGCATCGAGGCCTCCGGTACGGTGAACGTGGCCTCTGGAGAGACGCTCCTGGAGGTCGCGGTTCCGGTGCTGCGCAGCGACGTAGCCACGGTACGGGGGCAGGTACTGCAGGTGCGATTCTCCGACGGGACTCTCGAGGTGCGCAACGTCGGAAACCGCGATCCGATCGACATCTACGTGCGCTACATCGACGAGACCGGCGAGCTCTACGCCCGCCTGCTCGCCGGTGGGTATCGGCTGAGCGAGCTCGTAACGCTCGAGGGCGAGTACGACCTTCTCAATGAGTACCTCGCGCTCCCCCTCCGCGGACAGGCGAGCGCGACGCTTACCCCGGATACGCTTTCCTTCGGTGGCTCGCTGTTGACCCGGCTCGAAGGGATCGAGGAGGTGCCCTCCGGCGACCTGACGCTGCGCTTCGACGGAGATACGAGCGGAGTCGAGATCGACGAGCTGCGCTACGAAACCGCGCTCGGTACGGCGACCTACCGGGGCGCGGTCCAGCTCGACCCGATGCGGCCGAGCGGCGAGCTCGCGATTCGCGACCTCACCTACGGCGGGATCGACCCGTTGACGCTGACCGCGCGGCTGCGATCGTCGGGCGACACGGTCGAGATCGCCACCGGCTCGTTCCGCTACGCCGGGTCGAGCATTCGCGGCATCGCCGGGAGCGTGACGCTCGGCGAGAACCCCACGGCGGACCTCACCGTGGAGATGGGAGACGACGGTGCCTCCCGGCTCGAGGTGGTGACCGCGCACGCGGCCGACGGTGCGCTCGTTCGCGCCCGGGTAGACGCCCGGCGCGTCGAACCGAGCCGCCTCGTCGACCTGCAGCGAGCCGTCGTCCCGGGTATCGAGGTGCCGGATCTCTCGCTGCTGCCCGATGCGATGGTCGTGGACACGCGGTTCGAGCTCGACCTCACCGACGGGCTCTTCCTCGACGTACCGCTGTTCTACGCCTACGATGCCTCCCGCCGCTCCGACCACGTCGCCTTCTCGCTCCAGTACGACGACGGCGCCGTGGAGGTGCGCGACCTGACCGCGAGCTACGACGGCTACGACGGTCGAGGCGACTTTACCGCCGCGATCGAATCGAGCGGGGCGGTCCGGTTCACGAGCGACGTCGTCGTCGAGGGTATCCCCTACGAGTTCGCCGGGCGGCTCGAACCAGACAACAGCCTCGAGATCAGCGGCCTCTACGACGTCGACGCGCGCTTCTACTTCGGCGAGCGCGACGAGATCGTCTTCCGGGCGAGCGGCGACATTCCGCTTCCGGTCGCCACCGGCGACGGGACCGGCGAGCCGGGCAGGCTCGGCTTCGCCGCCGACGGGTTCTTCTTCTCACGCGACGACTGGAGCGTGAACGTCGCACGGCTTACCGCTTCCGGCATCCCGTACGGTCCGGTACCGTACGCGGCCGTCTCGCTCTCCGGTACCTTCTCTCCCTCGGGCGCGCGACTCGCGACGCTCGCCTACGAAGACCCGTACTCCGCGCTCGAGGGCACCGGCTCGCTCGCATGGGACCTCGACGCGCTCGCCGGATCGGCCGAGCTCTCGCTTTCCGGCGAAGCCGAAGAAGGCGTACCCGCCGAATCGTA
>CAYWJH010000083.1:0-14481 GCA_964458555.1 uncultured Spirochaetaceae bacterium | reverse complement strand
CGCTGAGCGGGAAACACTCCGACGACACGACCGCGGTGCCGACCGTGACGCTCACCCTTGGCGACGATCCCACCGAGCACACGGCAACTGTCGATGAAAACGGATGGGCATACGAGCTGGACACCACCGGCCTGCCAGACGGCGAGCTCGACGTCATCATCGCCATTACGGATGCGAGCGGGAAGTCCGTCGAAAAGCGCCGCCTCTACTACGTGGACAACACCGCGCCCGTGGTTCTGGTCAAGAATCCCCAGGGCTACGCGACCAACAAGTTTAACGGTCTGGTCACCGTCCGCGGCGAGGCGGCCGACCTCTATCCCATCGACTCGGTCCGCGTACAGATCCTCGACACCGGCGGCAGCGAGCTCTCGCTCGACCCCGCCGACGGCACGAATAGCTGGACATTCGAGTTCGACAGCCGTATGTACGCCGACCCAGCGGGCGACCTGCAGATCGCAGTCGCGGCCACCGACCGGGCCGGAAACGTCTCCACCACGCTCGTACACTACGACGACGTCCTCAGCGAGAACGGCGGCCAGCAGATTACGGTCGAGGACCTTCGGCGCATCTCCGAAGGCACGAGCGTGGACGGGGCGACGATCGACACCGCAGCGCTCGAGTCCATTACCATGGACGCCGTCCCGGTCTCGATCGACAACGACCTCGACAAGCCGACGGTGAGCTTCGTCTCGCCGCAGAACGGCCAGACCGTAGGAGGTTCCGTACTCGTCACCGGAACAGCATACGACGACGACGGGCTCGACCGCGTCGAGATGCGCCTGGACCTGAACGGCGACGGCGACTACGACGACGCGTTCGACCTGAACGGCGACGGCGATACGACCGACGTCTTCGAGACCGAGGCGAACTGGGTCACGCTCTCCGGCACGGTTCTCTGGACGCAGGAGCTCAACGCCGACGGCGAGCTCTACCAGGTCGAAGCGGGCCACAACGGCCAGGTGGCGATCCAGGTGCGGGCGGTGGACATCAACACCCCGGAGGTGGTGGGCAACCCGGTCGAGATCGCGGTGCGCTTCGACGACACGATCCCGCGCGTCGAGGGTCTCGAAGTAGACGACCGCACCTTCTTCTCGGGTATCAACGTCAGCGGCGCGTTCCCGCTGCGCGCGGACATCCGTGACGACGAGCAGGTGAACCGTGTCCGGATTTCCTACGACGGCGGAATCACCTACTCGGACATCTACAATCGCAGCACTGGCGTTGACGATGGGAGCATCGACGTGAAAGCCGACAACTACCTGCGGCTCGACAAGACGATCGACACGTCAGACCTCCCGACCATCGGGAACCTCGACGAGGGGCCGCTCTACATCCGCCTTCTCGTCTTCGACAACAACTCGCCCACGCCGTACCAGGTCCTTTCCTACGTGACGCTGAACGTGGACAACATCTATCCAACGGGCGCGTGGGACGGGATCGCGGTCGACCCGCTCAACATCGAAGGGACCACCGCACGCGTACAGGGTACCGCCGAAGACACCGGTACGGTGAGCGGCGTTGAAGCGATCCACGTCTACTTCGTGCACGACGGGCAGGTCTACGACCTCTCCGCCTACGACACGACGACCGGCGTGGTCACGACCGACTTCGGCGACGGGAACGGAGACGTGTCCTACACCCCGGCAAACGGTGCATCGGGAGCCCCTCCGTACTACCGAATCGAGATCGATACCAAGACAGAAACCGGCGACGATGCGAGCGGCGGCGGGGACGGCGACGGCTTCGACGAGTCGCTCACGCTCTCCGGTAACGAGTACAGCTGGTGGGCCGACTTCGACTCGACGATGATCCCGGACGGCACGCTCGATATCCACTACGTCGTCTTCGACAGCGCAGGCAACGGAACGCACTACGTCGAGCCGGGATTCGTGAAGAACAACCGGCCGGCGATCGATGCGCTCACCGTTGGCACCGATCTCGACTACTCCGGTTCGGTAGAGCTCGACGAGCACTTCGCGTACGACGGGGTATTCAGCGCCCGCAGCCGGCTCTACCTGGACATAGACGCCTCGGACCCGGGCGGCGGCATCGCATCGTACGAGATCCGCCGCCAGAGCGACGACTCGCTCTTGACTCCGGTCAGCGGCGACTACGAGACGGGCGCGACGATCGACATCTTCGGATGGGCGGCGGAAGAAGACACGACGGTCCACTTCTACGCGCTCGTCACCGACACGGACGGCATCACGAGCCGGCAGGATTTCTCAGTCACGATCGACAACGACGACTCGGTCGCGCCCGGTATCACGCTGGACGCGCTCGATTCCACGAGCGTAGTCGACGGCCACGTGGAGTCGGCGAGCGAAAGCCTCTTCGACAACGGCACGACGAACGGCGATGGCGTGGACGACGATGCAGATATCAGCGGCACGATAGAGATCACCGGGACCGCGAGTGACAATCAGCGCATCCAGAGCGTCACCGTCGAAATCCCGGGCTTCGATGCAGGCAGCGGAGTCGGGGTTCCGCACGAGGTCGCCTCGTGGAATGCCGGCTCGGGTCAGCTCGAGGCGACGATCGGATCGAACTTCACGATCGACTTGCAGACGCTGACGACCGGCGGTCACGACATCTCGTTCACCTACACGTGGGATTCGAGCCAGATCAGCACCGTCGCGGCCGTCGACGTACAGGTCGAGCTCACCGTTCAGGACTTCCGGCCCCTTGCTCCGCCGGCAATCGGGGCGAGCACGGTAGTCGACGTCGTACCCTACGTCACCGCCATTTCGACGGAGGCGGCGGGGGTCAAGGACATCGTCGGCCGCAGTACGAGCGGCGAGTATTCGGTGCCGCGCGGCGTGGGATCGGTGATCGAGGTGTACGGCTACAACCTCGCGGCAGGGGGGGGCGACGTCTTCGTGTCCAGCGACGCGGCAGGCACGAGCAACGTCGACGCGCTCACCCTCGGTACCGCCACAGATCCCGCCGCGGCGTTTGCGGTGGACAGCGACGCTGCAGTATCCGGCTACTTCCAGGTGCGTACGAACGGCATCCTCGCGATCAACAACACGAACGACAACGCCCTGACCCAGAACGAAGAACACGACGCGTTCCTCAACAACGAACTGTGGAGCGACGACCGCTACGTGCGCTTCTTCGAGGTCGCCGACACCGGCCTCAATGACGCCTACTTCTCTACTATGATCATGGACGGGGACGTGCCCGAATACGTGTACATCGACGACAGCGCCGCCGGGGACGAGCTTTACCGTCGCGGCATGGGCGACGGCTCTGCTGACACCGGACTGCTGCGGGGAATCGGCTTCGTGCAGAGCGGCTTCGCCCGCGACGCGGGTGGACACAGCTACCAGGTCACGCTCCACGACATGACACAGGGTCACATGGTCTTCATCTTCGACGACTACACGGACGCGAGCGGCAACGGTGCCACTCAGCCGTTCTGGGACACCTACGGCGGCAATTTCGACCGCTACAATAACAACAACGCGCTGCGCCTGGACGGACTGGATCTGGGCGGCACGGAAAAGATGAACCGCTACCAGCGCCCCAAGATCGTCGTGAGCGGCGACGCAGATACCACGGCGAACGTCGCGATGGCCTGGTACGACGTCCTCGAGAGCGCGATATACGCGCGCAACTTCCAGATTGGTACGTCGGTCGCCAACCAGCAGCGAAGCCTCACAGGCGGATACGTGGCCAACCTCCCGGAGAACGACGATGCGGCCATGGCCGCACGCAGGTGGCCGGTGAACGACACCGGCGCGTCCGAAGGTGCGAGCACCGACTTCCGCATCGGTTTTACCGACGACAACGTGCTTGTGGTCGTCTACTACGACGAGAGCGCCGGACAGCTCAAGCTCCAGTACAGCACGACTACCGACGGCGGGACCTCCGCCGCATCGCTCGACGGGAGCGATCCTACCGCGACGATCGCCTTCTCGGACCCGGTCGCGATCGGCTCGCTTTACAATGGCACGTACGTGAGCATGCACATAGAGACCGACGGTTCGGCGGCCACCGCTGATCCCATACACCTCGCGTACTACGACTCCGCCAATGCAGACCTTCGCTACTCGCGGCTCGACTCCTATATGGACACGACGCCGCAGACGGTCACGGTAGACGCCAACTTCTCGGTCGGGATATGGACCGACATTGGCATCGACCCCGACACCGGCAAGCCCGTGATCAGCTACTACAACAACTCCGAGAACGGCACGCGCGATTCCATTCGCCTCGCGATCTACACCGGAAGCATGGTCACCATTGCAACCGGCGTTGACGGGTTCGGCAACGCCACCGGTGCGTGGGAAGCGTACACGGTTCCGACGAACAGCGTCCCCCAGGGTGGCATCCCAGAGTTCCAGCAGACACATATCGGCTTCGACACGAACGGGGACATCATCGTCTCCTACCTCGGAGACGACCTCGAGTACGTCCGGATGGTGGAGTAGACTATGAGCAGGCGCACACGAACCGCAATCACGATAACACTCACCGTCCTCCTCCTCACCCCCACCCTCCTCCTCGCCGCCGGCCGGACCGAGGAGGCGGACTTCCGGGAGGTCGAGGGCACGGGGAACTGGGAGTATACGATCGACGTGACCGACCGCGAGCCGGGGAAGTACAACATTCTCGTGCGCGCGCGCGACGCGGCGGGGAACGTCGCGCTCGGCGGGCCGTACAACGTCTTTATTGACCCGCAGAGCGACCTCCCGCGCACGACGATCTCCTATCCGGTCGCCGGCGAGGCGGTCGGCGAGCGGCTGCTCGTCGTCGGCTCCGCGCGGGACGACGACGCGGTGGGCTACGTGGAGGTGCAGATCGCCGACGGGCCGTTCGTGCGCGCCGAGGGCACCGACTACTGGTCGGCGTTCGTGCCGGTGGGCGACCTCGAAGACGGGCCGCACACCGTCCGCGCGCGCGCGGTCGACGTGAACGGCGCCGAGGGCGAGGCGGTCGAGGTACCGGTGCGGCTCGACACGACGCGGCCGCTGACGCTACCGACCTCGCACGAGAGCGGGGTCCTCATCAGCCGGCGCACGACGGTGGAAGGCACCGTCGAAGACGCGAACGGCGTCGAGTCGCTCACGCTGGTCGCCGGCGACGAGCGTCGCGAGCTGCGGCTGCGCGGGCGCGGCGATGAGCCGAAGTCGTTCTCGTTCAGAATCGACCCTCGCGAGATGGACGACGGCGCGGTGGTCTGGTGGATAGAGGCCGTCGACGCGACAGGTTCGATCGGCATGACGCCCTTCCTCTTTTTCGTGGATACGAGCGCGCCGGCGTTGGACGTCCTCTACCCGACCGAGGAGGACCGCGTCGACGCGCAGCTGCGCATCGTGGGGCGCGCGACCGACGAGGTGGGAATCGCTTCGCTCTCCTACGAGCTCGGCACCGGTGAGGCGGGCGAGATTCCCCTCACCCCGGGCGACCCGTACTGGAGCATCTCCGCAGATCTTCCTCCCGACACCCGCGGCAGAATCACCGTCGATCTGACCGTCGTCGACCTCGCCGGCAACGAGCGCGGCGAGCGCCTTCGCTGGGAGATCGATACCGAAGGCGACATGCCGGTCGTGTCGCTTCACGCGCCGGGGCCCGACGCCGTCGTCGAGCGCGCCTACCTCGCCGGCCACGTCGCCGACGACGACGCCGGCGCGACGATCGTCTACTCGATCGACCGCGGCGCCGAGCAGACCGCCGAGCTCGACGGCGCCGCCGGCAACGGCTTCGTCGTGCCGCTCGACGGGCTCGCGCCCGGCGAGCACGAGGTGCGTCTGCGCGCGGTAGACGTCTACGGGACCGAGGGCCCCGAGGTCCGGCGGAGCTTCACCGTCGCGCCGCCTCCGAGCGCCATCCGCGTCGAGGAGGTGGTCCGCGGCGATGCGACCGAGGAGTACCGTCCAGGGTTCGCGCTCGCCGCCGGTGAGCGCGCCACCTTGCGCGGCTCGCTCGCGGCCGAAGGCGCTCCGACGGTTCGCGAGATCGCCTACGCGATCGGCGGTGAGAGCGGGACGACGAGGGTCGACGACGCGGGCCGATTCGAGGTCGGCCTCCCGCGCTCCTCGTCCGGCGGCGCGGTCGCCATCGAGCTCGTCGCGCAGAACGCGACCGGCGTCGCCGCCGCGATGACCGGGTTCTACGTCCAGCTCCCCGAGCCCGCCGAGGACGGCTCGACGCCGGCCGTCGACGAGCTCGTCGATCGAGGCCTCTACCTCGGTCTCACCGCGCGTCCCGACGACGCGGCGCCCATCGTGCTGCCCGCCGGGGAATCGATCCGGCTGCGCGCGATCGGCGGGAGTCCCTCCGAAGCCGAGCTCTCCGCTCGGGCCGATTTCCTGTCGGTCCGCACCGACGGCGAGTTCGTCGTGATCGCGGCGACCGGCGACGGCTCGGTGGACGGGCTCGAGGTATCCGCCCGCGCCGGCGGCGCACGCGTGAGCTCGCCGACCTTCTCGCTTCGCACCGAGCTCGACGCTCCCGCGATCGCCATACCCGTAGACCTCGTCGGCAGGCGCGTGGCCGAGGCGGGCGAGCTCGCGCTCGCCGTCGACGACGCGTCCGGCCTCGCGAGCGTCTCCGTCGCGGCGCAACCCGCCGCGTCCATCGACACCGCCCGCGCCGCCGGCGACCTCGAGGCCACCGCGGGCGAGCGCGGGTTCGTCGCCACGCCGCGCCTGCCGTCCTCCGACGGCCCGGCGGTGCTGCGGATCGTCGCGACCGACGAGTCGGGCCGATCGGCTTCGCTCGTCGTTCCCTTCGTCGTGGATACGACCGCGCCCGAGCTCGTGCCCGTGACGCCGGTCGCCGGCGAGCCGGTGAACGGCACGATCACCGTCCATGCGTTGCTCTCCGAGCCGGCCTCGACGACGCGCGCGGAAGCCGGCGACGAGGATCCGGTAGCGCTCGACGTCGATCGGCTCATCGTCCACGAGCTCTCGGTTTCCGGGCTCGACGGCGCGCTTCCGGTGACGCTCGCCGATTCGGCCGGCAACACCGCGACGCGAAGGGTGCCTGTCGCCGCGGATCCGGCCGCCGACCTGCCGCAGCTGCAGCTCCAGGTTCCCACCGAGGGAGGGCTCGTCCAGCACGAGCTCCGCCTCTCCGGCGTGGTTCTCGACGACGACGCGCCGGAGTCGGTGACTTACGCGGTCGACGACGGGCGCGAGGTCACCGTCGAGACCGACGGCATCTTCGCGATCACCGTCCCCATGGGCAACCTCGAGGACGGCGACCACACGGTCACCGTCTTCGCGACCGACATAGGCGGGACGCAGAGCGAACCGATCGAGCGGCGCTTCGCGGTCTCGCGCAGCGTCCCGGAGACCGAGGTCACCGAGCCGCCGCTCGAGCGATACCTGCGCGGCGAGATTACGGTCACCGGTACGAGCGAGGACCCGAACGGGATCGCGGAGGTCTTCGTCAGCACCGACAACGGCACGAGCTTCCAGCGGGCCACCGGGACCGAGGCGTGGAGCTATCGGCTCGACACGACGCTGCTCGACGACGGCACGCACAGCGTGCTCGTCCGCGCGGTCGACGGGGCCGGCGAGAGCAGCCTCCTTTCCACGACGATCAACGTCGACAACGCCGAGCCGACGCTCGAGCTCGTCGAGCCGCACGACGGCGTCACCGTCGCCGGCGAGTTCCTCATCGACGGGCGCGGCGAGGACGGCTCGCTCGATCGTGTGCGCATCGTCGCGCAGGCGCTCGACGCCACCGGCGCGCCCATCGAGCTCGTCGCCTTCGACGAGCCCGGCCCCTTCGCCTACCTCGTCGACACCACGACGCTCGAACCCGGTTGGTACAATCTGCGAGTGGAAGCCGTCGACCGCGCCGGGAACTTCACGCGCATCTCGCGCAACCTGCTCGTCGAACCGCCGGCGGCGACCGCCGCACCGCAGATGCTCGTCCCGGCCGACGGCGCGCGCATCGCGCATCGATTCACGCTCACCGTGAAGTCGAACCCGGCGGCAGGACCGGTCACGGTGCTTGCCGACGGCCGGCCCATCGGCGTCGTACCGGTCGCGCGGCCCGGGCAGACGCGGCCGGCCGCTGAGCAGGAGGACGACGCGGACGAGGACGGCGGGCCGCCGGCGGTGACGCCCATCGGCCCGAACGGCGTCGGCTCGCTCGTGATCGAGCCGGGGACGCTCCCGGAAGGCGCCGTCGCGCTCTCGCTTCGCACCGAAGCCGGCGAGACGCGTCCGGCGCTCGAGAGCGCGGTTCACGGCGTGGAGTACACGGGCGAGGGACCGTGGATCGCGGTCGACGGACCGGCGTTCCTGAGCTTCGTCCGCGACCGACCGTTCGTAAGCGGACGCGCCGGCTACGAGCTCGTCGTCCCCGAACCCGACCCGGAAGCGAGCGACCGGGCGAACGCGCGCGCCGAGCGCGAGGTGCGCGCGCGCCATGGGGTCGAGCGCGTCGAGGTGAGCCTGGACAACGGCCGGACGTTCGAGGCGGCGCGCGGCACCGAGTCGTGGGAGTACCGCCTCGAGACGACGCAGCTCACCGACGGCCAGCACAATCTGGTAATCCGCGCGCGCTTCGCCGACGGCGAGAGCGCGGTCGTGCGCCACTCGCTCGTCGTGGACGAGCAGAGCCCGGCCGTGCGGCTGCTCGAGCCGAACGAGCGCGACACCTTCGACGAGTCGGTCCGCATCGTGGGCGTCACCACCGACGAGCACCCGCTCTCCGACGTGAGCGTGGTCCTGCGCGAGGGCGACAAGTCGAGGTACGAGCTACCCAGCTTCGTGCAGGGCCTCTACCTTGACGCGCACGGGCTCGGCGCGACGGTCGCGGAGGTCGGGGCCGGTCTCACCTTCTTCGACAACAACGTGCGGCTGCAGGGACAGATCGGGTGGGCTCCCCGGACCGACCCGCCGCAGCGATTCAGCGGACTGGTCCTGGGCACGAAGCTCCTCGCGAACGTCGCATCGTTCCCCGCGAGCTTCCTCCTCGGTCCCGACTACAGCTGGCTCTCCGCGGCACTCGCGGTGGGCGCGAACTTCTCGTACTTCACGATGAGCGAGAACGACTACACCTTCACCGAGGATGGAAAGGTACTCGCCGGCATGGTCGCGCAGCTCGAGTTCCCCATCGTGACGCTCGCCGACCTCGCGATGTTCAACACCTACTCGTTCTACACCGAGGCCCAGCTCTGGTTCATCTCGTCGGACGTGGAGGCCGGCGCCGCCTTCAAGATGGCCTTCGGCATCAGGGCCGATGTGTTCTAGACGCGCGGCGTAGCCGCGGCCCTTACTCGAGCGCCGCCAGCACGGTGGCGCGCACCTCGGGGTCGATCGACGCCGCGGCGGCGCGGAACCGCTCCGCGTCGAAGGCGACCGGCAGCCGAAGCCCATCGGCCCCCCAGAACCCGCGCTCGGTCACCTCTCCGTCGCGCACACGCGCACGCCTGCGCGACCAGGATATCCGCCGCTCGCGCGTCGTCCCGTAGAAGATGTGAAACTCCGAAATCCTCCCGCCGGACCGATCGTACCAGACGTGCAGCGTGAACTCTTCGTTCGCGAAGATGCGCCGATGGACGCGATCGCCGGTGGGCGCGGACGGCTGTCGGACGCCCGGGACTTCGTAGAGGGGTCGCACAGCCCGAATATACCGCGTGCACCCGCCTCCCGGGTCGCGGAGTTGTGAAGCACCAATGCGATAACGCGCGTCAGTCCTGGTGCCCGGTTGATGTCAACCGGGCCACAGGAGGTCGGATTGAAACGCATCGCTCGCGCGGGCCTCGTGCTCGCGCTCCTCGCGTACGCCGCAACCGCGGCGGCGGCCGGTCAGTTCATGGTCAGCGTCACCTTCACCGTTCCCGGGTACCGGATCGTCCGCACCGAACACACGCTGACCGTCTTCGACGACGGACATACGCGTACGACGATCAGGGGTGCTCACGAGCTCGTTACGGTAGGGGGCCCCAACGACGGACGTCGTCGCGCGGTTGAAGAAAGCACGTCGTCGAGAACCAGTCCAAACGGGGTTCCGTCGAGCTCGGTAACCATAGAACCGGAACGGGTCATACGGACCGTCGAAGGGTCTACCCGCACCGAGAGCGTCGTCGTCTACTACGACTCTGACCTGAGCTTCGCAACGCTTACGACGCGTTCGGACATCTCCATCCCGTTCTTCACCTACGACCCGCCCTCGGCGATCGTCGAGGACCTCGAGGCCGCCATCGCCGCGGCGATCGGGGAGGCCGACGGGGCCATGCTCGCGAGCCTCACCGCGGACTCCGGGATCGCCGCGGCGGTGGACACGAGCAACCGCGAGCGCAACGCGACGCTCGCCGGCGACCCGGTCTCCGTGGCTACCGGAGAATTCGTCGTCGACGAGGTCGACCTCACGCTGACCGCCGGCGCGGTCGGCGCACGGATCGGGCGCATTCACCGCACCGGCAGCCGAGCCGGCGGTTCGCTTGGCGGGGGCTGGTTCTTTCCCCTCGACACGCGGATCGTCCTCGGCGAGTCCCCGGGAGCCGCCGGAGCGTCCGAACGAGCGCGCGCGATCCTCGCCGAGCTCACCGATCCCGAACACGGACTCCGAGCAGAACTGAATCGTGCCGCGGACGCCGCGATCGCCGAACGCACGCCTCCGCTCGGCGAGGCCTCGCGCGCGGCTTCGCGGGCGCGCGAGCTCGAACGAGCGCTGCGCTCGGTCGACTACACCGGACGCTTGAGGACCCACGTCGACCGGGAGCTCGACCGCAGGGCGAACCGGGCGGCCGGCATCGCGGTCGCGCTCGAGCGGCTCGCGGCGCAGATGAGGGACGAGATCGACTCCGTCGACGCGTTCGTCCGACCCGCGGCGGCGGCCCGGATCGACGCGGCGATCGAAGCGATCCGGCAACGCGTCTCGGCGCTCGACCTCATCGCCCGAACCAGCGAGGCGCACGCGCGGCGCAACGCGCGCTACCGCTCGACACCCGCCGACGGCGTTACGTCCGCGGGGACCGAAAGCGTGATCCTCCTCGGGCCCGACGGGCGTCCGCGACGCTACGAGCCGAGCGTGCCGCCCGACCCGGCCTCGCAGGCGGTCTACCGCGACGGCAGCGCGAACCGGTACCCGGCAGGATGCGAGTACGTCTCCGCCGACCCGTCGGCTCCTCGACTACGCCTCGCGGCCGACGGAACGTTCACGCTCACCACGAACGACGGCGCGATCCACCGCTACGGCTTCTTCGGCGAGCTGCGTCGGACCGAGGACACGAACGGCAACGCCCTCTCGTTCGCCTACGACGAGGAAGAACGGTTGATCCGCGTAACCGACAGCCGGGGCCGCGAGACGGAGATCGACCGCGACGCGAGCGGTCGCGTGGTCGCGGTTCGCGCGCCGGGAGACGTCACGCTCGGCTACGCCTACGACTCGGTCGGACGGCTCGCTCGGTTCACCGACGCGACGGGAACCGCCGTCGAGTACTCCTACGACGGCGCCTCGCGTCGGCTCACCGCGCTCCGCACCGCGGACGGCGCCGAGCGGACCGTCTCCTACGCGCTCGTCCGGGACCGGTGGCGCGCTGTCGAGGTCACCGACGAGGAGGGGGGCGTCGAACGGTTCGATTTCGCGAGCTCCGGCCGGACCGTCTACACCAACCCGAGCGGCGTACGAACGGTCTACGACTACGACGCGCACAACCGCACGACGCGCGTCCTCGACGCCGCCGGTCACGAGGAGAGCTTCGCGTACGACGCGCAGGGCCACCTGGTCGAACGGCGCACCGCAGACGGCGCGCTGAGGCGTCGCCAGTTCGACGGCGCTGGCCACCTGATCGCGGTCCGACACGCCGACGGCACCGCCGAGCGGTGGGTCCGCGACGCGTTCGGCCGGCCGCTCGCCTACACCGACCGCGGCGGGAACACGAGGCGGTACGCGTACGACCGGCAGGGCAACCTGACCCGCGTCGACCACCCGGACGGCACGAGCGACCGGTACGAGCTCGTGCCGCCGGGAAGCGCCGCGGCGGGGTCGGTCCGCGTACACGTCGACCGGCGCGGAAATCGGACCGAGTACGGCTACGACGAGCTCGGCTTCCTCAGAAGCGTAGACGACAGCGAGGGCCCGGTGGTCCGGTTCGAGAACGACGCGTACGGCCGCCCGCTCTCGGTCACCGACGGCACCGGCGCGACGACGCTGTTCACCCGGCGGGCGGACGGTGTGGTGACAAGCGTACGCGGACCGGATGGACTCGCGGTGGACGTCGAGTACGACGAGCGCGGAGACGCCGTGCTGGTCGTGGAGAACGGGCGGACGACCCGCTTCGCCTACGATCGGCGCCATCTCCCGGTACTCGTGACCGACGCCGCGGGTGCGACCGTGCGCTACACCTACCGCGCCGACGGCCTGCCGCTCGAACGGAGACTCGAGGGGCCCGACGGTTCTCTCGAGCGAAGCACGCGCTACGCGTACGACGAACGCGGGCTGCCGGTCGCGATCCTCCCGGAGGGCGCCGACGCGCCCGAGCGCCGCGAGTACGACGCGCTCGCACGCCTCTCCTCCGTCGTCGATGCGGCAGGCGCGCGCACCGAGTACGAGTGGAACCCGGACGACCTGCTCGTCCGGAGGACCCGCTACCTCGAGGAACGACCGCTCGTCGAGCGCTTCGACTACCTGCCCGGCGGCGAGCTCGTCGCGCGCACCGACGCGAGCGGGGCGACCACGCGCGCCGCTCACGACGCGGCGACGCGCCGAACGGTTCGCGTCGACCCGGGCGGCGTGCGCACGACGACCGTGTCGGACGCCTACGGGATGCCGCTCGCAATCGTCGACGGCGAGGACGGCGCGCGTCGCTTCTCGTACGACGCCCGCGGGCGCGTCGTGGGCGTCTGGAGCGACGACGAACGCGTGGCCGCGTACGAGTACGACGCCGCGAACCGGCTCGTGGGCTTTACCGACGGCGAAGGCGCGCGCTGGAGCTACCGGTACGACGGACGAGGACGCCTCGTGGACGTCGTCCACCCCGACGGTGCACGGCGCTCGGTCGGGTACAACGCCGACGGCACGACCGCCTCGGTCACCGACGAGACCGGGCTCGTCACGCGCTACGAGTACGACGAGGTCGGGCGGCTGCGGGCGCGCCTCGATCCCGCCGAATCCGGGACCGTCCGGCGAACCGCCTACGACCGCAACGCCGCCGGCGAGATCGTCGGCGTCACCGACCCGACCGGGCGTACGACGCGTCTCGAGCGCGACCGCCTCGGGCGCGTGGTGGGGATCGTCGATCCGGCGGGGGCCCGTACCGCCGTCCGGCTCGATCCGGTCGGCCGACTCACGGCGCTCACCGACCCGACCGGGCGCGTCACCTGGAGGCGCTACGACGCCTTGGGGCGTCTGGTAGAGACCGGGAGGGGCACCACGCGCAGCGAGTCGTACCGCTACGACGACGCCGGCAACGTCCTCGCGCGCACCGACGCGCTCGGCCACGAGCACCGCTTCGAGTACGACGACGCCGGACGGCTCGTCGGAGAGATCAACCGATCGGGCGCGCGCGTCGCCTACCGCTACGACGCGGCGGGACGCATGATCGAGGCGACCGACGCTACCGGTCGGCAGACCCGCTACCGGTACGACAGCTCCGGGTCGCTTGCAGGCGTGGACTTCCCGGACGGGAGCCGGACGCGCTACGGGCACGATCGGACGGGTCGTCTCGTCTACGCGGAGAACGACGTGGAGCGTCTCGAGATCGCCTACGACGCCCGAGGCAGGCTCGCCTCCGTCTCCGGCTCCGCGACCGGAACGGACGTGAGCTACTCCTACGACGCGGCCGGCAGGCGAGTCGCCCGGACCGATCGCGGCGCGGGAACCCGAACGACCTACCACTACGACGAACGCGGAATGCTCACGCTCCTCCGCGACAGCGCAGCGGGTGCGATCGCGGTGGAGTACGACGCAGCCGGCAGGCGAACGCGGATCGCGGCTGCGCACGGGTTGTCCACCGAAACCGCGTACGATGCAGCCGGTCGGGTCGCCGCGACGGTGACGCGCGACGCTGCGCACGAGGTGGTCACCGCGCTCGCGCACGTCTACGACGACGCAGGACGCCGGCGCTACGACGTGGACGAGGAGTCGCGAATCACCGGGTACGAGTACGACGAGCTCGGTCGGCTGGTCGGGGTCGAGTATCCGTTCGACGGGCCGAAACGCAGGGCGGACTTCGAGCGATTCGCGGCATTCGGGGTGGGCTCTCCTCCGCCGGCAGATGCCGACGACCTGCCGGGAAGCGAGGCCGCCGCGCCGGGGGCGACCGCCTTCGCGGCACGCCTGTCCGCGACCCCGGAGGAGGCAGCCGCGATCGAGCTCGCGTTTCGGCGCATCTACCCGCTCCGCAAGGGGAACGGCGTTCATCTCCAGCAGGTCTGGACCGAGCGTTTCGAGTACGACGCCGCGGACAATCGCACCGCGTGGCGCACCGGGTGGGGAGCGGTCGAGTATACGTATGACTCGAAAGGTAGACTTGCAAGCTTGGGGGAGCTAGCGTACAGTTACGACATG
>CAYWJH010000082.1:11223-14494 GCA_964458555.1 uncultured Spirochaetaceae bacterium | reverse complement strand
TCGAGCTCACTACCCAGGTGGTGTACACGCTCGACGATCTCGAGTGGCAGTAGGCGGCGTCGATCTTCCGAAAGCTCTAATTACTCAATTTTAAAACTGAACGTTCTTGCTTGACAAACCCGCGTCCGTAGTCTATCTTGTTACACTACATACAGTAGTGGAGGGAATGGATGCAGCTATTGCTTTGGATCGTCCTTCCGCTCGCTGGTTTGATTCTAGGTTGGCTATTCAGGTGGATATACGCCAGATTTCAATTGTCCGCATCGGAGCAACGCGCCGAGCGGCTGAAACGAGACGCAGTCAAAGACGCAGAGGCACTGAAGAAGGAACTGATTCTTGAGACGAAAGACGAGCTTCTTCGGGAACGGAACCAGCAGGAAAAAGAGCTCCGCGAGGAGCGCGGTGAACTCCAGCGGTACGAAAAGCGACTGCTCCAGAAGGAAGAGAACCTAGAAGAGAAGCTGGCGAGCGTAGAACGGCAGCAGAAAGACGTCGCCGAGCGCGAGCGCGTGCTCGACGAAAAGGCACACGAGCTTTCCCATCAGGAGGCTACCTGGCGGCAAGAGCTCGAGCGAATCTCTGGACTCACGGCCGAGGAAGCGAAACGGCAACTCGTGAGCTCGCTCGAGGACGAGGCGCGGCACGACGCGCAGGCGCTCGTGAACAAGATCGAACAAGAGGCGAACGTCACCGCCGAGCGGCGCGGTCGGGAGATACTCATCTCTACGATCCAGCGCATGGCGAGCGAGGTGAACGCCGAAGTCACCGTGGCCTCGGTGGCGCTTCCCAACGACGAGATGAAGGGACGGATCATCGGCCGCGAAGGCCGCAATATCCGAACCCTCGAGACGCTCACCGGGGTCGATATCATCATCGACGACACGCCCGAGGCGGTCGTTGTTTCGTGTTTCGAGCCGGTGCGCAAGGAGATCGCACGACGGAGCCTCGAACGGCTTATCCAGGACGGGCGGATCCACCCTACCCGAATCGAGGAAGTCGTTCAGAAGATCACCCAAGAGGTCTCCCAGTCGATCTACGACGAGGGCGAGAAGGTCCTCTTCGAGCTCGGGCTCCATCACATGAAACCCGAGGGCGTGCGCGGCATCGGCCGGCTGCAGTACCGTACGAGCTACGGACAGAACGTCCTCATGCACTCGAAGGAGGTCGCGATCCTCGCCGGAATGCTCGCAGCGGAGATCGGCGCGGATACTGATATCGCGCGGCGCGGCGGACTCCTGCACGACGTTGGTAAGGGTATCGAGAGCGACGGAGATTCGAATCACGTGGAGCTCGGCGTCGAGCTCGTGAAGCGGATTGGCGAGGACGATCGCGTGGTCAACTGTCTTGCAGCGCACCACGGAGACGTGCCGCACAGCAGCGTCGAGTCGGTGATCGTCCAGATCGCCGATGCGCTCAGCGCGTCGCGCCCCGGCGCCCGCCGTGAGACGCTCGACAACTACATCAAGCGCCTCGAGAACCTGGAGAAGATCGCCGAAGACTTCGAAGGCGTGGAGAAGGCGTACGCGATTCAGGCCGGCCGGGAGCTGCGCATCATGGTGAACCACGAGCAGGTCTCGGATTCCGGCGCGAAGGACATCGCGAAGGATATCGCCAAGCGGATCGAGACCCAGTTGCGGTACCCCGGGCGCATCAAGGTCACGATGATCCGCGAGACCCGAATCGTCGAGTATGCACGCTGATCCGCGCGCCGAGGGGTTTCCCCGGTGAGCGACCAGACCATCACGGCCCTCTTTCTCGGTGACGTCATAGGACAGGCCGGGGCGAGGGCCGTTTACGCCCATCTGAAACAGCTCGCAAAGCGCGTCGGCGCCGACATCGTCATCGTCAACGGGGAGAACGCCTCCGAAGGCTTCGGCCTCACATCGGAGACGGTGCGAACGTTCTTCGAGGCCGGTGCGACGGTCATCACGACCGGCAACCACGTCTGGCAGCGTAAGGACGTGTATCCGCTCCTCGACGACGAGCCACGGCTGCTGCGACCCGCGAACTACCCGTCGGGCGTGCCCGGTCACGGCTCGTGCACCGTGGACGTACGCGGCACGACCGTCGCGGTCGCTAACTTCCAGGGCCGGAAACGGATGCCGGTGACCGACTGCCCCTTCCGCAAGGCGAGCGAGCTCGTCAGATCGCTCGAGCGAGAGACGCGGATCGTGCTCATCGACTTCCACGCGGAGGCGACCGACGAGAAGGAAGCGTTCGCGCACCACCTCGACGGCTCGGTGAGCGCGGTCGTGGGCACGCACACGCACATCGCCACCGCCGACGCGCACGTCCTGCCCAAGGGGACCGCCTTCCAGAGCGATCTGGGCGCGTGCGGCCCCGGAGACTCGGTCATCGGATTCGACCCGGGTATCAGCATCAGGCGCGCGTTGACGCAGCTCCCGCTTCGAAACGAGGTCTCCGGCGAGCCGGTCGTCCTGCACGGGACCGCGGTCACCGTAGACGTCGCGACCGGCCACGCCGAATCGATCCGTCCCATCGTCGAGACATCGAGCTTTTAGGTGAAGCGCGCGCGACTGCTCGACAGGCTGTGCGCCCTCTACCCCGACCGCAGCCGCGAGGAGCTGCTTTCGCTCGTCCTCTGCGGCGAGGTGCGCGTGGAGGGCGCGTGTATCCGCGATCCGCAGGAGCGCGTTCGGGCCGATGCGGCGGTCTCGATCGAGCGCGACCGCTACGTGGGGCGGGGAGGGCTCAAGCTTGAGCACGCGCTCGCGGCGTGGCATCTCCCGGTGCACGGCCGGGTCTTCCTCGACGCGGGGGCGAGCACGGGGGGATTCACCGACTGCTTGCTGCAGCACGGTGCGCGCGCGGTGCACGCGGTGGATGTGGGGCACAACCAGCTCGACTATCGTCTGCGAACCGACGAACGGGTGATCGTCCACGAGCGCACGAACATCATGCACGTGGAGGCGCTCGACCCTGCGCCGCACGCGGCGGTCGCAGACCTGAGCTTTCGCTCGCTCCGCTCCGCGGCGCGTCGCGTCGTCGACCTCACCACAGACCGGTACGCGGTGCTTCTCGTCAAGCCTCAGTTCGAGTGGTCCGACCCTCCGCCCGACTTCTCGGGGACGGTGCCGGCGGATGCGATCGGGATGATCCTCTCGCAGACGCTGACCGATCTGGCCGACGAGCGCCTCGCGCTCTACGCGCTCGAGGAGAGCCCGATCACCGGGCGAAGCGGCAACCGCGAGTTTTTTTTGCTCGCCGGAGATTCCGGCGGCGTCGATGGACGTGAGCCGCGAGCGGTCTC
>CAYWJH010000082.1:0-11123 GCA_964458555.1 uncultured Spirochaetaceae bacterium | reverse complement strand
GCTCGGCGCCGCTTCGGGCTCGCCGATGACGACCAGCGGCTCGCCGTCTTCGTCGTCGTCGGCGGGCTCCTGCGCCGGGGGTGCATCGTCGCCGCCCGCGGGCGCATCGACATCCGGACCGAAACGGTCGCGCATCACCTCAACGAGCCCGGTCGACTCGAGCACCTGCTCGATGTTGCTCCGATTTGCGAGAAAAATGACGAGAACGAGCAGGATGAAGGCGATCCAGAAGAGTACGCCAATCGATGTGCGTCGTTTGGGTGACGACTCTGCCATACTCCGAGTATCGGCGGATCGTGGTGAACTCTTTGGGGAATCGAGTTTGACAGCGTTTTCGTGGTCGGCGTATAGTGGAGCGAATGGAGACGATCTCCGGGATCTCGGCGGCTCCCGGCATAGCGATAGGACGCGTGTTCATCTACTCGCACGACACGCCGGCGATTCCGCGCTACGAGATCGCCGAAGAGGACGTCGCGCGCGAGATGGAGCGTTTCCAGCAGGCCGCGGCGAACGCGCACGAGGAGCTCGAGCAGATCAAGCGCGGCGGTGTGGACGAGATCACCGACGAGCAGCTGCAGATCCTCGACTCGCACCTGTTGATGGTCCAGGATCCCGATTTTTACGAGCAGGTCCACGACGGCGTCGTCGAGTCGCTGGTGAACGTCGAATGGGTGCTCTACGAAAGCGTCCAGCGGCTGCTCGACCGGCTCAACTCGTCCGAGTCGGAGGAGCTCAAGGAGCGAAGCTCCGACCTTCACGACGTGAGTAATCGCGTGCTCAGCCACCTCATGAAGCGCGAGCGCTACTCGCTCGCCGATCTCGACCGCGAAGTCGTGCTCGTCGCGCACGACCTCCTGCCCTCCGACGCGATCGCGATGCCCAAACGGATGGTGCTCGGCATCGCCACCGACGCCGGCGGCCGCACGTCGCACACGGCGATCATCGCGCGCAGCTTCGAGATCCCCAGCGTGCTCGGGCTCTCCTACGTCTCCCGGATGGCCGAGAACGGCGAGCTCATCGTCGTCGACGGGAACCACGGCACCGTGGTGCTCGACCCGGACGAGGAGACGCTCGCGCGCTACGAGCGCGAGAGCCAGGAGTGGCAGCGACACGAGGTGCAGCTGATGCGCCTGCACGATCTGCCGGCCGAGACGCGCGACGGGAAGCTCGTCGAGCTGAAGGTCAACATCGAGGTACCCGACGAGGTCGAGGCGGTACACACGCACGGCGGGACCGGCATCGGCCTGTACCGATCGGAGTTTCTCTTCCTCGAGGGCGACGAGCTGCCGTCGGAGGACCAGCAGCTTGCCGCGTACCGCGAGGTCCTCGAGGCGTTGCCCGAATACCCGGTGACGATCCGCACGCTCGACGTGGGCGGCGACAAGGTCGCGCCGCAGCTCGAAGGAATGGACGAGCAGAACCCCATCCTCGGGTGGCGCGCGATCCGTTTCTGTCTCTCCAACCGCGATGTTTTCCGCACGCAGCTGCGCGCGCTGCTGCGCGCGAGCGTCTACGGGAACCTCAACGTCATGTTCCCCATGATCTCCGGGCTCGAGGAGCTGCAGGAGGCGCTCGACTTCCTCGGCGAGGTGCGCGACGACCTGAGGGCGGAGGGCCACGACGTAGCCGACGTGCCGGTGGGCATCATGATCGAGGTGCCCTCGGCCGCGATGGTCAGCGACATCCTCGCGCGCAAGAGCCATTTCTTCTCGGTCGGCACGAACGACCTGATTCAGTACACTATAGCGGTTGACCGGGGCAACGAGCGGATCGCGTATCTCTACGAGCCGTTCCACCCCGGCGTCCTGCGAATGCTTCGTCTCGTCGTCGACAACGGGCACGCGAACGGCATTCCCGTCGCGATGTGCGGCGAGATGGCCGGTGATCCGCTTGCGACGGTGCTCCTGCTCGGTCTCGGATTCGACGAGCTGAGCATGAGCGGCGGCAGCATCCCCGAGGTGAAGCGCCTCGTCCGGGCGGTCTCCGTGCGCGAAGCCGAAGAGCTCGTCGGCGAGGCGATGGAGATGAACTCGTTCAAGGAGGTGGACCGGTACGTCCGCCACCTCATGGGAGAACGCTTTGGAGTCGCAACCGCATGATGTACAGACGTGGCTGTCCGAGCCGACGATCGCGATCGTCGGCCGGCCGAACGTCGGTAAATCGACCCTCTTCAACCGTCTCATCGGGCGCCGCCGCGCGATAACCGATCCTACTCCCGGCGTCACCCGCGACCCGGTCTCGGCGGCGGCCACGATCGACGGCCGGCCGCTGCGGGTGGTCGACACCGGCGGCTACACCACCGAAGGCGACGAGCTCGCGCGGGCGATCAGCGACCGCGCGCTCGGCGAGATCCGTGAGGCGGACGTCGTGCTGCTCGTCGTCGACGGTACCGGGCTGACCGCGCTCGACGAGCTCTTTCTCGACGAGCTACGCCCCTACGAGGACCGCCTCGTGCTCGTCGTCAACAAGATCGACGCGCCCGAGCGCGAAAGCCTCGTCTGGGACTTCTACCGCCTCGGGCTCGCCCGCGTGGTGGGCGTTTCCGCCGCGCACGCGCGCGGTACCGAGGAGCTCCTCGAGGCGATCGACGAGGTGCTCGGCGCGGCGTGGATCGAGGAGGACGCCGCTTCCGCCTCGGAGAGCGAGGCCGCGCCGACCGGAGCGGCCGAGGTTCCGCGTACGCTGTCGATCGCGGTCCTCGGCCAGCCGAACACCGGGAAGTCGACGCTCGTGAACCGACTCACCGAGCGCGAGAGCTCGCTCGTCTCGCCGATCCCGGGAACGACGCGCGACGTGATCGAGGGGGCGTTCGAGTTCGACGGCCTGCGCCACCGCATCCTCGACACCGCGGGCATCCGACGCAAGAACCGGGTGAGCGAGAACATCGAGTACTACTCGGTCACGCGCGCGATCGACACGATCGAGGAGGCCGACGTCGTGGTCCTGCTCATCGACGCGGACAAGGGGCTCTCGGACCAGGACAAGAAGATCGCCGCGCTCGTCGTCGACCGGGGCCGCGGGCTCGTTATCGGCCTGAACAAATGGGATCTGCTGCCGCAGATCGGGAACCAGTTCGAGGCGGTGCGCGACCGGATTCTGTTCGTGTTCCCGGTGATCTCCTTCGCGCCCATCGTCCCGCTGTCGGCGCAGACCGGTTCGGGCGTGAAGGAGCTGCTGACGGCGGTCGACAAGGTGCACCGTCAGCTCCACCATCGGGTGGACACCGGAAACCTCAACCGGCACCTGGAGCGATGGGTCGAGCAGACCCCTCCGCCGGTGCGCGGACGGGGCAGGCTGAAGATCCGCTACATGACGCAGGTCCAGCGCCTCCCGGTAACCTTCGTCGCCTTCGTGAACCGGAAGAAGGGCTTCCCGGAGAGCTACGTGAGCTACCTCAAGAACCGGATCAGGGCCGATTTCGGGCTCTCGAGCATCCCCTTCCGGCTGGAGTTGCGGGAGCGTTGATGCGCCGCTTCAGCATCGGCGAGGTCTGTCGCGCGCTCGGGGTGAAACCGCACATCGTGAGGTACTGGGAGCAGGAGATCGGCATCCTGAGCCCGGGAAAGGACCAGGGCGGCCGACGCGCCTACACCGAGGCCGACCTGCAGCTACTGTTCCGGATCAAGTACCTCGTGCACGAGCGCAAGTACACGGTCAAGGGCGCGGCGATGCGCATCGTAGAGGAGGCGAGCGGGGAGGGGGCCGATGCGAAGGCCCGCATCCACGAGGTCCGCGGCGAATTGCTCGACGTCCTCGGCAGGATCCGCCGCCGCGATGCCGATACTCAGGGTAATGAAGCAAAACCGCACGAGACGTCGTGAGAGCCCCCGCGACCGCCGATGCCGGCGGTTAGTCGGCGCTCCGATCGTGTTCGCCTCGGCGCTCCTCGCGCTGATCGCGGCGGCGCCTGTCGCCGCCTACGGCCCCGCGGTCGTCAACCCTCCGCCGGAGACCGACGACGTGCGCCGGGCCCACCTCGATGACGCGCTCGCGCCGGTTTCCGACCTCGACGCCTTTCGTCCGACGGTGGCCACCGCCTACGCGAGCGGGCGCGACGTGCTCGTGACGACCGAGGGGAACGCGGAGTACGCGTACTTCGTCGTGGTCCCCGAGCTCGGCGGCCAGTTCCCGCTCTCGAGCGCCGGCACCTACATCCTGCGGCGGCGGCGCGCCGACGGGGCGATCGATCAGTTGAAGATCTTCCTGCGCAGCGACCCCGGCTTTTTCGTGCGAATCTGGCCCGAGCGCCCCGGCGACGGGGGGCAGCGGGCGCGCGGTCGCGAGGCCGAACGGTCGACGATGAGCGTCTATCTCGCCGGCGTCCAGCTCCACCGCGAGATTCCGCTGCCGGTGTCGATCGAAACGCTGCTCGAGGAGCCGTTCGAGCGGATCGTCTCCCTCACCGGCGCGCGCGTGGACTGGTCGCTCGTCTACCCGGTCATCGACGACCCGCGCTATCGCGACGTGGGGCTCATGGCCGCGCGCGCGCGCTCGACGCTCCATACGCTTCCCGACGCCGAGGACGGCGCGATGGACGAGGAGGGAAACCTCGTGTTCATCGAGTCGCTCGTCCTGCAGGATCAGCAGCCCGGTTTCAACTGCTCGGGTTTCGCGAAGTGGATCGTCGACGGGTTGCACGACGGGCTCTACGGCGGCTACCTCCCCATCGAGCCGCTGAAGGAGAAGCACCTCGACCTCCGCGGGCACCGATGGAGCGAGCCCCTCGAGGACGCGCGCGATCCGTACTTTGGTCTCGACTGGACGCGTAACCTGGCCGTCACAATGTTGTCTGCATCACAGGGAGGACGGGAAGTACACCCGGAAGCGGCAGACGTGCGTTCGCTGCCCTACGCGACCTACGTCGAGGACGTCGGCTACCCGGTCGCCGAGCTGCCGAGGATCATGTATCTGCTCGCCGTGGACGAGCCAGGCCATTTCTACATCGCGTCGTTCAACCGTGAGTTCGGCAGCGAGCCGGTGCTCAATCAGCACGTTCACGTCGCCGTGCTGTTTCCGTATTTCGACGAACGCGGCCGTTTCTTCGTGGACGTTCTCGAGCGCAACGTGGAGACGGGCCTGGAATCGCTGGACCGCAGATACCACGACGATTCGGTTCATCTCGTACGGGTTCGCGCGGATCGCGCCTACGCGCCGCCGGTGATCCGGAATTGATACGGTGTACGACCTGAGATAGCTTATGAACATGAAACGAATCCTCGTCTCCGCCGCGTTGGTGTTGCTTGCCGCCACGGTTGCGGCCCAGGAGAGCGACATTCAGTTGTTCCGGGAAGCAGAGCGCCGATTCGAGTCGGGCGACTATCAGCTCGCGCTCGACCGGTACGAGACGCTGTTACAGGACTACCCGGTCAGCCAGTACGTGCCCGACGCGCAGTTCCGTATCGGCGTGAGCCTCTACCGCACCGGGCAGCCAGAGGCTGCGCTCGAACAGCTCGCCCGGGTGGCGCGCCGGTACCGCTCCACGAGGTACATCGACTACGTGCCGTTCTGGCAGGGCGTGATCAGCTACGAGATCGGCGCGTACGACCGGGCGGTGAGCTACCTCCGATCCTTCCGACAGACCGACATTGAGGACCGCGACGCGCTCGCCGAATCGTACTACTACACCGCGCTCGCCGAGCTCGGGCGCGCCGACGAGGCTGCGGCCCGCCGGGGGCTCGAGGGGATGCTGGACACCGTGCCCGACCCGGCTTCGGAGGGCTACGCGGTGACGCTGCTGTTGAGCCTCTACGCGAAGTCGGGGCTTTCGGACGAGCTCCTCGAGCGGGCCAATGCGATCGACCGGGCGCAGCTCGAGGAGCGCTGGCGGCCCAATCTCGTGCTCTACGAGGCGGAGGCGTACTACGCGCAGGGGCGACTCGACGAGGCGATCCCTCGCTACCGTCGCAGCGAGCAGGCGCCCCCTGAGCTCGCGACGCTCGCGTTCCAGCGGCTCTTCCAGCTCGCGCAGGACGACCGGATTCCCGAAGAGCCGGCGGACGTGCTGCGACGCGCCGAGCAGGCGCTCGCCGGCCGCACCGACGTGCTGAAAGCTTTCTGGCTGCGCGTGGGCATCGACAGCTATACGCAGGGTCGCTACGATCTCGCCGAGCTCTACTTCCGTCGCATCTGGGACTTCCGCGGCAGCGAGTTCATCCCGGCCTCGGTACCGCTCTATCTCTCGCGCCTGCTCGACGGGCGTGGTGATCCAGGCGGCGCCGAGGAGGTGCTCGCGGGATATCTCGATCTCTACGGCGAGCAGAGCCCGGAGCGCCTGCGCGTGCTCATCGCGCTCGGGAACCTGCAGCTGCGCCTCGGACGCGTGAGCGACGCGGTCGCAACGCTCGAGGCCGCCTTCGACGGGTACGAGGCAGGTCCGTACTTCGCCGAGGCGGCGTACCAGTACGCCTTTGCGTTGCGGCGGGCGGGTCGCAACGGAGAAGCGCTCGCGGCGATCGACTCTGCATTCTCCGCCGGGCGGACCGGTGGGATCCAGGCAGATCTCCTTCGGCTGCGCGCCACCGTGCTGCGCGATCTCGGTCGCGAGGCGGCTGCGTTGCAGGCGCTCTTCGAGTACATTCCGCTGCGATCGGCCGACGCGCAGGCGGCGGTCGAGTACGTCAACCTCCTCTTCTCGCTCGAGCGCTACGCCCGCGTCGTGGACGAGGTGCCGGCGATCGTCGACGAGCTCACCGCGCGCGACGCGCTCACGCCGTCGATCGAGAGCAGACTCTCCTACGTCCTCGGTCTTGCGCTCGTGAACGAGCGGGCCTACGAGGAGGCAGCCGACGTCTTCGCGCGAACAGCCGAGCTCGCGGCTCCATCGCAGGCCGGACTGCTGCCGTACGCGCGCTACTACGGCGGGTTTGCCTCGTACCGCAGCGGCGATTATCGCGCCGCCGCGGCGACCTTTGCGACGCTGCTCGACGAGTCGCCGGACCACGAGCAGGCCGCTCATGCCGCGTACCTCGCCGGGTGGAGCAACTTCCTCACCGGCGAGTACGAGACCGCCGCAGCGTCGCTCGCGCGCGTCCGCTCGTATTCGACCGAAGAGCGGCTCGCGATCGAGTCGAGCTTCCTGCTCGGCCGTGTGCTCGCGGCGCAGGGGTCGTATCAACAGGCGGCCTCTTCGTTCCGCAGCCTCTATCTGGACCACCCGGAGTCCGCGTACGCCGACGACGCGTGGTTCGAGTACGCCGAGGCGCAGGTCGCGCTTGGGAGTATCGACATCGCCGTCGAAGCGTACGGCGCGCTCCTCGACGCGTATCCGGCGAGTCCGCTCGCCGAATCGTCGGCGTTTCGGCGTGCCGAGGTGCTCTACGAACGCGGACGGTACGCCGAAGCGCAGGAGGCGTTCTTCTCCTACCGAACGAGCTTCCAAGGCGGCGACCGTATGGACGCGGCGCTGTACTGGGGCGGAGTGGCGAGCGAACGCCTCGGCGAGACCGCGGGAGCGCTCCTGCTGTGGGAGCGCCTGATCGAGGAGTATCGCGAGAGCCCGTTTCGTCCGCAGGCGATGCGGGGTGCAGCGGTCGCGCACAGCGAGCGCGGTGAGTACCGGCAGGCGCTCAACCTCTACACCGAGTTCCAGGCCGCGTACCCGGAGGCCGCTCGGGCGGCGGGAACGCAGCGCAGGATCGACGAGCTGGTCCTGCTCATCAACGGGCTCGGTGAGCGCGAGGCCGAGCTCGTGGTCACGATCGAGGAGTCCGGCGGTGCGCAGACCGACGAGGGCCGGCAGGCGATCATCGAGCTCGCGCGGATGACGATCTACGAAGATACGGCGACAAGCACCGACGCCGCGAGCGTGATGCCCATGCTCGAGGCGGTCGCCGAGCAGGAGGACGTCGACCCGCTCGCTGCGGCCGAGGCGCTCTTCCTCCGCGGTGAATACCGCTCGAGGCAGGACGAGCTGCGGCGAGCCGCGGAGCTCTATCTCCGCGCCGCGGCCGTCGGCGCGGCCGACCGCGATTTCGCGGCGCTTTCCATCTACCGCGCCGCGAACATGTACTCGACGCTCGGACGATCCGCCGAGGTCGACGCACTCATCGAGCGGCTCGAAGAAGACTTCCCGCGGTCCGAGTGGCTCGAGGAAGCACGGACGCTCCGACGAGGAGAAACGAATGAGTAAGTACCTTACAGCGATTCTCGCAGCGCTCCTGATTATGTCGGTCGCCGGCCTCGCGGGCGCGCAGGACCGGGCCGGCGTGGCGGGGCAGCCACCCGTATCGGGTCCCGCGGCGCCCGAAGAGACCGACATCGTCGTGCCCGACCTCGTGCTCGAGGTCGAAGAGCTCGAGGTCGAGCAGGTGAGCGCGGTGCTCCCCGACGAGGAGGAGTTGGCGCTCGGGCAGGTGACGATCCCGCTCCCCGGAGCCGAGGAGCTCACGGTGGACGACGAGGCGTTCAGCGTGCCGCTGCCGGGGTCACCGGCGGCGACGGAGACGACGAGTGTGTTCTCGAGCGGCAGACTCGGCGCCGGCTCGGCAAACCACATCGTCGGTGAGCTCAGCCTCTACAAGCTCGGTGCAGACCCGCGCTTCCGGCTGCGGTTTGCCTACGAGGGACTCGACGGCTTTCAGTTTCGTCCGCCCGGAAGCGGATATTTCTCGCGGTCGAACGTGATCGACGGGTGGTTCGCCGCCTCCGGCGAACGAGCGAACGCAGAGACCGAGGCGGCTTTCCGGGAGGACGTCCTGGGACTGCAGGGGCAGTCGGACTCCTTCAGCGCTGGGCTGAGGCGTACGACGGTATCCGCCGAGGCGGTGCTCGTGCCCGAGCCTCTGATCTCGCTTGCCGGCACGCTCGATGGCTCGGTCGGATCGCGGATCCTCTCCACGACGCGAGGCAATCAGGCCTCCGATGAGCTGGAGATCGCGGCGACGCCGGCGGTTGAGGCCCGTTTCGCGATCCGGGCGATCGACATCGTCTTCGAGTCGAGCTACTTCATCAGAGCGCTGATGAGCGAGAACGTCCCGCTCGGGCAGAACGTGGACCTGCTCGGCGGGGTTGACGTCGAGCTCCCTGCTTCGATGACGCTCGGCGCGCGCGCGGGCATCTTCTGGGAACCGGGATCTCCGCTCGACTACCCGTGGCGAGTGTCGCTGGGCGCGCTCTTCGGCGATGCGTTCGAGGCGTCGATCGAGGGTGGCTACCGCGTCGAACGCATCACGCTCGAGGAGATCTGGGATCGCGTTCCGCTCGCCGGCGTCTCCTCGAGCGCGGCGGTCTCCGAGCTCGCCAACGACCGTCAGTGGTACGCCGGTCTCGCCACCCGGTGGTCGGGAGTCTCCGGGCTCACGATTACCGGAGAGGTCGATTTCGCGACGCACGATGCTGCGGTCGACGTCGGGTCCTACGACGCGTTTGCCGAGGAGTTTCCGCTCCAGCAACGCTCGATGCTGACGCTCACCAGCGGCGTGAGCGCGAGCTGGCGCCCGGTTCAGCGGATGCAGGTGCAGGCGGGGTGGACCGGGTCGTTCCTCGGGACGCCGGCGGGCGTTCCCACGAGCACCGTCGAAGGGTCGCTGCGCGTGAACGACGAGAGCGAGCGATTCACCGGCGTCGTGGAGGCGCGGTCGGATTTCTACCCGCAGGCCGCGATGCCCTGGCTGGGCATCACCGGCTCGTTCGCGCCGAGCGACGAGCTCGAGTTCTCGCTCGAGCTCGCCGACCTGCTCGCGCCGCTCCTCGAGGAGGGGCGGGGCAGTCTCGGGCCCGTGCCCTCGGACGAGTACCCGTTCATCGAACCGGGCTTCCGGGCATCGGTCTATAGCCGAATTTCACTGTAGGAGCTGCCATGCTGACGCTCATCGAACGCGGCGGTATCATTCTTGTCATCATCATCGCGCTGTCGATCGTCGCGATCGCGATCATCGTCGAGCGCCTGCTCTATCTCCGGAAGATCCGCACCGACGAAGGCGTCGTGCTGAACCGGCTGAAAAGTGCGGTCTCGAAGGGGCACTACGAGGAGGCACTCGCGATCTGCGAGGCGAGTCCGAGCCCCATCACGAACCTGAGCCGCGTCGGGATCGAGCACCGCGCGTATCCCGAAGAGGTGATCAAGCAGATGATCACCGACGCGGCGAATCTTGAGATACCCCGGATGGAACGCTTCCTCTCGACGCTGGGCACGATCGCGCACATCGCGCCGCTGCTCGGACTGCTGGGGACGGTGACCGGCAATATCCAGGCGTTCGGCGTCCTCGGAGACTTCGGTGCGGTCGGTGGCAACCCGGCCGTACTCGCTCGCGGGATCGCGGAGGCGCTCATCACGACCGCCGCGGGTATCATCGTGAGCATCCCCGCGATCAGTTTCTACAACTATCTCGTCGGCAAGGTGAATCACCTCATCATCAGGATCGAGAACCGTGTGAGCGAGCTCGTGCTCATGCTGAAACGGGGGGCGTGATGCACTTTCGCAGGCGTCTGTCGCCGAACGCGAACGTAGACCTGATACCCATGATCGATGTCGTCTTTCAGCTCGTCGTCTTTTTCATGGTCTCCTCGACGTTCGTCATGACGCCCGGCATCGCGCTCGATCTGCCCGAGTCGACGAGCTCGGAACCCGTCGTGATCGACCGTGTCGTCGTGACCATCGTGAGCGAGTCCCGGCTCTACCTCAACCGCGATGAGGTCTCCTACGAGGAGCTCGACGCGCGTCTTGAGGCGATCGAGGAACAGTCCGAGCGTCTCGACGCGGAGACGCGGAGCGCGATTATCGAGGCGAACGCCGACGTGTCCTACGCGACGATCGTCTCCGTGCTCGACGTCATGCGGCGAAACGGGTACCGAGGCATCGCGCTTCGCACGCTCGAGGAGCAGCAGGAGCGGCAATGATTCATACCGACCGCGATCGCCTCTTCCTCGCCGTCGGCGTCGCGCTCGTCTTCCACGGGGCGCTCTTCGGAGGGTTCGCGATCGCCGGATTCGACTTCACGCCCTATCCAGAAACCTCCCCGGTGACCGTGACGCTGCCCGACTATCGACCGCCGGAGGTCGAGCCGGAGCCCGAGCCGGTTCCGGTCGAGCCGGAGCCGGACCCCGCGGAGATCGCCCCCGCCGAGGCCGCGCCGGACGAACCGGAGCCGAGGCCGGCGGAGCCCGAGCCCGCGCCGCCGGCGCGC
>CAYWJH010000081.1:0-14545 GCA_964458555.1 uncultured Spirochaetaceae bacterium | reverse complement strand
CGCGACGCTCTTCGCGGGTTACGGCGCAATCCTGCTCCTGAAGTGAGCGCCGCGCTTACTCGGGTGCCGGGAACATCATCTCTTCCATGTAGAAGGTCTGGAACGCCGCCGACCCGCTGAGCTCGATGTAGCGGCACGAGTCGACAATGGTCTGCGCCTCTTCGCCGCTCGCGCGGTCGACGAGCACGCGGGCCGCTCCGGCGCCGGCGGCGTTGCCTACCGCCACCACGCGCTCGGGCTCCACGTCGGGGAGCAGGCCCACGCGCAGCGCCGCGAGAGGGCGTACGTACGTCCCGAACCCGCCGGCGAGGTAGATCGCCTGAAGGTCGGACGGTTCCACACCCGCTTCGTCGAGCAGGACGCGGATGCCCGCGGCGATCGCCCCCTTCGCGAGCTGCACCTGACGAACGTCGCCCTGCGTGAGGACGATCGGCTCGCCGTGCGCGCTTTCCCCGTCGGCGAGCACGAGCGCCGGTTCGCCGTCGACCTCCACGATCCGTTCGCGGTAGAGCTCGGCGGCCTCGCCGGTCGCCGCGTCCGCGTCGAAGCGGCCGGTCTCGTCGACCACGCCGTCGGCGAGCAGCACCGCGACCGCGTCCATGAGCCCGGTGCCGCAGATGCTCTTCGGCGCGACCCCGCCGATCGTCTCGATCACGAGCGTCGCGCCCTCGCGCCGGACGTGATTGATCGCGCCGGCGACGCCTCCCGAACCGTGCCGGATCGTCGCGCCCTCGAACGCCGGGCCGGCGGCGGTCGAGCAGGCGACGAGCCCGTCCTCGCCGCCGCAGACGATCTCGCCGTTCGTGCCTATGTCGACGAGCAGGGACACCCCCGGGTGGCGGTCCATCCCGGATGAGAGCAGATCGGCGACGATGTCGGTGCCCACGTACGCCGACACGCCGGGCGGGATGCGCAGCGTCGCCTTTGGGTGCAGCGGCAGGCAGACGTCGGAAGCCGGAACGGTGACACCCTCGGTGAGCACCGGCATGAACGGCGCCCGGCTCATGGAGCTGGGGTCGAGGTCGAGCAGGAGATGGAGCATCGTCGTGTTGCCCACGATCGCAGCGGTCGCGATCTCCTCCGACCGGACGTCTGCGTCCCGGGCGAGTTGGCGCGTGAGCGAGGCGAGCTGTTCGCAGATCGCCTCGTGCAGCGGCGCGCCGGCTCCGTACGCGGTGATCCGCGTGATGACGTCGGCGCCGTAGTCTCCCTGCGCGTTCGCCTCCGAGCACGAGGCGAGCACGTCGTGGCTGCCGAGGTCGACGAGGTAGCCCGCGACGGTCGTGGTACCTATGTCGAAGGCGACGCCGAGCAGCCGCATTCCGGCCTCGGTGCGGTCGGGTGCGCGTTCGATCGCGACGAGCGCCGGCTCGCCGGTGTCGATGATCGTGTCGAGCTCGGCGCCGGCTTCGAGCGCGGCCGCCGCGACCGCCAGGTGCTCGCAGGCGACGCGCAGGTCGTCCATGCCGGCGGCGGCGCGCATCCGGCGCAACACGCTCTGCTGGTCCTCGAGGGTGGGGGCGTTGAGCCGCAGGCGCTCGAGGACCACGACGGGCTTCCCGCTCGTGGGCACCTCGATGCCTCCGCCCTTCGCGAGCGTGTCCGCGCTCGCCGGCGGCGTGACGCGGCCGGGAAGCGTCACGGTGAGGTCGGCGACGGGGTACGTGCGGCAGGCGAGCCGCCGCGCCGGGTCGTCGCCGGTGAACCGGTCCTCCTCGGGCGAACGCGTGCCCCCGGCCTCCGGCGGGTCGAGCGCGACGAGGCACTTGCCGCATCGGCCGGTGCCGCCGCATGGTGCGGGGAGGTGCCAGCCGGTGCGCTGGAGCGCGCCGAGGAGCGATTCGTCGTCGCCTACCTCGACGGTGTCCTGTCGATGATCCGAGATGATCGTTGCCGTGATGCTCATGCGTCTATCCTGTGTGTCGGCGTGGGGTACGAAGGGGCGAATGCCGACGAGCTCTCGATCGCGGCGTCGGGGACGAGCGCGCGGATCGACTCGATCGCGACGGCTTCCAGGTCGGCAGGCGGCGCGGCGACACGCGCGTTGAGCACGAGCTCGAGCGTGTCCGGCCTGCCCCCGATCGTGTCGTCGACGGTGGGCTCGGCGGTCTCGTCGGTGAGGCTCGCCTTCGCGTGGTCGAGGCCGGCGACGAGGTAGATCTTCGCGTGGGCGATCTCCCACGACCGCTCGCGGCTCGCGGCGCCCACGCGCCGCAGTACATCGAGCGCGAGCTCGTTCGCGTCGAGCCGGGCGGCGCCGGCGATCCCGGCGCGCAGGTTGAGCCAGCCGAGCGCCGCCTCGCTCGCGCCGTAGCGGTCGTAGGAGATGTCGAGCTCAGCGTCACGGTGCCCCGCCGAGCCGAGCTCGTCGAGCAGCGCGGGGATGCCCTCACCGGTGCGCGCGGCGACCGGGAGCACGGTGCGACCGGGGAAGCGCTCGCCGAGCGCGCGGGCGAGCTCGGCGACCTCGTCGGCGGCGAGCGTGTCGGTCTTGTTGAGCAGAAGGACATCGGCCTCCTCGCACTGCTTCTCGAAGAGGTAGTTGATCTCCGGCGATCCCTTTCCCGCGATGTACTTGCGCGCGCGGCGAGGGTCGATCACGACCGCGAGCGGCGCGAGGTCGAATCGCTTCGTCTTCTCGGCGCGAAGCGGGCGGAAGAGCGTCGCCACGAGATCGGTGCAGCTTCCCACCGGCTCGGCGAGGATCACGTCCACCTCGTCGCCGTAGCCGGCGAGCGCCTCGGCGAACTGGTCGAAGTTGCAGCAGAAACACCCGCCGGTCACCTCGTCGACGACGAGGTCGTGCGCGCGGAGGAATTGCGTGTCGACGAGGTCGCTTCCCTGGTCGTTCGTCACGATCCCGAAGGTGAGGCCCTGCTCGCGCAGCGTGCGCGCGATCGCGAGGACGGTCGTCGTCTTGCCGGCGCCGAGAAACCCGCCGACGATCATGAGCCAGGGTCTACTCGTTGTCGAGCTCATCGATACACTCCCGGATGTCCCGGATCGTCAGGATCCTTCCCGCGCTCACCTGCTCGTCGTTGACGAGCACCGCGGGCATCTTCTCTACCTCGAGCCCCGTCACGTCGCGGAGCTCGGAGGGATGGCGGATTTCCCGCACGCGGAGCGACAGGCGGTCGTCCTCGCGCACGGCTCGCTCGAGGCTCTCGCGCAGCAACTGCTCGATGACCTGACACGCACCGCATGGCGGGCGCTGAACCACGAGGGTGAGATCGATCCCGGTCCGTACCACGCGAGCATTGTAGTGGGGGCGTGACGGCGTGCCTACCCGCGTCGCTCGGCGAAGGGCAGGTGGTCGTTCAGGTGCTCAATATGCATCTCTTCGTAGCGGTTGATCTTGTCGATGTTCATCTTCATCACGAGCTGCATCCGCTCGTCGTAGAAGTGGTGGAGGCTGTGCGTGGCGACCGCCCGGAAGCCGCGACGCACCTTGTGGCTGCTTCCCATCCCGGGGTCGAAGCGCTTCACGCCGTGCTCGATGCCCCACCGGATCGGCTCGTAGTAGCAGAGGTTGAAGTGGAGATTGTTCACGAACCGTTCGGCGCCCCAGTACCGCCCGATGAGGCGGTCGGGCTTGTAGAGCAGCATCGACATCCCAACCGGCACGTCGCTTCCTGTCTCGTAGGCGGAGGCGAAGAGCACGCGCTCTCCCACGCCGTCCTGCAGCATTGCGAAGAACTCGGGGGTGAGGAAGCGTGCGGCCCACATGCCGAACTGATCGTTGGTGTTCGAGTAGTACTCGTACATCGCGACGAGGTGCTCCTCGGAGACCTCGGAGGCGAAGCGGGTCGCGATGGTGAGCCCCTGGTCGGCCATGCTGCGCCGTTCGCGCTTGATGTTGCGCCGCTGATTCTTGTTGAACCGCGCGAGGTAGTCGTCGAAGCTCTCGAACGATTCGTTCTCCCAGCGGAAGTGCTGGTGACGCCACGGCGTGAAGTCGTCCGCGTTGAGGAGGTCGGCGAAATCGGGCTCGGGCCACAGGATGCTGAAGCCCTGCATGTCGTTGGCGCGCGAGAAGTCGTTGATCTCGTCGAGCATCTCTGCCGCGGTCGCGCGCGCGTCCTCGCCGCGGTCGATCAGAAAGCGGTAGCCGATCGCCGGCGTGAGCGGGCTCATCGCGACGAGCTTGGGATAGTAGGGCGTGCCGAGCTGCTCGGATACCTCGGCCCACGCGTAGTCGAAGACGAACTCGCCCGCGCTGTGCGTCTTCACGTAGAGCGCGGCGGCGGCCACGAGCATTCCTTCGCGGTAGAGCAGGAGGTGCTGCGGAATCCATCCCTCATCCGGGGAGACGCTCTCCGACTCTTCGAGGATCCGCAGCCAATCCCAGTCGAGGAGCGGCGTCTCGTATTGATTGGCGAGCCGATTCCACGCCTCGCGGTCGCAGTCGCGGATACGGTCGATCCAGACAAAGCCGTTGGTCGTGCTCATGCAGCCTCGAAGGTACTCATACGCGTCCGCGGCGACCACGACGGGTTCTCCGTGCCCGGGCACCCGCTTGCCACATAAAACTCCAACCTATATACTCCCTCAATTATGAGACCCAGGACCGAAGAGCTAGCTACCCCGGCGCTTCGGAACGATCTCCGCGAAGTCATCGCAGGATCGTTCACCTCCGACGATGTCGACGAGCTCGGACGCCTCCTGTTCCGCTCGTACAGCAGTCACGAGAAGGCCGGGGCCGACAACCACATTACGATCTCGCGTCCGCGAGCCGCAGGACTGCTCGTCGAGGAGGCCGAGGCGCGCTCGAAGCTGCCGGACCTCGTCCAGCTCATCGCCGAGCTCGACGGCAGGAGCTTCTGCGGCAGGAGGGTGGAGGTGAAGGACATCGAGGTGTTCTTCAATTCGCTTGCCCGGCTGGGCATCGTCTACGACCCCGCGCGACGGCGTCTCCACCACACGAAGGAAGAGGTGGAGCGGCTGAAGAATTGGGGCAGCCTCCGCGACGGCAAGACCTACGCGATCACCGTGGTCAGCGTGGACATCGTGGGCAACAGCGCGCTCGTCCGCGAGAACGGCGCGAAGACGATGGAGAAGCTCTACTTCGAGCTGTGGCGCTTCCTCGAGCGGAAGCTCGACGACTACGACGGACGGATGTGGAGCTGGGCCGGTGACGGCGGCCTGCTTGCGTTCACCTTCTCCGGCCACGCCGATCGAGCCGTGATGTGCGCGATCGACATCCAGAGCTCGCTCCCGCTGTTCAACATCTCGCCGGCGAATCCGGTGAACCAGCGTGTGCAGCTGCGGCTCGGACTCGACACCGGGCAGGTAACCTTCTACAGCGAGACCGGTCGGATCGTCTCGGACGTAATCAACTACGCGGCGCACCTCGAGAAGGCCGGAACCGAGCCCGGGTGCATCTCGCTGTCCGAACGCGTGATCGACGCCTGCGATCCCCGCATTCTGTCGATCTTCGAAGACGCCGGCGAGTTCGAAGGCTCTCGCTGCCGCACCACGCCGCAGCGCCTCGACGCGCTCTTCGGCGACGTCGACGGCTGCCTCGACGCGACGACGAGCGCGAGCTGAGCGGTCCTGCCGGCTACGCCCCGCAGGCGCAGGGGCCGTCGCCGCACCCGCCTCCCTCGCAGTCGCACGCGCCGTCGCAGCCCGCCTGAGCGGGGGTACCGCGCGTCACGCTGATCATGGAGATCATCTTCTCGAGCTCGTCCGACCCGCACGAATCGCAGGCGAGTTCGGGAGCGTCGCTTCCCACACCGACAAGGTATTCGTTGACCGTTCCGCAGGAACGGCACTGGTACTCGTAGAGCGGCATGCTCATGTCATACCCTATACGCTCGTCGCTGTAAAGCTCTACGTTGGGTGCGAAAGAGCGAGCCCTCGGCTGTGGCTGGACGGGCAGGAGGGTTTGCAGCCGGCGCAGCCGAGCGTAGTCATTCCGTTGGAGCGCGCGCGCAGCAGCGCGAGAGCGTCTCGACCGCGTCGAAGAGCGCCAGCGTGAGGCGGGTCAGTTTGACTCAGTCATCGTGGTCGAATGGGCCATCGAGACCGTCGGGCTCCGGCTCGGGCTCCTCATCGTCGTCCTCCTCGATCACGCGGAAGTCGCGGACGACCGCGCCCTGCTCGGGCTCGCCGTCCTTGTACTCCTCGATGAGCGTCACGGTCTGGAACGGGATCATGAGATGGTCCGCCTTCCCGAAGGTGCGGCGCACCTCGTCCTCAGACGGATCGATGATGATCTTCTTCGTGTCGGGAAAGACGATATCGGTGATCGACACGAAGTAGGGATGGGTGAGGTCGAGACCCCGCGCCCGGAGCACGAGCTCCTTCTCTTTCCATTTGAAGTGCACACGATAGATCGACACGGTTCCTCCGGCTCGCTACGACTCGTCACGACTCGTCGACGAGCGCCACCTGGATGTCGCACACGTTGGTGTTCGTGGGCCCGGTGCGAAGCAACTCGCCAATACCATCAAAGAAACGATACGAGTCGTTTTCGGCAAGCGATCGCGTCGCGTCCAGCCCCGCCTTCGCCGCGCGGCGCGCGATCTCAGGCGACGCGAAGGCGCCCGCGGCGTCGGTGGGGCCGTCGGTACCGTCGGTCGCCGCGGACAGGAATGCGGTCGACGCGTAGAGCTCGGGGTGCCTGCCCATCTCCTCGACCATCGCGAGCGCGAGCTCCTGGTTCCGTCCGCCCCGGCCGCCGCCGCGAATGGTGACCGTCGTCTCGCCGCCGCAGAGGATGCACGCTGGAGCGGAGACCGGACGCTCGTGCGAGCGAACCTCGGCGATGATCGACGCGAGGAAACCGGCCGCCTCCCGCGCCTCGCCGGTGAGCCGGGAGGTCAGGAGCACAGGCTCGTAGCCGAGCGAACGGGCTGTTTCGGCCGCTGCGAGCAGCGCCTGGTAGTTCGTGCCCACGAGCACGTTGCGCACGAGGCGAAACGCGTCGCTCTCCGGTGCAGGTGTTTCGGCGATCCTGCCCGCGGCGCCGGCGTCGAGCAGGCGGAGGGCCTGGTCGGGAAGTCGATCGCGGATGCGGTAGCGGTTTACGTAGGCGAGCGCCTCACCGTAGGTCGAACGGTCCGGTACGGTCAGGCCGGAGGCGATCGAATCGAGATCGTCGCCCACGACGTCGGAGAGAATGAGGCTGATCGAGTGCGCCGGGGCGAGCGCCTCGGCGAGGCGGCCGCCCTTGATCGCCGACAGGTGCTTGCGCACCGCGTTCACCTCGTGGATCGTCGCCCCGCTGTCGAGCAAGGCCTGCGTCGTCTGCTGGATCTGCCCCAGCGAGAGCGAGACACGCTCGCCGTCCACTTCCGTTGAGAGCGGAGCGGCGAGCAGCGCCGACCCGCCTCCAGAGATCACCGTGAGGACGAGCGTCGCGCGGTCCGATTCGCCGGCGAGCTCGAGCACGCGCCTGCCGGCCTCGACGCTCGCGTCGTTGGGGATGGGGTGGCCGGCCTCGACGAGTTGCACGCGCGCGAGCTCTTCGACGTGCCCCTCCTTGACGCTCACGACACCCGCGCTGATCCGGTCTCCCAGCAGCTCCTCGAGCGCCCGCGCCATGGGCGCACCGGCCTTTCCGGCGCCGATCACGAAGATCCGCTCGAACGCGTCGAGGTCGAGCGAGTCGTGAACGCTCTCCGTGTCGATGTTGAGTGTCGATCCGTCGAGGCTGACGGCGTTGCGGATCATATCGTACGGGTTCACGCGCGCGAGCGCGTCGCCCACGATCTTCTCCAGGTTCTGCTTCTGCGTCCCGGTCATCGTGCCTCCCCGTCGAGCTCGCTTCGGTGGACGTAGGCCCCGGTGATGATGACGTGTCTCATGCGCCCTCTCTTCGCCTGAGGTCGACGACGCTCTCGATGTGAAAGGTCTGCGGGAACATATCAACCGGCTGCACCCCCGCGATCTCGTACTCGTCGGTGAGCATCGCGAGATCGCGCGCCTGAGTGGAGGGCTTGCAGCTCACGTAGACGATCTGTCGCGGCCGCAGCCGCAGGAGCTCGCCGATCACGTCCGGGTGGACGCCGGCGCGCGGCGGGTCGAGCACGACGAGGTCCGGCTGAGGAAGCTTCGTCCCCGACCGGCCGGCCGACGCGAGGATCTCGCGCACGTCACCGGCGTGGAACTCGGCATTCGAGTAGCCGTTCAAGCCTGCGTTCTCCCGCGCGCGATCGACTGCGTCCTCCACGTATTCGACGCCCACGACGCGCCCGACGCGGTCGGCGAGGAAGAGCCCGATGCTCCCGATGCCGCAGTAGAGGTCGAGCAGCGTGTCGGTCTCCCGTGCGTCGAGCCACTCGCGCACGACCGCGTAGAGCCGCTCGGCCTGTCTGGAATTGGTCTGGTAGAAGCTCTTCGGATGGATCGCAAAGCGCAGGTGGCCGCATCGCTCGTGGATCGTCTGCGTGCCGGCGACGTGGAACGCCGGGTGCGGTCCAACGTCGTCGTTGCGCGTCGTGTTGACGATGTAATGGGCCGATGTGATCTCAGGCACCGCCTCGATGAGCTCGCCGAGAAGCGTCGCCGCCACCTCGGGGCGCTCTTCGCCGATCACGAGGATCACCATCACCTCGCCGCCTTCGGTCGTGCGGATGATGAGACTGCGCAACAGGCCGGTGTGCTCGGCCGGGTCGTGGAACGAGTAGCCGTGCTCGCGCGCGATGCGCCGCGCTTCGGTGCGTATCGCGTTCGACGGGTCTCGCTGGAGGAAGCAGGTCTCCACGTCGAGTACGCGGTCGAAGCGGCCCTTGACGTGGAATCCGAGCGCGCGGCGGTCGGGGATGTCCGCGCCTTCGGCGATCTCGCGCTCGGTGATCCAGCGCATGGGCGAGAAGGAGAACTCGAGCTTGTTCCGGTAGTACCGATCGTTCTCGCAGCCGATGATGGGAAGCGGCGCCGGGTGTGTGATGCCGCCGATGCGCTCGAGCACCTCCGCGACGAACCGTTCCTTGTAGCGCAGCTGGTCCTCGTAGCCGAGGTACTGCCACGTGCAGCCGCCGCAGTCGGCGAAGTGCGGGCAGAACGGTTGGACGCGCTCCGGCGAGGTCTCGTGGATCGCGGTGGGCACGGCGAAGGCGACGCCCTTCTTGCGCCGCGTGACCCGTACGTCTACGACCTCGCCGGGCAGCACGCCCTCCACGAAGACGACCCGGCCTTCGGGTTTCACGATACCGTTCCCCTGGTACTCGAGGTCGACGACCTCCTGCTGTTCGTAGGTCTTCGTACGCGCCATCAGGTCTCCTCTCCGCTTCGCAGCGCCGGTGGCTCCGCGGTAGCGGGATCGGCCGACCCGTCCGCGATCGCCCGAAGCAGCGCGATCTCGTCCTTCCAGAGGTCGGGCTCGGTCGTCTCGAGCACGAACGGAACCTCGGCGAGCCGGCCGTCGCCGACGAAGTTCGCAAGCCCTTCGAGGCCTATCTCGCCCAT
This sequence comes from uncultured Spirochaetaceae bacterium, assembly GCA_964458555.1. Taxonomy (GTDB): domain Bacteria; phylum Spirochaetota; class Spirochaetia; order DSM-27196; family SLST01; genus SLST01. Next base: position 5,131 of record CAYWJH010000081.1, on the reverse strand, counting down.
GCCGATGCGCTCGTGTCGGTCGCGCCGGCTTCCCAGCGCGGTCATCGAGTCGTTGAGGTGGATCGCCGCGAGCCGGTCGAACCCGACCGTGCGCGCGAACTCGTCCATCGTCGCGGCGTACGCCTTCGCGCTCCGCACGTCGTAGCCGGCGGCGTAGATGTGACACGAGTCGATGCACGCGCGCAGCCGGTCGGGCGCCCCAGCTCGTCGGATGATCTCTGCGATGTGATCGAAGCGGTAGCCCACGTGCGCTCCCTGTCCGGCGGTGACCTCGAGGACGACCACCGCGGTCGAGGTCCGCTCGAGGACCGAAACCACGCCATCGGCGATGAGATCGAGCGTCTCCTCCTCGCCGATCTCGCCCATTCCGCTACCCGGATGGAAGTTCACGAGCGTGAGCCCGAGCTGCTCGGCGCGAACGCACTCGTCGAAGAGCGCGTCGAGGGACTTCCGTCGCTTGGCCGGATTTGGATTCCCGATATTGATGAGGTAGCTTGCGTGGATGACGACGTGTTCCTGCCGGATTCCCGATCTGGCGAGCCCCTCGCCGAAGGCCTCGATATCCGCGCCGCCGAGCGGTTTCGCGTTCCACTGTCGCTGGTTCTTCGTGAAGATGCCCATCGCGTTCGCCTCGAGCTCGATCGCGCGCTCGGGCGCGGTCTGAACGCCGCCGGCGATGCTCACGTGGGCGCCTATGCGGATCATGGGTGCTCCTCGGCGAACTCGCGCTCGAGCGCCTCGACCCGTCTGATGCTCGATCGAAGCCATGCGAGCTCTATGTCACGCCGCTCCTCCTCGTCGAGCCGGTAGTCGAGGTCGCTCGCGCGCAGCGCGTGCGCGAGGTGGTGGAGAACGATCGCAGCGGATACCGAGATGTTGAAGCTCTCCACGAATCCGTACATGGGAATGACGAGGTGCTCGTCGGCCGCTTCGAGCGCGGTGTCGCTCAAACCGTCGAGCTCGTTTCCGAACAGCAGCGCGACCGGCCCGGCGCGCAGGTCGAGCTCCTCGAGCGCAACCTGGTTCGTGTGCGGCGTCGTCGCGACGACGCGGTAGCCCGCCGCGCGCAGCGAGTCGATCGCGGTCGGCGTGTTGTTCTCACCGTCGCGGTAGCGGTGCAACGTCAGCCACTGCGCGGTGCCGAGCTCCACCCCGGGGTTGAGCCGGTACTCGTTTCGGTTCTCGATGATGTGGACGTCCTGCACGCCGAAACAGTCGCAGGTGCGCAGCACCGCGCTCGCGTTGTGCGGCTGGTAGATGTCCTCCACGGCGACGGTGAGATAGCGCGTTCGCTCGGCGAGTACTGCGTGCATACGCGCATGGCGCTCCGCGGTGACGAAGCGCGCGAGGTAGTCGATGAGTCGATCGCGTCGGCTCGCGGTGCCGCTATCGATCAACGAAGGAGACCTCGTAGTCGTTCGAGATGATGACATCGGCCTTTTCCCGATGCGCAGCGATAATCCCGTGTTCGATCTCGAGCACGTGTTCGAGAAAAGGTTCGATGCGCTCGCGCGCGCGCTGCTTGCGACTCTCGAGCGTGTCGACTCGCGTGCGCGCGATGAACACGCGGCAGTCGACGTTGTGCAGCAGGGTGGTGTACGTGCCTTCGGCGATCGCGACGTCGATGCCCGAGAGGTCTACGGTTTCCTCGCCGATCGAATCCGCGTCGTAGTCGACGAGCGGCTTGACTACGCTGCTCGACCGCTCGCGCGCCGCGGCGAGGTGCTCGTCGAGCAGGTCGAGACGCACCTCACCCACGCCGACCCAGGCGATGTCCTCGCGTCGCTTGCGGTCGTTCGATTTGGGCGGCAGGCGGAAGTAGTCGTCCTGCTGGAACACGTACGCCTCGAGCCCGCGCGTCGAGCACTCGTCGTCGATCGCCTTGCCGGTCTCCGACTTGCCGCTGCCGCTCTCGCCGGCGACGGTAATCGTGTAAGGCCGCGACTGCGCTCGGATCTCCGCCTCGAGCCGGTCGACGATCGCACGGGCGGCGCGACGGTGGTGCTGTTCGACGTTGACGATGTCGCCCTTCATACCACCATAATACGAAGAGCCCGCCCGGCTCGCAAGCACGCTAAGCGCGCAGCACGGATCTCAGCTCACGCGAACTTGACCCGGCTGTCGGCCTTCCACATGTCGGGGTTCGGGCCCATCGCGGTCTTCAGCGGCTCGCTCGCCTTCGTCAGGCGTTCGATGTGCTCGGGGGCGAGCTTCTTCTCGGCGACCGCGGCGTTCGACTCGGCCTGCGCGGCCGTGCGCGATCCGGCGAGGATCGTCGCGACGCCCTTCTGCGCGAGCACCCAGAGCATCGCGACTTCGCGTACGCTCAAGCCGGCCTCTTCTGCGACCTCTCGCATGTCGTCGACGAGCGCGAAGAGCGTCTGTTCGTGCCCGGCCTCTCCGTGGCGCGCCTGCGGCCGGCTGCCCGAAAAGTGCCGTGTTCGCGCCCGGCCCTCCGGGACCTCGTCGGCGTTGGCGAACTTCCCGGTGAGCACGCCGTGCAGCAGCGAGCTATAGGTGATGATCGACATGCCGCGCTCGAGCGAGGCGCCGACGAGCGCGTACTCGATCGCGCGGAAGGCGATGCTGTAGGCGAGCTGGTTGCTCACGAACAGGTCCTTCGGATACGGTGCGAGGTCGCCCGGCCCGAAGTTCGACACGCCCACGTAGCGGATCTTGCCCTCGTCTCGCAGCTTTGAGAGCGTCTCTACGACCGCGTCCGGGTCCACGTCGTCGGTGGGCCAGTGGATCTGGTAGAGGTCGACGTAGTCGGACTGCAGGCGGCTCAACGACGCCTCGCAGGAGGCGCGCAGGTCGGCCGGCGCGAGATTCGTCGGCGACACCTTCGTAGCGAGCGTGATGTCGCCGCGCCGCTTCGCGAGCGCGCGCCCGATCACCTCTTCCGAGTATCCGCCGCCGTAGGCTTCGGCGGTGTCGATGAAGGTGATCCCGGCGTCGACCGCGGCTTTGAGCGCGTCTATGCTGTCGGCCTCATCCTGTTCGCCCCACATGGAACCGCCGGCGATGCCCCAGGCGCCGAAGGCGATTGCAGAGACGTTGAGATCGCTCGTTCCCAGCTTTCGGTACTCCATTATCCAATCTCCTTTCTGATCTGCCAGTGCAGCTCTTCTGCGGCGACGTAGAGCGGAACCGCGTAGCGCACCAGCTCAGACAATGATCGCTTGAATCGGGTATAGGTTTCAAGGTCGATGCGCTCGCGCAGCAGCAGTAGCTCGAGCATCGCGCGAATCGTGTACCCCGCGATTTCGTGCTCGGCGGCGCGCCCGAGGAGCCCAAGGTCGTCGCTGAGGACCGGCAGCTGCATCTGTCCGGCAGCGACGATGACCTGCGCGTCGACCTTGTAGCCCTTGTAGACCGTCTCGTTGTCCGTGATCCGTTCGAGGTACTGCAGGCCCGCCTCCGGAGGGATCCGTTCGTCGAGCTCCTCGAATACACCCGGAGGTGCGGTGAGCGTGACCGTCTGCGCGAGCGGCAGCAGGAAGCCGGCCTTGTTCGCGTAGATGATCGACGACGAATCGGCCACGAGTCCGTCGAGCGACCGCAGGCCGTCTATCGACAGGTGCTGGAGGGGATCGGTAGCCACCTCACCAGTGTACTACGTCGGGCCGGGTCGCGTCGCGGGACGCCTCTGCCCGTGCTCACCCGTGTCCGCTCTTCCTCCCGTCGATGATGCGCTCGACCTCGCCGCGTTCGTAGACGTACGTAGAGCCGCAGTTGTGACACGTTATCTTGAGCGGGAACGGGCCGTTCTCACGAATGTCGTCGAGCTCGTCGTTCGGAAGCGACGCGAGGTAGTCCGCGTAGACCTCGCGGCTGCAGTGGCAGCTGAACTCGATCGAGCGCGTGCCGATCACGTCAGGGGTGAACTCGCTGAAGTAGGTGTTGATGATATGCGCCGGCGTGTCGCCCTGGGCGAAGCGGGAGCCGAGCGACGGTAGCTCCTTCACCCGGTCTTCGAGCTCGGCGCCGCCGGAGCGATCGGCTCCGGGCATCGACTGAATGAATAGCCCGCCGGCCCCGCTCACGCGCCCCTGCCGGTCGAACTGGATACTGAGGCTCACCGCGGTGGGCAGTTGCTCGGAGACCACGAAATAGTTGGCGAGGTCCTTCGCGAGGTTGCTGTAGACGAGCTTCACGTGCCCGGAAAAGGGGTTGCGCGCCATCTCGAGATGGCGGGTGATGCTCAGCGTCCCCTCGCCGATGTACGGGGCGAGGTCGAAGCTCTCCACCGGCCCCTCGACCGGGATAGGCTGGCGCCGCAGATACCCGCGCACCTCGCCGTGCGCGTTCGACTCGACCGCGACGCCGCGAACCGGCCCCTCGCAGTCGATCGTGAGCACGATGCGGTCGTTGCCCTTGACGAGCGAGGTCAGCAGGCCGGCCGCCATGTACGAGTGGCCGAGCATCAGCGTCTCGAGGATGCCGAGCTCGTGGTTGGCGCGCATCTGGTTGATCATCCGCGTGGCGTGCAGCACGGCACCCCGGTAGTTGGAATCGCTGATCAGGAATATGTCCATGCCGTCGGCCGCGATCTCCCCGAGATGGGCGGTTACGACGTTGTCTTCGATGGGGGCGAGCTTCATGATCCCCGAATATCCGGAAGCCCGCCTCCAGCGTCAACTCGGGCGCCGGGGCGCCCGGCTGTCTACTCGAGGCTGCGGAAGCCGGCGAGGACCGTGGGCCCGTCGGGCGCCCCCGTGGAAGCGCTCGCCTCGATCGTGACCTCGATCTGCTCCGCCTCGACGAGGAGCTCGACGCGCAATCGCGCGCGCCCGCCGCCGAGCGTCACCATAGACCCGATCCGCTCGTAGCCCTCGTCGTCGACCCGCCAGGCGACGTAGCGGTAGCCCGGGGTGAGCTCGCTGAGCCCGGAGGCGAAGACAATCGTTCGCCGCCTGCCGACGAGGACGACCCCGCGCGCCGCGCGCGCGGCGCCGGTACCGCTGAGGTAGACCGCATCCTGCGGCGCGAAGCCGCCGCGCGGGACGAAGAGCAGGGCGGTCACGAAGAGGAGCGCCGCGATCATCGCGACGACCGGTACGGCCACGGTGCGCCGCCGCCTGCGCCGGGCCTCCGCGCCGCGCCCGCCGCCCGGCGGGACGGCGTCGCT
>CAYWJH010000080.1:10979-15070 GCA_964458555.1 uncultured Spirochaetaceae bacterium | reverse complement strand
AGGTGTTGACGTAGGTGACGACCGGCACCCCGGGGTACCGGCGGCGAAGCTCGCGTATGTCGTCGGCGGTGATGCTCTCCGCGAGCGAGCAACCCGCCTTCGGCGACGGGATGAGGACGGTCTTCTCCGGGTTGAGGATCTTCGCCGTTTCCGCCATGAAACGGACCCCGCAGAAGACGATGATCTCCTTGTCGGTTGCCGCCGCCTTCCGGCAGAGCTCGAGCGAGTCGCCGGTGAAGTCCGGAATCGAGTGAAAGAGCGCCGGCTCCATGTAGTTGTGGCCCAGGATCACCGCGTTGCGTTCCTCTTTGAGCTCGAGGATTCTCGCGGCGAGCTCGGCCTTATGGCGAAGCTCGAAGTCGGGAACGACATCGGCGAGCTTCTCGTGCATGCGCGCGTAGAGCGCGTCGGTGGACGTGTTCATCTCGGGACAGCGTATCGCCGCCGATTGTTCCGGTCAAGTTTCTGTCGTACGATGCGGTATGCAACCAGCCGACTACGATGATCTTGTGAAGGCGGCACTCGCAGAAGACCTCGGCTCGTCCGGCGACGTGACCTCGCAGGCGCTCTTCTCAGACGAGCAGCTTCTCGTGCGCCTGACGTGCAAGGCCCACGGCGTCCTCGCGGGCGGCGAGCTTTTCGCCGCCGTATTCCACGTGGTTGACGAGAGGACAACAGTCGACCTGCACGTGACCGACGGTGCAACGCTGTCTCCCGGGGACTCCGTGGCCACGGTCTCGGGCGCCGCGGCCGCCGTGCTCTCCGGCGAACGTGTCGCGCTCAACTTCCTCTCGTTTCTTTCGGGGATCGCAACCGCCGCGCGAAGCTACGCCGACGAGGCCGCGCGCGGCGGCAACGCGAAGATCCTCGATACACGGAAGACGCTCCCCGGCTATCGCGCACTCTCCAAGTACGCGGTGCGAGTGGGCGGCGGCACGAACCACCGGATGGGGCTCCACGATATGGTGCTCCTCAAGGACAACCACATCGACCGCGCCGGGTCGATCACGCGTGCGGTGGGCGCGGTGCGCGAGCGCTGGGGCGATCGCTACCGCATCGAGGTCGAATGCCGTACGATCGAGGAGGTCACAGAGGCGCGCGCGCTTCACGTGGACGTGATCATGCTCGACAACATGTCGATCGAGCAGACGCGCGAGGCGGTGGCGATCTGCGCCGGCTCGCCGCAGATCGAAGCGTCCGGAAACATGGATCTCTCGCGGGTGCGCGAGGTGAGCGCCGCGGGCGTCGACTTCATCTCGGTCGGCCGGCTCACGCACTCGGTGGAGGCGCTCGACTTCTCGCTCACGATCGCGCCCGGGGAGCAGTCGCGATGAGCGGCGCCGCAAACCGGGAGGAGTTCGATCTCATCGTCGTAGGCGCCGGTATCGCCGGGCAGAGCGCGGCGATCGTCGCGGCGGAGGCGGGCTTGCGCGTCGCAGTGCTCTCGAAGGAAGGCGACGCGTTCGAGTCGAACACGCGCTGGGCGCAGGGAGGAATCGTCGGCCCGAGCCCTGAGGACTCCGCCGGACTTCTCGCCCGCGACGTCCGCTACGCCGGCGCCGAGGTGAACTTCACAGAAGCGGTCGATCTTCTGGTAGCGGAGGGCCCCGCGCTCGTGGAGAGCTTTCTCGTGGAGAAAGTCGGCGTGCCCTTCACCACCGACGACGCCGGCAGGCCGGCGCTCACCAGGGAGGCGGCGCACTCGGTGCGAAGGATCTACTACTCGCGCGATACCACCGGCGCGGCGATCCAACGCTCGCTCCTGGACTACCTGGGCAAGACGCCGGGAATCACGCTGCTGACCGGCCACACCGCGGTCGACCTCATCACGAACACGCACAACTCCACCAATCCACAGGAACGCTATCGTCGGACCCGCGTGCTCGGCGTCTACGCGCTTCGCGAGGCACAGGCCGACGCGGTAACGTACTTCGCGCCGACGGTGCTCCTCGCCTCCGGAGGCGTGGGCAATCTTTTCCGTCACACGTCCAACCCGGAGGGCGCGACCGGCGACGGAGTCGCGATGGCGCACCGGATAGGCGCGGATGTCATGGACGCGGAGTACGTGCAGTTCCACCCGACCATACTCTTCCACCGCGACTCGCGCCGCTTCCTCATCACCGAGGCACTCAGGGGCGAAGGAGCAAAACTCATAAACCGTGCGGGCGAACGATTCATGAGCCGCTATCATGCCGACGCGGAGCTCGCTCCCAGAGACGAAGTCGCGCGCGCGATCTACCGCGAGATGGAGCGCGAGGACAGCGAGTACGTCATGCTCGACGCCACCGGAGTCACCGACGTCGACGTGGCAACCCGGTTCCCGGAGATCACCGCGCACTGCCGCTCGCTCGGCATCGATATCCGCAGCGAGCCGATCCCGGTCGTGCCTGCGGCGCACTACTTCTGCGGCGGCGTCAAGGTGGGCCTCGACGGCAGGACGACCATCGAGGGACTGCTCGCCGCGGGCGAGACCGCCTGCACCGGGGTCCACGGCGCCAACCGGCTCGCCTCGGTCTCGCTCATGGAGGCGCTGCTCTGGGGTGCGCGTTGTGGTCGCACGGCCGTCGAGCGATGTGCGCCGATGCCCGGCCGGAGGCCCGGCCTGCTACCCGCGCAGCTTCTCGAGTCGATTCCCGACTGGATCGAACCGGTCGTGACCGAGGAGTTCGACCCGGTCCTCGTGAAGCAGGACCTGCAGACGATTCAGTCCACGATGTGGAACTACGCGGGCATCATCCGCAGCCGCAAGCGCCTCGCGCGCGCACTCGCGGACCTGGACTACCTCAGCCACCGCGTCGAGCAGTTCTACCGCAGCGCGATCCTGACACGGCAGATCGTGGAGCTGCGCAACGCGGTTCTCTCGGCGCTCGTGATCGTCCGTGCCGCGAGCGCCAATCCCCGCTCGATCGGATGCCACTGGGTGGAGTGAGAATCGAGCATCCCGGATCCCCTGGCGTTCTCATTCCGCGACGTCGTCAGGCGAGTCTATCCCAAGCACGCGGTGGAGTGCGTCGCGATAGCGGTATCAAAGCCAGAACAGACCGGCCGATCCGAGCACGATGAGCGCCCATCCCCACCAGGGCACGACCATGATCCCCGCACCGACGAGACTGCTCACGAGCATTCCTGGCGGCCTGCCGATCAACACGAAGAGGAGAAAGGCATGAAACCGCAGTTTGGATAGCCCGGATATGAAGCACAGTGCATCATCGGGAAAGAAGGGCAACAAGAACATCATGAGGAGCGTGACAAAGTGCCTGTCCGCAGTCGAGTCCAGGTACGTGTCGATCACTCGCGCCGGGACGACTCGATCGACGACCGGTCGGCCGTAGTAGCGCGCCATCGCGGAGAAACGAACGCTCAGCCCGGAGGCGGGGACCGGGTACACGTGGTGCGATCCTCACGCCGCAGATCGTCGAGCTATGCAAGCGCCCTGACCCGCTCGAGCGCCTCCGCGATTCGCGGCAGCCGCTCCGGGTCGAGCCACGCGCGCATCACGAAGAACCCCTCGACCGCGCGCGAGTCGATCCGATCTTCCCCGTCGGCGTATTCGACGAGCTCCGCCGAATCGCGGCGGTAGAAGCGATGGGTGAGCGTCGCTGGATCGAGTATCCAGTACTCGCGCACGCCGGAGAGCTCGTACTTCGCGAACTTCGTCCCTGTGTCGCGTCGCGCGGTCGCCGGTGAAAGGACCTCAACGACGAGGTCGGGCGCGCCCTCTGCGTACGTCGATTTGATCGCGTCGTGGCGCGCGGCGGAATAGAAGGCGAGGTCCGGCAGGAAGACATCGCGTGGACTCAGTTTCACCGCGACCACTTCGCGGTAGAGCGTGCCCAGGCCGCGCTCGTCTACGTACGCGCCCAGTAGTCGGTCGAGGAAGTTCAACAGGTCCGCGTGGCGCGTGGAGACCGGGGAGTGCATCACGACCTCCCCGTCGACGAGGTCGGCGTGGCGGCCGGGTTCGAGCCAGTCGAGGAAGTCCGAGGCGGTGAGAAGCTCGCGTTCGGTATGCGCTGAGAGCGAGACGCGCGTGGGCATGACACTCTCAGTATACAAGCAAAACGGCCGTCTGAATTCGTTACACCGGCCGG
>CAYWJH010000080.1:0-10879 GCA_964458555.1 uncultured Spirochaetaceae bacterium | reverse complement strand
GCCGCTCCGTCGCTCGCCTCTTGCTTCCATCGGCGTTTTCAGCACCGCGTCGATCGTGATATCATGCCGCGACGGGCGCACCGCGTCGCGTCGCTACCTGAGGAGGCGTATGGAATATCGACTACTCGGAAACTCGGGCTTCTCCGTTCCCGCGCTCACGCTCGGTACCGCCGGTTTCGGCGGTTCGAACGAGTTCGCAAAGGCGTGGAGCGCGACGCAGGTCGACCAGGCGCGTCGCTTCGTCGACCTCTGCCTCGAAGCCGGCGTCACGATGTTCGACAGCGCCGACGGATACGGCGGCGGCGAGGCGGAGCAAATCCTCGGCGAGGCGATCAAGGGTCGCCGCGACGAGGTGCTGCTCTCCACGAAGGCGACCTTCCCCTCGGGCCCGGGTCCGAATGACGTGGGCGCCTCGCGTTTCCACCTGATCGAGGCGGTGAACCGGAGCCTGAAGCGCCTCGGAACCGACCACATCGACCTCTTCCAGCTGCACGCGTTCGACGCGAAGACGCCGGTGGAGGAGACGCTGCACGCGCTCGACGATCTCGTGACCGCCGGCAAGATCCGCTACATCGGCTGCTCGAACTACTCGGGGTGGCACCTCATGAAGTCGCTCGCCGCGAGCGACGACCACGGCTGGGCGCGGTTTGTCGCGCACCAGGCGTACTACTCGCTCGTCGGGCGCGACTACGAGTGGGAGCTCATGCCGCTCGCCGTGGACCAGGGCGTGGGCACCGTCGTGTGGAGCCCACTGGGCTGGGGCAGACTCACCGGGAAGATTCGTCGGGGAGAGCCGATGCCGAAGGTGAGCCGCCTCCCCGTCACCGCGAAGGCGGGCCCGCCGGTCGACGACGAGTACCTCTACACCGTCGTCGACGCGATCGACGAGGTCGCGAAGGAGACCGGAAAAAGCGTCCCGCAGATCGCGCTCAACTGGCTGCTCCAGCGCCCCACCGTCTCCGCGGTCATCATCGGCGCGCGCACCGAGGAGCAATTAAAGGACAACCTGGGCGCCGTGGGCTGGTCACTATCGCCCGAGCAGGTCGCGAAGCTCGACGCGGCGAGCGAGACCACCTGGCCCTACCCGTACTGGCACCAGCGCCACTTCGCCTCGCGCAACCCCTTCCCCGCCGGTACCGGTTGACCTGCGACCGTGCTGTAGCGACACTTCAATGGTGAGTGTAGCTACATCTATCGACCGCGACGCCGGCTCCGGGCAACCGCTCGCGCGCATCTGGCTCTTTCTGCTCGGCACGGTAGCCCTTCCGCCCGCGCTCTTCGTCGCGCTGAACGCGTACCTGACGATCTTCGAAGCAGGAGAGCTGGTGGTCACGTACATGCTCGGCTCGCCCGCCTTCCTGGCGTTCATGGCCGTCTACATGGGCGCGCCGTTCGTCGTCCTCGCGGCGAGCCTGCGGGATATCGAGACCTATGAGGGTCACCTGCAGGAGCGGAGTGACACCAACGCGCCCGCTGCCCTGATGAGGGCCGAACGGGCGGTCGGTCGTTTCGCCTGGCTCCTCATCGCAGATCTGATCTTCGGAAGCACCGTGGGGCCGGTGATCATCGCCCTCGATGCGAATCTGGAAGGGTTCCGATTCGCGGCAGCGCTTATAGCCGGTCCGGCGACGATCCTGCTGGCGGCGATTCCCCTCTTTCTTGCGACGGTGTCTCTTCTCGAACGTCGCGCGCGGAACGTGCCCATCGATCGCCGCTTCTTCTCGGTGAAGGCGAAGCTCGTATTCGGCGTCGTGTTCACGCCGCTCGTGATCATCTCTCTCTTCGCGTCCATGGTACTCATGATGCTGGAGGTCGCAGCCGGGGGAGGGGACGTCGATCCCATGGTTGTCCTGCGGATGCTCGGCGTGTTTGCGCTCGTCTCCACCGTGATGACGTTCATCAACATGCGTATCGCGCAAAGCCAGATCGTTCTCCCGGTTACCAACGTAACTGATTTGCTGACCCGTATGTTCAGAGGGTTGGACGGCGGGGACGAGGTGGATCTGCGTCCTCGCCTGACCGCTGTCAGCTACGACGAGGTGCGCCTCCTCACCGACCGCCTGAACGGCTTCCTCGACGCTCTTGCCGAGGTGCTGCGCCGAACCAGATCGGCGATCTCCGAGTCCTCGGCAAGCGCCTCTGCCATCTCGGACACGACCGCGGAGTCCAATCGCAGCGTGGAGGAGCTCGTCGATATCAGCACGCACCTGCACAACAGCGCCGACCTCCTCGACGGGCACGTGGGGACCATGAACCGCCAGACCGCGGATGCGACGGAGTTCTCGGCGACCGTCAGCGACGCAGCCGGGGAACAGGCCGGTGCGATGGAGGAATCCAACGCGGCCGTGCACCAGATGACCGAGTCTCTTCAGCGGGTCGCCGAGGAGTTCACCACGCAGCTGGAGAAGGTTCGCAAGCTCGAAGAGCTCTCCGAGGAAGGAGAGACGCAGATCGGGGATACGGCCACCGACCTGAAGGCCACGCACGAGATGACCGATCGGATGATCGAGATCAACACCATGATCAGAACCATCGCGCAGCAGACCGATCTCCTGTCGATGAACGCGGCCATCGAGGCGGCCCACGCCGGTGAGGCGGGCCAGGGCTTTGCTGTGGTGGCGAACGAGATCCGCAACCTCTCCGAACAGGCCGCAGGAAACGTCAAGGAATCATCGGACATCATCGCGAAGATCACGGCCGGCCTGACCTCGTCGCTCGAAGCGATGGAGGCTTCGGTGCGCCAGTTCGTCGATATCCGGTCGGAGGTGACCGGTCTCTCCCAGAGCATGGAAGAGGTGAACAGCCGCAGCCAGGAGATGAGCGCCGGAACCCGTCAGCTCGACACCGCTATCTCCAGCGTGCAGCAGCAGACCGAGCAGGTGAACGACTCGACCATGCGCATGCGCGAGCAGATCGAGAAGCTCGGCGAAATATCGAACGAGCTGAACGGGATCTCCCAGACGGTGCGCCACGATTCGGATCCGCTGAAAGCGACCGCGGAGAAGCTCAGGCAGGTCTCCGTCTCGCTCGAAGAGGCCGACACCAGGAGCAGGAGCGCGGTAGACAAGCTCGAAATCCAGATCGCGAGGTTCGTCACCGAGTAGCGCGCGATCCCCGCCGCGCCACCGCCTTCACCGTTGTCGCCGCGCGCGGTATCCTCTCCACAGGGCTTCGTCATGCGTAAGGCCGATGAACTCATCCAGCGCTTTCTCGATTCCGTCGGGCAGTCCGAAGAGGGCTCGCTCTACGTCGGGCTCTTCCGCAGCTGGCAGCCGATCGTCGGCGAGCGTATCGCCGCGCACGCGCAGCCGGTCGACGTCCGCGGCCACAGCCTCGTCGTCGAGGCCGATCACCCCGGCTGGGTTCAGATGGTCATGATGCAGCGAAGCCGCATCATCGGCGAGCTCTCGCGCAGGTTTCCGCAGCTCGAGATCACCGGGCTCACCGTACGCGTCGCCGATCGGCCCGGCCGTTCCGGCGACGGCGCGGCGTCCGGGCCTCGCGAGACGACCCGTGCGCCCCACGAGGGTTCGCCGCGTGGCGGGCTACCGCACGAGACCGTCCCCGAGGCGCCCCCTCCACCGCCGCCGTCGCGCGACGAGGCGCAAGCGCTCGAGCGCATCGACGACGATGACCTGCGCGACGCGCTCGCCCGATTGAGGCAGGATCTCGACGAGAAGGGCGAGTAGGGCCGTGCACCGCAGCGCGTCCGCGGGCCCGCCCGACCCGAAGCTGCTCGACCCTCTTGACACCCTCCGCCAACCGGAAGACGCTCTACGAGCATGATCCCGATCCGAGACCACCTCCGCGCGAAGTCGTTCCCCTTTGTCACCGTCGCCTTCGTGGTCGCCAACGGCTACGTGTTCGTGCGCCAGCTTCTGCTCGCGCAGCCGGAGGTGTCCTCGTTCACGATGGAGTACGCGTTTATCGCGGAGCGCTTCCTCGAGACGCCGGTTCAACTCTGGTACACACCGCTCACGAGCCTCTTCTTCCACGGAGGGTTCATCCACTTCGTCGGAAACATGCTCTTCCTCGTGGTCTTCGGGGACAACGTGGAGGACGCGCTCGGTCACGTCAGGTACTTCTTCTTCTACCTCCTCGCCGGTCTCGTCTCGCTCGCCGCGCAGACGGTCGTCTCACCGGACCTCTCGATTCCCGTCATCGGCGCGTCAGGGTCGATTTCGGCGGTGCTCGGCGCCTACCTGATTCTCTTCCCGCTCGCGCGCGTCACGACGATCATCCCGGTCGGGATCTTCCTCATGCCCGCCCGCCTGCCGGCGGTCGTCTTCCTCTTCGTCTGGGCGGCCGTACAGTTCTTCTCCGGATACCTGTCGATCGTGGCCGGGCCGATGGACAACGTCGCCTATCTCGCGCACGTCGGCGGCTTCGTGTTCGGCGTGGTCGTCGCGCTCGCGGGTCGTCGCCGCTACCTCGCCCCGTTCAAACGCCGCGGCATCTACGGCAGGGGAGGCTCGCCGCCGCGTTCACGCGAGGTTTGACATTCGGCCACCCCCCTCCGTATACTTCGCATCTTGAAACATCTGCGCGAATAATCTCGTGGAGGAGATCCGAATATGAAGCGGACGTACCAGCCGAGCAGGAAGAAGAGAAACACGAAGTTCGGCTTCCGGGCTCGCATGAAGACGAAGAGCGGGCGACAGGTTCTCAAGCGGCGACGGGCAAAGGGACGCATCAAGCTGACCGTCGCAGATGAGAAGAAGCCGTACTAGAGAGGAACGGCTGCGCACTCGCCGGGAGATCGGTCAGGTCTTCCGCGCGGGCAGAAGCGTCCGTACCGGCGGCATGCGCCTTGCGTACTTGCGCAACGGCCGGACGCACAATCGGACCGTGGTGATCCCCGCGAAGGGGTTTCGCACCGCGGTCGAACGAAACCTGTGCCGCAGGCACGGGAAAGAGGCGTATCGGGCCCTGAGGGACGAGATCGACACCGGGTACGACCTGGCGATCGTGTGCTATCCGGGTGAATACAGTTTCGCCGAACGCCGAAACCAGTTGTCCAGCCTTCTCCGGAAGGCACGTCTTGTTCGCTCTTCAAAGGAGATGTGATGGATCGCAGAACGCTACTCGCGGTCGTCCTTTCGGTTATCGTCATTACGATCGGGTTCTCGATCCAGAGCATCCTGTTCCCGCCCGCCGAGCCGCCTCCGGTTTCCGAAGGCGCCGAGCAGCCTCAGGTCAGCGACACGGCGGCGCAGCAGACCGACGCATCCGAAGCCGACGACCAGCAGACCACCACGACGGCCGAGTCGGTCCAGCCCACCGGAACCGTGGTCGCGATCCCGGCCCAAGGCGTCGGGACGCAGGAGCGCGTCTACCAGAACGAGCTCGTCCGCGTCACGATGAGCCCGTACGGCGGCGCGATCTCCTCGTTCCAGCTGCTCGAGCACCTCGACGGCGAGGAGCCGGTCGACATGGTCTTCCGGGGGAACGACGAGCAACGCGCGATGACGCTGCACTTCGGCGATCACACCGCGCCGCCGGTCGACGAGCTCTTCCGGTTCCAGCAGATCAACGCGAACACCTTCGAGTTCTCCCGCGATTTCGAGATCGTCGGACGCGAAGCCTCCCGTTTCACCGTCACCCGGCGCTACACGTTCCAGCCCGGCGAATACATGTTCGAGCACGAGGTCTTCATCCGCAACGAGGACACGGCGAGCTTCGTGCCGCTCAACTTCGACGGCATCGCCTACACGATCGGTTATGGACCTCAGATCGGCCCGGAGTTCGAGAAGCTCGACCCGCGCTACGAGTTCCGGCGCTACATGATCTACGACGACGGGAAGCGCAACAACTTCAACCGCCTCGGCCAGAACGACGCGGAGGTTGTCTCCGAGCGCATCAGCTGGGCCGCCGTTGCGGGGAAGTACTTCGCGCTCGTCGCGGTCACCGACAACGCCGACCTCACGACCGTTCTCGCGCGCAAGCCCCGTCAGGGTATCCCCGAGGGTTCGCAGCTCTACGTCTCCCGGCCGGTGATCCGCGCCTCCGCGGTCGAGGATACGTATTACTACTACGCGGGGCCCAAGACCGCCTCGGTCATCAACAGCTACGACAACGCGGACCAGAACGGGTGGGGCTTCAGCAACCTCGACCTGCGCGAAATCCAGGAGACGCGCTTCCTGTTCGGATGGCTCGAGAACATCCTGAAGTGGATCCTGCAGGTTATCGTGCGCGTCGTGCCCAACTACGGCATCGCGATCATCATCCTGACGATCATCGTGAAGGGCGCGCTCTGGCCGCTGACGCGCAAGAGCTACGAGTCGAACGCCCGTATGCAGGCCGTCCAGCCGAAGATGGCCGAGATCAAAGAGAAGTTCAAGGACAACCAGCAGAAGCAGAACGAGGAGATGGCGAAGCTCTACAAGAAGGAGGGCGTGAACCCACTCGGCGGCTGTCTGCCGCTGCTCGCGCAGTTCCCCTTCTTCCTCGCCATGTACGGGCTGTTCAACAACCACTTCGACCTGCGCGGAGCCACCTTCATCCCGGGGTGGATCAGCGACCTCTCGGCGCCGGATGTCATCGTCGGCTTTGGCGATTTCACCATTCCGCTCATCGGGTGGACGGCGATCCGCGGTCTGCCCATCATCTTCGTCGCGACGCAGCTTCTGTCCACAAAGCTGACGCAGACGCCCTCGGCGACCCAGTCGAGCGGACAGATGAAGTTCATGCAGCTCGGGCTGCCGGTCATCTTCTTCTTCATCCTGTACAACGTGCCCTCAGGCCTCCTGGTCTACTGGATCTTCTCCAACATCCTCACCGTCGGGCAGCAGTACTACTACAACAAGGTGAAGAAGCAGGCGCCGCCGGCCGCCCCGGCGAAGAATCCGAAGAAGAAACGCCCGTAGAAGGGGGAGTACATGCATCAGGAGTTTGAAGGCAAGACCGAGAAAGAGGCGATCGAGACGGCCATTGAGGCTCTCGGTCTCGAACGTGACGAGTTCGATGTCGAGATCCTCGAGACCGAAAAGGGCGGCATCTTCAACCTTCAGAAGAAGGTCCGCATCCGCGTTCACCTCAACGACGAGATCACCTCGGCAGGCAACGACGATCCGGAAAACGACTTCGAGCACGGGGTGTCCGACTTCGTGCACCATCTCACCGAGAAGATGGGGTACCCGGCAGACGTCCACGTGAAGTACCGCGAGCCGGGAAAGATCGGGCTGCGGCTCGACTCGCCGCACTCGAGCATCCTCATCGGAAAGAAGGGGAAGAATCTCGACGCGATCCAGCTGCTCGCCAACGTAGTCGCCGGCCGCCTCGACGACGGCGATACGCGCGTCATCGTCGACGCTGAGAACTACCGTCAGCGGCGCGAGGAGAACCTCATCCGCCTCGCGCAGCAGGTGGGCGATCAGGTCATGCGCACGCGCAAGAGCAAGCTGCTCGAGCCCATGAATCCGTTCGAGCGGCGGCTGATCCACACGACGCTGAACGACGTCGCCGGGATCACCACCAAGAGCGAGGGCGAGGGGCTCTTCAAGCAGGTCCGCGTCATCTACCGCGGGTCGGGGGAGTAGACCGTCGCCGAAGGCCGCGGGCCCCGGCCTTGACACACCGCATTGTGCATTTCCTGTGGATAAACGCGTCCCTCGTGGGCGCGTTTATCGTCGCCTGCCGAATCGACGCCGATTCTGAACGCAATTCTCACATTATCCCCGCGGATAAGACGCAATACAGCCGGGTTTCAGCCCGAAACGCCCGAATTCGGCCGGCCGACCGGCACCCGGCGTCTCCGGCACGATTCGGTTCAATGTGGACGAGTTGTGGATAACCCCTGTGAAACCGGCTTAATTCCATTGTCGGGCACGACTTGCTCGTTGTCGCGACCCGGCGCTCCCGGATATACTGATCGAGTGCTGAAGACAACCCCCTTGAACGCCTGGCACCGTGCCGCCGGCGCAAAGATGGTCGATTTCGCCGGCTGGGACATGCCGATTTCCTACGGCTCGGGTCCCATCGAGGAGCACCGGCTGGTCCGACGCTCGGCCGGCCTCTTCGACGTCAGCCACATGGGCCAGTTCCACGTCTCCGGGCCCGGCGCGCTCGACTACCTGCAGCGTCTCGTCTCGCCGGACCTGCTCTCCGTCGCCGAGCAGGGCTCCACGTACGCGCTCCTGTGCCGCGAAGACGGCGGGGTGCTCGACGACCTCTTTCTCTACAATCTGCCGGATCGGTGGCTCGTCGTCGTCAACGCGGCCAACCGCGCGAAGGATCACGCCTGGTTCGCCGACCATCTGCCCGGCGGCGCCGGCGCGCCCGACGGCGTGCGCCTCGACGACGTCTCCGACGACACGGCCATGTTCGCCTTTCAGGGCCCGGCGGCGCTCACCGTCATGGACCGACTGACCGACGGTCGCGCGAGCGCGATCCCGCGGTTCTCCGCGGCGGAGCTCGAGCTCGCCGGTCTTCCCGCACCGGCGGCCGCACGCGCGCTCACCGTGGGTCGTACCGGCTACACCGGCGAGGACGGCGTGGAGCTCTTCGTCCCGGCGTCGATCGCGCAGCAGGTCTGGGAGCGCGTTCTCGGCGAGGCGGAGGCCGCCGGAGTGGAGGCCGGGCCGATCGGGCTCGCCGCGCGCGACAGCCTGCGCTTCGAACCGGGGTTCGCGCTCTACGGGCACGAGCTCACCGAGGAGATCACGCCGGTCGAGGCGCGGGTGACGTGGGCGTGCGACCTGGAGAAGGAGTTCATCGGGCGCGAGGCGATCGCCGCGCGCAAGGCGGAAGAGCCGCGCGTGCGCCTCGCGACGATCACGATGACCGAGCGCGGCGTCCCGCGCGAAGGCTACCGCGTGCTCTCAGACGGGCGCGAGGTCGGCTGGGTCGCCACGGGGATGTACGCGCCGACCGTGGACGCCTACTGCGCCAACGTATTCGTCGAGCGTCCCCTTGCCAAAATCGGCGCAGATGTGGACATTGAGATTCGAGGCCGGACCAAACAGGCGGTCGTCGTGAAGCGACCTCTCTATACGCCAGCATACCGATAGGAGCAGCGAAATGACCTTCGACAAGAACGTGAAGTACCAGGAGTCGCACGAGTGGGCTCGTAAGGAAGGCGATCTCGTCGTGGTCGGCATCTCCGACTACGCGCAGGACAGCCTTGGCGACGTCGTCTACGTCGAGCTCCCGGAAGTGGGCGCCACCAAGAAGAAGGGCGACCCGTTCGGCGTCGTGGAGAGCGTGAAGGCTGCGAGCGACGTCTACATGCCGGTGGGCGGTGAGATCGTCGAGGTCAATGCCGATCTGGACGACAACCCCGCCACGGTCAACGAGTCGCCGTTCGACGCCGGCTGGCTGATGAAGGTCAAGCCGAGCGACGAGAGCGAGCTGGACAGCCTCATGAGCGCCGACGATTACGAAGAGTACACCAAGGGGCTGGAAGACTGACGGCCCCGGAAGGGGTTTCATGGCGTACATAGGAAATACCGATGCCGACCGCAGGCTCATGCTCGATGAGATGGGTCTCGAGCGGATCGAAGATCTCTTTGCCGATATCCCGGAGGCGCACCGCTTCCCGCAGCTCGAGCTGCCTCCGGCGAGGAGCGAGGTAGAAATCCGCGCCGAGATCGACGAGCTCGCCGCGCGCAACGAGGCCGGCGCCGGGCACGTGAGCTTCGTTGGCGCCGGCGCGTACGAGCACTTCATCCCCTCGGTCGTGGACTACCTCTCCGGCCGCGGCGAGTTCGCGACCTCCTACACCCCCTACCAGGCCGAGGCGAGCCAGGGCACGGTCCAGACCATCTTCGAGTACCAGAGCATGATGGCCGGGCTGCTCGGCATGGAGGTCGTCAACGCCTCGCACTACGATGGGGCGACCGCGGTGGCTGAAGCCGGCATCATGGCGGTCCGATCGACCCGCGGCCGCTCGACGGTCGCGCTCGCCGGAACGCTCCACCCCGAATACCTCGACGTCGCCGCGACCTACCTGCGCCCGCAGGGGGTGGCGATGAACATCGTCGGCAGGCCCGCCGGCGACGGCGACGCCGGCCCGGACCTCGAGGCGCTCGTCGACGCCGTCGACGAGGATACCGCCTGCCTCGTCGTGCAGAACCCCGACTTTCTCGGCCGGGTTCACGACCTGTCCGGGCTCGCCGAGAAGGTGCACGCGAAGGGAGCGCTCCTCGTGATCCACGTCGACCCGATCGCGACCGCGCTTTTCCGCAGCCCCGGCTCGCTCGGCGCCGACATCGTCACCGGGGAGGGCCAGCCGCTCGGCATCCCCGTCTCCTACGGCGGGCCCTACCTGGGGATCTTCGCATCAAGGAAGCAGCTCGTCCGCAAGATGCCCGGCCGGCTCGCCGGCCAGACCACCGACGCGGAGGGCCGGCGGGGGTTCGTGCTCACGCTCAATACGCGCGAGCAGCACATCCGTCGCGAGAAGGCGACGAGCAACATCTGCACGAATCAGGGGCTCATGGCGCTGCGCGCGGCGATCTACCTCGCGAGCATGGGCCCTGAGGGGCTGAAGGAAGTCGCCAACCTCTGCTACCAGAAGGCGCACTACGCCGCCGACCGCCTTGCCGCGATCCCCGGCTGCGCCGTCAACAATTTCGGCACCACACCCTTCTTCAGGGAGTTCGTGCTGAAGACGCCGGTCCCCGCGGCGGACGTCGTCGAAGCCGCCGCCGACGCCTGTGACGTCATCCCCGGGCTCGCGCTCTCGCGCTACTACCCCGACCGCACGCACGAGCTTCTCGTCGCGGTCACCGAGCAGTACTCGCGGGCGCAGATCGAACGGCTCGTCGAGGCCGTCGACGCCGCGGTCTCTGCCGCATCGGAGGTGAGCTCATGAGCGCCCACGACCGCCCCGTTAACGAGGCAGCCGGCGCGCCGCGCGTCGCCGGCGCGAACGCCGCCC
>CAYWJH010000079.1:0-15616 GCA_964458555.1 uncultured Spirochaetaceae bacterium | reverse complement strand
GGCAGAGCTCCTCGTCGGCAAGCTCGTCCGCGCCGCGGGCCGCCGGCGACCGACCGACTACTGCCCCTGGCCGAGCGAGAACCCTGGCTCACCGTCGAAGGTGTAGAGCTGCTCGGTCTTGATGATGTCGAACCCGTGGTCGTGCACCCGCTGCAGGAGGTCGATGATCTGCTGCTGCGTCACGTCCTTGCCGCTCGTCGTCGACGTGAAGCGACAGCGCCAATGGTCGGTGCAGAAGGTCTCCGGCGCGCCCTTCGGCCACACCTTCAGGCCCCGGTTCGTGATCATCGAGAGCTCGAGGTCGTCGTTGCCGGCCTTCGAGAGCCTGTCGCCGAGGACGTTGGGGTCGCGGTTGTTTTCGACCCAATCCAGGAATACGTCCACGCCCTGGAGCTCCTTCTTCGCCGGATTGGTGCGGATCGCATCGCTCGCCTTCGGGATGCCGGCACCGCCCTCGTAGACGACCGGCTCGAGCGTGTCCGGCTTCTGTCCGAGTCGCTCGATCACCGCGTCGGCGAACTCCTTCGTGCCCACCTTCTGCTTGCTCACGCCGTCGCGGAAGATGTCGTAGGTGTGGATGCCGTCCTCGATCGTCTTGAGCCACGCGTTGTGCACGCGCTCGGCGACGTCGGGCTGTCCGATGTGGACCATCATCATCACCCCGCCGAGCAGAAGCCCCGAAGGGTTCGCGAGGTTCTGCCCCGCACGCCGCGGAGCGCTGCCGTGGATCGCCTCGAACATCGCGCCGTGCTCGCCGACGTTCGCGCTCCCGGCGAGGCCCACCGAGCCGGCGATCTGCGCCGCAACGTCCGAGAGCACGTCGCCGTAGAGGTTCGGCAGCACGATAACGTCGAACCGCTCGGGCGTATCGGCCATTTTCGCCGCGCCAATGTCGACGATCCAGAACTCGTTCTCGATGTCCGGGTACTCGGTGGCGACCTCGTCGAAGATCTTGTGGAAGATTCCGTCGGTGAGCTTCATGATGTTATCCTTCGTGAAGCAGGTCACCTTTGTGCGCTTGTTCGCCCGCGCGTATTCGAACGCGTAGCGGATGATGCGTTCGCTCCCGGGACGGGAGATGAGTTTCAGACACTGGAAGACCTCGTCGGTCTGGCGGTGTTCGATTCCCGCGTAGAGGTCCTCCTCATTTTCACGGATGATGACGAGGTCCTGATTCGGGTGCTTCGTGTTCACGAACGGGTGGAGCGAGCGGGTGGGGCGGACGTTGGCGTAGAGCGAAAGCGTCTTTCTCGTGGTGACGTTTATGCTCTTGAAGCCGCCACCCTGCGGGGTGGTCAGCGGCGCCTTGAAAAACACTTTCGTACGGCGGATCGAGTCCCAGAAAGCCGGGTCGATGCCGCTCGTGTTTCCGGCGAGGTAGATCTTTTCGCCCACCGTAACCTCGTCGATGTCGAACTGCGCTCCGCCGGCCTCGAGAATCCGAAGCGACGCCTCCATGATCTCCGGCCCGATGCCGTCGCCGTAGGCAACCGTAATCGGTGTCTTGCTCATGCATTCCTCCCTGGTATAGTGGGTAAGATACTATCTGAAGCAAGAAGTGTCATTCAGGAATTGTACTTGTTTATTTGAAGGCCGATGCGCTGTCGCGAGCCGGCGGTGGCACCGGGCTCATCGCAGCGCCGTCGAGTGGGAAGCGGAGCTCGATCGCGTACGGCACCGACCGGTCCGCGAGCTCGGCCCACGCGTAGCGCTCGATCCGGAAGAAGCCCTCGCCATACGCATCGTCTTCCTCGAGCCCGGTCAGACGGCCGGCCTCGTCGTAGCTCGTGTAGGTGAGCGTCTCGATCTGTCCGTCGCTGCGGTAGGTCACCCCCGCGTCCATATACGGGATGCCGGTGTCGAGGTCGGCGTAGCGGATGAAGATCGGCAACCCGTCGGCGTCGTACTCGTAGGTGACGAGCTCGTCACCGTAGGGACCGGAGTATTCGCTCTCGTAGGGAAGCTCCTCCTGATGCAGGAAGGGCGCGTCGAGCATCAGGCCGATGTTCTTCCGGAGCAGCGATTCCGTCTCCTGCGCGGCGAGCGATCCACCCGCCGCGAGGAGCCCGAACGCCGCCACCAACCACGCCTTCTGTCTCATGTCTTCAGTGTACCGACGGCCCCGCTCGCCGTCACGCGATCGTGACCATCGTTCTCACGACGACGATCAGCGCGATTCCCGCGAGCGCGAGCACGCCGTAGGCGGCGAGCAGCGCGCGATTCGTATGTTTCTTCATGCGGTTCCTCCCTTATATGCCTCGTAGCGATATGCCTCGTAGCGCTCGGCGATCTCGTCGGGGGAGATGCCGAGCAGATCCATCGTCCTGAACACGCGTGGCAGCTCGTCGTCGAAGAACTCCTCGCGCTTGAGCGACCGGGTCCGGTCGACCGCGGACTCGCTGACGAAGTAGCCGATCCCGCGCTGGTTGTGTATCAGATCCCGGTCCTGCAGGTACGCGTACGCCTTGTTGACCGTGTTCGGGTTGACCTCGAGATCCATCGCGAGCTCGCGAACGGAGGGAATGCGCTCCGCCTCCGGCCACTCGCGCCGCAGGATCTTCTCGCACACGTGGTCGGCGACCTGCTGGTAGATTGCCTGCGTCTCGATGAACTCCATGCTAGACCTCGGTCTCCCGCAGCCTCAGAATGCCCACTACCCAGAAGAGAATGGGGGTGACGATCCAGGTGAGCACATCGCCGGCGGCCTCGACGCCGCGCGCGAGCGCCTGCGCACGCGCCGGGTCGAGATCGAGCGCGGCCATGGGGTTCGAGCCCGAGTAGTGCGAAGCCAGTTCGAAGAAGCCGGTGAACAGCGGTGCGAAAACGAGTCGGGTGGCGAACACCCAGACGATGCCGAGCGAGAAGGCGACCACAATCGCCGCGAGCGCCGTCTTCAGGAATGCGACCTTGCGGAAGTAGATCGACCCGAACAGAAAGACCGACTGCGCGACGAGGTAGCCCGCGATCGACACCCAGATCGCCCGGCTCGCGGGCAGGAAGACCCCCGGGGTCGTGGCGAAGAAGAGCCCGCCCAGAAGCGTGCCCACGACCGACGCGAGCACGTACAGCACCAGCACGGACACGGTCCACCCGATCGATGTCAGCAAAAGCTTCGCCACGTACTTCTCGAGCGTCGAGCCGGGGAGCATCAGGTAGTGGATGCCGGTCTTGGGGTCGCTCAGCTCGCTGAAGGCGGTGCTCGAAACGACGAACCCGCCTATGACGAGGATGTTGACGAAGAGCGAGGTGTGAAACTCGTCTCCGCCTCCGGACGCGCTCGCGATCAGGAAGAGCCCGATCACGATCCCGGCGAGCGTCGCGAATCCGGTGACGATACTCTTCGACTGCCTGACGATGTCGTGTCGCATCAGGATCCCGACACGGCGCGGTGAGAGCGTGAGTGTATTCATCGTACGGCCTCCTCGCTGAAGTGAGATTCGATCGCGTCCGGGTTGGACGTGACCGCGTTGAAGAGCATCTCCAGGTCGATCCGCGACTCGCGACCGTCTGCGTTCGGCACCACGGCGGCGACTCCGCCCATTGCCGGCTCGGCGTAGAGCGCGTCCTGCGGGGCCTCGGCGGCGTGCGTCATCCGGATCCGCGCGGTGATCTCCTCGAGGCTGTGCTGGAAGATAATCGTTCCATTCTCGAGGATCGTGATCGGGTCGATCAGGTTCTCCAAGTCGCGGACCTGGTGCGTGGAGACGACGATCGTCCGCTCGTCGTCGGCGGCGCCGGCGAGCAGGCGGCGGAACTGGCCCTTGGAGGGAATGTCGAGCGCGTTCGTCGGCTCGTCGAGCACGAGCAGGCGTGTGTGCGCGGCGAGACCGAAGGCGAGCAGCACCTTCTTCTTCTGGCCGAACGACATCTCATCCATCTTTGCCTCCGCGTCGATCTCGAACTCGGCGAGATAGCGCGCGAAGTCCTCACCGCTGAAGCGGGGATAGAGCGGCGCGTAGAGCGACCGGTACGCGTGTACCTTCAGCGGCGGCGTAGGGAACTCCTCCGGGATGAAGAGGATCTCCTCCTGCAGCGCCGGTACGCGCTCGGAGGGGTCCCACCCGAGCACTTCGACCTCGCCGCCCTGTGGAAACAGTATCCCGCACAGCAGCTTCAGCATCGTCGTCTTGCCGGCGCCGTTTCGGCCGAGCAGGCCGTAGATCGTACCGGGCTCGAGACGCGCGTCGAGCTGCTCGAAGAGCGGATGCTTGCGCCCGTAGGCGAACGTAACGGATCTCATTTCGATCATCGCTTCCTCCATAGTGTAATAGCGCCGTAAGACACCGGTAATCTAATACGCTATGTGATAGCCGTCAAGTGTGGTGCGAGAATTGTTGACGGTTTTCGGCCTCGGCGTAATATTCTCGGCCATGGCGATCGGGAAGGAAGAGCTGAGGGACGAATGGGCGGTCGTGACCGGTGCCTCGAGCGGCCTCGGCCGCGACTTCGCGCTTCAGCTCGCGGGTCTGGGGATGCACGTCGTGGCCGCCGCGAGACGTGTCGAGCGGCTCGAGGAGCTCAAGCGCGAGATCGAGGGCCGATTCGACACGCGTGTTGTTCCCCTCCGGGTCGACCTCGCCGGCGAGGAGGGGGCCGAACGGCTCTACCAGGCGGTCGCCGACGAAGGGATCGAGCCGCTGGTCCTCGTCAACAACGCGGGCTTCGGCGCGTGGGGACCGTTTCTCGGGATTTCCTGGGAGAAGGAGCGGACGATGCTCGACCTCGACATCGTCTCGCTCGTCTACCTCACGCGACGCTTCGCCGCCGACATGGTGGCTCGCGGACGCGGCTTCCTGCTCCAGGTGAGCTCGATCGGCGCGTACCAGAGCGCGCCAACCTACGCCTCGTACGCCGCGGCGAAGTCGTTCGTCCTCCACCACGGCGAAGCGATCGGCTACGAGCTGCGCGGGACCGGCGTAAGCGTAACGGTTCTCTCGCCGGGGGTGACCGCGACCGAGTTTTTGGGCGTCGCCGGGCAGAAACCCACGGCCTACCAGCGACTGTCGATGATGGAGAGCGAACGGGTCGTGCGCGTCGGTATCCGCGCGATGCTGCGCCGACGCATGAGCGTCGTGCCGGGCTTCTTCAACGCGTTCAGCGTCTGGCTGAACCGGCTCCTCCCGCGGCGGCTCGTCGTCCGGATCGCGGCGGCTACGATGCGGCAGCCCGGCTCCCGCCGAGCCGCCGCAGACCGCGCTACCGGGGGCTTCCCCACGGAGAAGTGACGTCGGTCATGATCTCGAGGAGCTCGCCCGAGACGGAGGTTCCTTCCTCGGTGGTGCCTTCGAATTTGACGACCCTGCCGGGAACGTCTTCGTTCATCCACCACGTATAGCGGTACTCCTCCTCGGTCGCCTCGATTCGCTCGGCATCGAAGGTGCCTGCAGTCACGGTCACCCGCTCGAAACCCACGCGCCGTTCGTCGAGCTCCTCCGCGGTCCAAAGGTCATCGTACGAGGTCCACAGATACGGATCGTCCGGCGCGTAGGTCGTCACGTCTTCGGTCGCAGGGTCGATGTACCGCATCAGCTCGATTCCTCGCTCGTCGTTCACGCGAACCTCGAACGCGAGATCGTCGTCCTCGAAAAAGAAGACGACGCGCCACCACTGCGCTCCGTCGGCGTCCGCGTCGATCAAGGCTCGAGTGAACTCGATCTCCTCGACGTCGCCGTCTTCGACGCTCCGGTAGCGGTGATAGAACCGGATCCCGTCACCCTCGTCGAAGGTGTCGTCGCCGGGCAGGTAGCCGCCGAGCGCGACGCTCGCCCAGTAGAGTGCCGCGAACTGCGTGTACATGAGGTCGCCTGACAGTCCGCTCAGGTCGGGCATGCCAATATCGATCCGCTCGCCCACGTCCTCGCCGGGTCCGAACTTGACGACCACGCCGATACCGGCGGTGAAATCCCCGCGCACTCCGTTCGCCCAGCTCGTGAGGTAGTTGGTTCCCAGCGAGACCGCGAGGTTGTCGGTGATGAAATAGTTCACGCCGCTGAAATTGGCGAACGCCAGCCCGCCGTCGATCTGCCTGGCGGTACCGGTCGGAAGGTAGGCGAGGTAGCCGAGGCCGAGCGAGGTGTAGATGTCGATGCGGTCGAGATACTCCGCAACTTCGTTGCCGGTGAATCCGCGCAGACCCATGTGCGCAGAGACGAAGGGCGCTCCACCGAGCGCGACGTAGCCGGAAGCCGGCCTCGTTCGGTAGGAGCGGAAGGTGAACGCACCGCGCGCGCCGGCTCCGAAGTCGATCGAGAAGACGTCTGCCGGCCGGATCTTCGCGACGATGATCTCGGCTCCCGGATAGAGGCTCACGCCGAAGTCGCCGCCTCCGAATCCGAGACCCGCGCCCAGTGAGAACGCGACGTTTCCCGGCTGGTAGTGCGTTGCCAGCCGAGGGGCGCCCGACTGGGCGACGGCGCCTGCCGCAAAAATCGACAGGCAGGCGAGAGCGATGAACATACGTCGAAGTCTCATGACAGGCTCCTTTTCGGTGGTTCGGCCGATACACTACACTGTACGGCCGCCCGCGCGAGTTGTCCACGCCGGCACATGGGTGCCGACCCCACTTTCGGGCCAAATCGCGCGTGCGCCGGCCCCGCGACGCGGGTGTCGCAACGCGCTATAGTGGGTGCATGACAATGCGAGACGGTGGGTTCAGCGGTTCGGGTCGAAGCGACACGGTCTCCGCAGGCGCGGCCTTCGAAGCGCAACGCGCGCACCTGGAGGTGCAACTCGCCCGGTACGCCGAGCGCCACCCCGAAGACGCGGCTACGGTCGGTCGATTCGGGCAATTGCTCGAAGGGGGACGCCGCGCATTCGTCCGTGAGCATCCCCGCGGGCACTTCACCGCCTCCGCGCTCGTCTTCGACCCGGAGCTCGGCTCGATCGTGCTGACGCATCACCGCAAGCTCGACATCTGGATCCAGCTCGGCGGGCACGCGGACGGCGAGGCCGACCTCGCGACGGCCGCGTGGCGGGAGGCGGAGGAAGAATCCGGCCTGCACGACCTCCGGCTCGCATCGCCGGAGATCGTCGACATCGATATCCACCCCATTCCCGCGCACGGCACCGAGCCGGCGCACGAGCACTACGACGTTCGCTTTGCCTTCGTCGCCGCCGCCGGCCGCGATCTGTTCGTCAGCGACGAGTCGCACGACCTCGCCTGGGTCGCCGTCGGCCGGATCGGAGCTTACAGCGAGGAGGTGTCGCTCCACCGCGCCGTCGCCCGTGCGCTCGCTCAGCTGCGGGGCTGACCGACGCTTCCGGCGAACGTCGTCGCCGCGCCGGCCATCTTCTCGATCCCCGAGAGCATCGTGCGCCAGGTGGGCTCGCTGACCGCGCTGCGGAGCTCGGCGATCCACTCCTGCATCGTCTTCTCGACTTCTGCGTGCACACGCTCGCCTCGAGGGGTGAGCGAGACGAGTCGGTTGCGCCGATCGTAGGGCGCCTGCCGACGGACGACGAGCCCGAGCGCCTCGAGCCGTCCTACCGCGCGCGCGGCGTTGGCCTTGTCCACCCGGTGCCTGCGCGCGATCTCTTCCTGATTCACCTCTTCGCCCGGCTCGACGACCAGAAGGTATCCCTGCAGCGGCGGGGAGAGGCCCAGCGGCTCGAGCCGCGCGGAGAAGTAGGTATGCGCGGCTCGGTTGAGGAGCGCGAACGCCGCGCCGAACCTGCTGTACTCGTTCACCGCACCAACCTCACACAAGCGCAGACGATGGTCAACGGTGCGCGCCTCGCCCAGCGACCCCTTGCAAACCGCGAGCATTTATGATATATGTACACATGTTCATATGAAGAACCAAGGTTCTGACGGAACATACGAGCATCACGAAGACGGCCCGGACATCGACGAGCTTCGGCAGAAGCTGCCCGACGAGGAGTCGAGCAGCCGCATGGCGCTGCTCGCGGGTGGGTTCGCCGATGCCGGACGCATCAGATTGCTCGGTGCGCTCGCGGCGGGCGAAGTGTGCGTGGGTGACCTCGCGCTCGCGCTCGGCGTCTCGCAGTCGTCGGTGTCGCACCAACTGCGTGTGCTGCGGTCCATGGGGATCGTCTCGAGCTCGCGGCGCGGTCGGCACATGCACTACGCGATCGCGTGGCCCGGCGCCGAGGTGGTCCTCGAGCATTTGCGCGCCGCGCTCGCGACCAAAGAGAGCTGGCAGAATCCGGCATCGGCCGGAGACGATACCTGACAGGAGGAAGTCATGAAGATCACATCACGACACGTGACGGGATGCTACCAGTCGGTGGTGGACAACGGCCGCAACCAGGGAGTTGTGCTCGACCTGCCGGAGGCGAAGAAGGGTGACGACGTGGGCGCAACCGCGCTCGAGCTCGCTGCGATGGCGCTCGCAGGCTGCATCTCTACGATCTGGGCGGTCGTCGCTACGAACTCGAAGTGCAGCTACCGCAAGATGATTGTCGAGCTCGAGATGGAGAAGCCCGACGACGCGCCCACCTTCACACGCGGGACGGCCCACGTCAAGGTGGACAGCGACGAGGACCAGGAGAAGCTCGAGCGGATGCTCAGCAAGACGATGAACGCGTGCCCGGTGGGCAAGCTGTTCGAGGCTGCGAACGTCGAGATCGAAACCAGACTCGAGAAGGCGACGCTGCTTCCCGTGTAACTCTTCCAGGCCGCGTCCAGGGTGGTATCCTACCTGACCCGGAATCGGCCGAAGACGTTGATCAGGTGTCCGCGATCGTCGGTTACCTCCGGCACGCGGACGCCGAGTGCGGCAACGCCGAGCGAGAACCAGTCGGTCAGCCGGAACGCCGCCGAGATCTCGGGAAGGAATACCCGCCCGGTCTCGATCCCTGACCCTTCGGGGAAGGGTGTGAGGTAACCGAAGACAAGCCCTCCAAGGTGTGCGTTGAGAATGAGCCGCCTGGTTTCAAACTCGGCGCTCACGATGGGGTAGGCGCCCGTTGCGAGAATGAGCGTCCAGACCCGCACGCCGCCGCCGAGCTTGACCGGGCCTACGTCGAAGAAGTAGTTGTACATGAGGTCGGGAACCGGAATCCGGAACGGGATCTGCTCGGTGACGCGCTCGCCGTCCACCGAGAGGCCGATCCATCCGGGAATATTTACGCCTATATCGACCTGCGAGTCGGCCATCACCGGCGCCGCCACCGCCAGACCCAGCAAAAGTATCAAAACGATCGTGCTCTTGCGCATACGCACCTCCCTGCACATCGTGCACCAGCAAATATACCTCTGTGGCGCGTGAACTACTACGTGAACGGTCAGAAATCCACGCGCTTGCGGCTGCGGCCGACGGCGGCGTAGAGTGAGGAATGCCCAACTCGCCCGCCATCGGCTCTATTCGCGTCGACGACATCCGCTTTCGCTTTTCCCGCCTCGGCTCGGGGTCGGACGCGAACAACCCGCACACCGACTACTCCAACCCCTACGTCACGGTGTCCGCGGGAGACACGCTCGGCGCGGGGATCGGCTTCACGCTCGGGCGGGGGAACGACCTCGTCTGCCGCGCGGTCTCTGAGCTCGCCCCGCTCGTCGAGGGCGTGACGCTCGACGAATTCGTCGGCGCGTTCGGCCGCATCTGGCGCGTGCTCGCGAATCCCGTGCAATCGCGCTGGATCGCCCCGGGAGCCGGGCCGTACCACATGGCCGCCGGCGCGATCGCGAACGCGGTCTTCGACGCGTGGGCGAAGCGTCAGGGCCTCCCGCTCTGGGAGGCGCTCGCACGGCTCGAGCCCGAAGAGATCCTCGCGATGCTCGATTTTCGCTACGTCGAGCACCTCCTGACACGCGAGGAAGCGCTCGCCATCCTGCGCCGAAATGCGCCCACGCGCGGCGGTCGCGCGCAGGAGCTGAAGGATCGCGGCCTGCCGTGCTATCACACGACCTGGATCGGCAGCAGCACCGCCGAGCTTCTCGATCAGATCGAGGATGTCCGCCGCGAGCGCGGGATCACGACGTTCAAGGTCAAGGTGGGCAGCGACCTCGGGCACGACCGCGAGCGCCTCGCGGCGATCCGCGAGCGGTTCGGCGGGGAGATCGGGCTCTTCGTGGACGCGAACCAGGTTTGGAGCGTCGCGCAGGCGATCGAGTGGATGGAGGCGCTCGCCGACTACCGCATCGGGTGGATCGAAGAGCCCACCGCGCCGGACCTCGTCGACGGCCACCGCCTGATCCGCGAGGCGCTCGCGCGGGTCGGCATCGACGTCGTTACCGGCGAGAACTGTCCCAACGCGCAGCTCGCCGCGCAATTCATCGCCGGCGGGGCGGTCGATCGGTTTCAGATCGACGCGTGCCGCGTGATCGGGCCGGCGGAGAACATCCTGATCATGCTCGTCGCCGCGAAGCACGGAGTTCCCCTCTGCCCGCACGCCGGGGGCAGCGGTCTCGACGAGCTCGTGCCGCACCTTGCCGCGTTCAACTACGCCTACTGCTCGCCGAGCCTCGAGCGCGTCGTCGTCGAGCAGGTCGGGTTCTGTGCCGATTTCTTCGTCGCGCCGTCGACGGTGAGCGGTGGCAGGGTCGCCGCCCCGTCGGTGCCGGGGTACGTTGTGGGCATGACCGACGAGGCGCGGCGGACGTACGCCTACCCGTCCGGATCGGCGTGGAGCAATAGCTCGTCCACCGACGTCGCCGAGTAGAGCGCGTAGTCGCGGGCTTCGTAGGGAAACGTCATACGCGCGGCGAGCAGGCCGGCCTGCTCCGCGGGCTGGCCGGTCCGCATGTGGCTGCGCGTGAGCGCCACCCAGCGCGCCACCTTGTGACGGTTCGGCACGTGAACGAGGCTGTACTTCTCGCGCAACAGCAGCTTCAGTCGGTCGCTCATACGTTCTTCTGCTTCGTGAATATGGTGCGGATATCGTCGATCGAGTCAAGGTAGAAGAAAAGCTAATGGAGTTTTTGGCAAGGGTTGTTTCGACGAACGATGCCCGCTACCTTGGTGTCGAGTGACTCATGCGTAGCGACGGCCACTTCGAGCTCTACTACCGCCACGGCTGGGCGTACCTCGCCGTGCATCCCCCTCTCGACGACGGTCGTCCGGTCTACCACGAGGACGTGGAGAACCGGATGCGAATCCTCGGCGTGCCGCGCGTCTCGTCGACGGCGATACGGGAGATCGTCGAGCGCGCCGACGGTGCGGCGGTGCCGCTCGTCGAGTGGCCCGCCGGCGAGCGGCTCGCGTCGGTCATCACCTGCGGCGTGTCCGACGACGAGATGAGCGCCTGGGTCGAGGTAGGCGCGCCGCGCAAGGGCGCCGCGCCGCCCACGGCGGAGGACGTGCTCGCGGTGCTCGACGAGAACGGCGTTCGGGCAGGTGTCGATCCCGAGCGGATTCGCGCGCTCGTCCGCGACGAGCGGTACGGCCAGCGGGTGACCGTCGCGGAGGGCACGCCGCCGGTCGACGCGAGATCGGCCCGGATCGTCTACCACTTCGATCCCTACCGCGGGAAGCCGTACCTGGTCATGGAGTTCGATCGGATCAACCTCCGCGAGCTCAACTTCGTCGAGAACGTACACGCCGGCGATCTGCTCGCCGAGCTCGAGCCGCCGGTCGAGCCGCGCGACGGCGTTACGGTCCTCGGGAAGACGCTTCCCGCCTCGACCGACGTCGAGCAAATCGCGCTCTTCGCCGGGTCGAACGCCGAGCTCAGCGCCGACGGCACGCAGATCCGCGCGACCGACGACGGGAACGTGCGCCTCGTCGACGGCACGGTGATCGTCGAGCCGGTCGTATCGGTCGATTCGGTGAATTACGAGACCGGAAACATCGCGTTCGAGGGTTCGGTCGTCGTCGAGAAAGACGTCGCCGACGGCTTCGTGATCGAGGCCGACGGGGACGTCGAAGTCGGCCGCGGCGTGGGCAAGGCGACGATCCGCGCCGGCGGCAACGTCCTGCTGAAGGCCGGCGTGAACGGAAACGGTGCCGCGCGCGTCGAGTGCGAGGGCAACGTCTTCGCGAAGTACGCCGAAGGCGCGACGATCGTCGCGCACGGCAACGTCTTCGTCGAGGAAGCGATCATGCACTGCCACGTCACCGCCTGGTGGCACTGCGTGTTGAACGGCCGGCGGTCGGAAATCATCGCCTCCAACCTCGTGGTCGGTGGCTCGCTGTGGTGCAAGAAACTCGGCTCCATCGCGGAGGCGCCCACTCTCGTCTCGATCGGAGTCGACCCCGAGTTTCTCGAAGCGTTCAGGGGCGCGCGGCAGGAGGTCGACGAGGCGGAGCGGAGGCTCGACGAGGTCCACCACCGGATCGAGCAGATCGACCGCGCGCTCGTCGACGGCCACACCGACGATCGGCTCTACGAGACCCGGGAGCAGCTGCTCGCCGAGTCGGCAGACCTGAAGACCCGCCTCCCCGACACCCGGCACCGCTTCCACGAGCTGCGCGAGAACCTCCAAGCCTCTCGGGAGAGCCGACTCGTGGTCGAGGATACGATGTACAAGGGGGCGGTGGTCCTCTTCGGAACGACCGAATTCCACGCCCCGGAGAAGGGCGCGCGGAAGACGGTGCTGCGCAGGGGCCCGGAGGGAATCCTCGAGGAGGGCTTCAACCCCGCCGATCCGCCGCCCATGCCGTTCGACGGCGAAGCCGAAGCGCAGGCCGGCGGGTAGCCGCGCCTCAGATCCGCTGCGCCGTCCGGTTCGAGTCGAGCAGGTAGCGATCGATACCGCGCGCCGCCTGGTGCCCGTCGCCGATCGCGCTGATCGCGTCGCGCTTACGGTTCACGATGTCGCCGCCGGCGAAGATCTTCGGGTCGCCGGTCTGTTTCAGGTCGTTCGTCGTCACCTTTCCGCGTCTGACCTCCACCTTCTCGAGGAAGCTCTCCGGCAGGAACGAGTAGTCGGCGTCCTGGCCGATCGCGCTTACGATCGAGTCGTAGACCTCGGTGTGCAGCTTGTCCTCCTGCAGCACCGGCCGCGGTCGGCCGCCGTCCGGGTCGTCGACCATCTTTGCCTCGCCCCACGTTATGCTGACCTTGCCGCCTTCGGCGTCTTCGATCTTCACCGGGATCGCCTGCGCGACGATGTTCACCTGCTCGTCGTACGCCTCGCGAATCTCCTCCTCGTCTGCGGGCATGTCCTCGACGCGGCGGCGGTAGAGGATCGTCACGTCCGAACCGAGCCGGCGGCTCGTGCGCGCGGCGTCCATCGCGACGTTCCCGCCGCCGATGACCGCGACTTTCTGCCCGACGCCGGGGTCGCGCCCGGCGGTGACGTCGTCGAGGACCTTGAGACCCGCGAGCACGCGCGGGTGGTCCTCGCCGGGCACGTTCATGAGGTACGGGTTGGGCAGACCGGTCGAGAAGAAGACCGCGTCGTAGCGTTCGTAGACCTCCTCGAAGCTCGCGTCGCGCCCGACGGTGAACTCCTGCTTCACATCCACCCCGAGGCCGCGGATGTAGTCGATGTCCTTGTTGATCTGGTCGTAGGGCAGGCGGTACTCGGGGATGCCGTAGCGCAGCATGCCCCCGGGCAGGTCGCGCGCGTCGAAGACGGTGATCGCGTAGCCGAGCAGCCGCAGGTAGTACGCCGCGGCGAGGCCGCCCGGGCCGCTCCCGATGACGGCGACCCGCTTCCCGTTCTCTTCCTCGGGACCCGAGAGAATCGAGCCGTAGTCCTGGCTGTAGATCTGGTCGACGATGTAGCGCTTGAGCCAGCGAATGCTGATGGGCTCGCCCCCGTCGTGACCCTTCGTGCAGACGTACTCGCACGCGTGGCTGCAGACGCGTCCGCACGAGGCGGGCAGCGGATTCGATTCGTAGACGATGCGCATGCCGGCCGGCAGATCCTCGTCGAGGATGCTCTTGATGTAGCCGGGGACGTCCATGTGCGCCGGGCAGGTCGCGGTGCAGAGGCCGCACTGGACGCAGCGGTCGGCCTCGAGCCGGGCCTGCTCTTTCGAGTAGCCGAGGACGAGCTCGCGGAAGCCGGCGACACCCTCGTCGGGCGCGAGCGTGGGCATGTCGACGCGTTCCTTCTCGAGGAGGACGTAGTCGCCGGCGCCCCGTCCGTCGTGCGCGGCCGCGTCGGCTTCGGTGGTTGCAACCGCCGCCCCGCGGCCCTCCGCGCGCAGCTGTCGCCGCTCGTAGTTGTAGCCGGTCGCGTTGGCGTCCCACGGCTTTTCGTCGCTCCCGGGCACGTACCGGAACACCTCGGGGTCGTCTGAGACCCACTGGTACTCGTTGCTCATGCCAAGGCTGCCGGTGGGGCAGGTGTCGACGCAGAGCGCGCACCAGCAGCAGCGGCCGTAGTCGACCATGGGGCGCAGCCCGCTGTCGCCGTGGCGGGTCTTCTCGCCCTCGGCCGGCACGAGGTCGATCGCCTCGTTCTGGCAGATCGTCTCGCAGGTCCCGCAGCCGACGCACACGGCCATGTCGTTGATGTGGAACCCGCGGTAGCGGGCGGCACCCGGTCGCTGGTCGAGCGGCTTCGGCACCGTGTAGGGCTTTTCCAAGGCGCGTTTCCAGACGGCGAACGGCGCGATGATGTCCTTGATACTCATGTTTACCTCTCTACCTCGGGCGGGTAGGTGTGCAGGCTCACCATGAGGCCTGCGATGTCGGCGATGTTCGTGTTGACCGCCATGTCCTCCATGACGGCCATCGCGTGCGTGTACGAGGGTCCTCTGACGTAGACGCGTCGCGGCTTGTCGGTACCGTCTGCGACCATCATGTACCCGTACTCGCCTCTGGTGCACTCGGCGCGGTGCCACGTCTGGCCGGCCGGGATCTTCCAGTGGAGCACGTTCGGCAGTTTGGTGTGGATGGGCCCGTTCGCGGGGATCTTCCGGATGATCTGGCGGATGAGGTCGACCGCCTGCCTCATCTCGGCGAGCCGCACCTCGAGCCGCGCGTACGCGTCGCCTTCGGTCCTCGTCACGACCTCGAAGTCGAGCTCGTCGTAGCCGAGGTACGGGTGGTCCTTGCGGATGTCGCGGGCCACCCCGCTCGCGCGCGCGTTCGGCCCGGTGATCCCGTAGTGATCGACCATCTCCGGATCGATGTACCCCAATCCTCTGAGCCGGCTCTTGAGCACCGCGTTGTTCATCATCACGAGCTCGATGTCGGCGAGCAGCTTGTCGATCTTCGCGAGTACGTCCCTGGCGTGCTCTCGCCATCCCTCGGGCAGGTCATCGCGCACTCCGCCGGGGATGATGTACATGTGGTAGATCCGCCCGCCTGAGAGCTCCTCGAAGAGGTCGAGCATGTAGTCGCGGTGCGTGACCGCCCACTGCCCGATCGTACCCATGCCGAGCGACCCGGCCTGCCCGCCGATCCACATGAGAAAGCTCGTCAGCCGCGCCATCTCGAGCGTGAGCAGACGCAGCCGCGTGGCCTTCTCCGGGACCTCGATCCCGGCGAGGTCCTCCACGCACGCGGCGTAGAGGTACTCGTTGAAGTCGGGTTCGGGAACGCAGATGCGGCAGACGAGCGGGAAGTTCTGGATGTAGAGCCTGCGCTCCATGAGCTTTTCGAAGCCGCGGTGGAGGTAGCCCACGTGCGTCCTGCACTCGACCACCTCGTCGCCGTTGACGGTGAGCTCGAGGCTCATGTTCCCGGTGATGCCGGGGTGCTGCGGGCCCTGCCAGACCTTGAGGAACTTGCCGCTCTCGAGGTCGACGTCGGGGCG
>CAYWJH010000078.1:0-16018 GCA_964458555.1 uncultured Spirochaetaceae bacterium | reverse complement strand
GCGAGCCCCCGCGCCTGCGCGTGGGGGGGGCGGGGGTCGGCGAGGGAGAAGGCTACCCCGTACATCTGGTTGGCGCCGCCCCCGACCTCCCCCTCGACGACGCCCGCCGCGATCGAGACGTCGTCGATGACGACGCGCACCGTATTCTCCACGCGGTAGATTCCAGCCGGCCGCCCCTCCTGCGCGCCGGAGAGCGGCGTCTGGTAGTCGCGTTCGAAGAAGATGCTGTAGTTCGTGGTCTGGATGCGACGTTCGGGAATCCCGAGCGCGCGGATCGCGTCGATCACGGACTCCATCCGTGAGCGCAGCTCGGAGGCGGCCGCCTGCGCGCTCTCGTCGTAGAGTTGAACGCCGAGCGTGATGGTCGCCTGATCGGGCTCGGCGGAGACCTCACCTTCGCCGACAACGGTAATAGTGCGCGCCGCTTCGGCGGAGCCCGATGCGGCAACCGACGAGGCGGCGCCGAGGAGCAGCAGAAGCGAGACAAGGACGACGCAGATACGCCGTGCCGTTACGTGTGTAGTGTTCATGGATCGACGATACTCTCGCGATCGGCCGTGGTCAATCGCCGAGCGCGCGTTCGGAGTCGGCGCCGTGAGCGTGGGCCGGGGAGTGCGTCGCCCTGATCGTGAGCCGGCGTCCGACCCACTCGTTCAGCCGCGACAGCACGAAGCCGACCGCGAGCATGAGCCCGACGCCGAGGCCGAAGGAGAGGAGCACGCGCGGCTCCTCGGCGTGCGAGGCGAAGAGCCAGCGGTGCCCGACGAGCGTGCCGGCGAAGACGGCGACGAGCGGGATACCGTAGACCCAGGCGGTCGCCTTGAGCACGGTGCCGCGCTCCATGTCGAGCCGTACCTCGTCGCCGGCGCGAAGCGGTTCGTCCGAGCTCGCCCAGACCATGGAGCCCGCGCCGTAGCAGTTGTCTTTGATCGCACAGCGATCGCAGACGCCGGGTACGGTGATCTCGATGCCGTAGCGGGCAGCGCCAGAGTCTGCGACCTCGCGGACAACGCCCTGTTCGGTTTCGATCATCGCGTGATCGTTGGCGCTCACGCCTCGTCACCTCCGGCATCGGCCCCGGGCTCTCCGGCGGCTCCCACCGCTTCTGCCTCCGGCTCTTGCGCGGGCGTCTCGCTCATCGGCTCTCCGCCGACCGGAGGATGCCCGAGTACCTCTGCCTTTCTCACGCTGTTGATCCCGCTCGCGTAGGCGTCGGTCGGGCACTTCGCACCGTACTCGGGCTTCGCGGCGTACGGCTCGGCGGAGACGACGGCGAGGTTGCCCTGCATCGTCACGGCCTCCTCGTTCTCGTCCTTCGCGGCGGCCTTCACGCACGCCTTGCACGCGATGCACGCCTTCTTGCAGACCTTGCGGGCAATCGCGCCGGGGTCCTGGCTCTTGCAGTACACAAACGAGTTATGGCTGACCGGGTGCAGCTCGATCAGGTCACGCGGGCAGGCGCGAACGCAGTTTCCGCACGCGGTGCACTTCTCCGCGTCGACGTACGGGATGCCGCCCTCGCTCAGGTGGATCGCGTCGAAGGGGCAGCTCTTCACGCAGCTTCCCATCCCCACGCACCCGTACTTGCACCGCTTGCTCACGTCCTGCGAGTAGATCGCCGCCGCGCAGTCCTCGATACCCTTGTGGATGCCGGGGAACTTCGCGGCCTGGTCGTCACCCTGGCAGAAGACCACCGCGACGAGCTTCTCCTCGCGCTCGCCGGAGACCTCGACGCCCATGACGCGGGCGACGTCTCTCGTCGTCTCCGCGCCGCCGACGACGCAGAGGTTGAGCTCCTCGCCCTGTTCGACGATCGCCTGCGCGTAGAGCGCGCACGAGGCGTAGCCGCAGCCACCGCAGTTCACTCCCGGGAGTACAGCCTCGACCTTGTCGAGCTTCGGGTCGGTCTCGACCGCGAACTTGCGGTTGGCGAAGACGAGGAATATGGCAAAGAGCAGTCCGATGGCGCCCATCAGCGCTGCTGCGGTCAGAATCATGGTGTGCTCCTATGCGGACGTGAGCCCGCTGAATCCCATGAAGGCGAGCGCGAGGATGCCCGCGACGATCAGCGTGATCGCTGCTCCGCGGAACGGCTTCGGGATGTTCGAGAGCTCGAGCTGCTCGCGGATGCCCGCCATGATGACGATCGCGAGCGTGAATCCCACGCCCGCGCCAAAGCCCTGGACCATCGACTCGATGAAGCCCAGGTTGCGCATCGCCTGAATCAGCGCGACGAAGAGGATCGCGCAGTTCGTCGTGATCAGCGGGAGGAAGATCCCCAGCGTCTTGTAGAGCGCCGGCGAGGTCTTCTTGATGAACATCTCCACGAACTGGACGAGCGAGGCGATGACGACGATGTAGCTCACGTACTCGAGGAAGGGAAGCCCGAAGGCGATGAGCACGTAGTGGTTGATAATCCAGGTGACGATCGCGGTGATCGTCATGACGAAGGTGACCGCGAGGCCCATGGAGAGGGCCGAGCCGATCTTTTTCGACACGCCGATGAAGGGACAGATGCCGACGAAGTACGTGAGTACGAAATTGTTGACGACGATCGCCGATATCAGCGTTACGAGATACGTCATGATTTCGTCCTTATGAGTACCGGCTCGTTCTTGTCCTTGACGGCGTTGAAGATCGCCATCAGGACGCCCAGCGTGAGGAACGCTCCAGGAGGCAGGATCATGACGAGCATGGGGGTGAAACTCTCTCCGAAGAGCTCCACGCCCAACAGCGCGCCGCTTCCCAGGATCTCACGGACCGCCCCGAGCACCATCAGGCTCAGCGTGAATCCGGTGCCCATACCGAGCGCGTCGACGAGCGAGATGCCGGGCCTGTTGCGCGTGGCGAACGCCTCGACCCGCCCCATGATGATGCAGTTCACGACGATGAGCGGGACGTACGGCCCGAGCGAGTCGGAGAGCGGGGGGAAGAACGCCTTGAGCACGAGGTCGGCGATCGTGACGAAGGTCGCGATCACCACCGCGTAGACCGGGATGCGCACCTCGTTGGGGACGACGTTCTTCAGAAGCGACGCGATGAGCGTGCTGAACACGAGCACGAAGGTCGTCGCGAGCCCCATACCAATCCCGTTTGCGACGCTCGTCGTAACGGCGAGCGTGGGACACATACCGAGGACCTGGACGAAGACCGGGTTGTCGCGGACGATCCCCTTCATGAACTCGGTCGTGATCGACCTGCTGGCAGCTTTCGTGTCGGCCATTACTGTGCCTGCCTTTCGATGACGTCGATCGCCTCATCGAGCGTTCGATTGATGCCGCTGGTGACCGCTCGGCTCGTGATCGTCGCGCCGCTGATCGCCTGGATCTCGTTGGCGTCCGGATCCGGCTCGACGTTCTTCACGTACGATACCGGCTCATCGGCGTCGAGGCCGGCGAATTGGCGCTGGAACTCGTCGGTCGTGATTTCGCCGCCGAGTCCGGGCGTCTCGACGTGCTCGACGACCTCGATTCCGATGCTCGTCTCCAGGTTCTCGGAGAGTCCGACGAGCAGCGTGATGGTACCGCCGTAGCCCTGCGTTTCCACGCGCACGGCGTAGCCGAGAATCGACCCGGCGCCGGTGGCGCGGTAGACGGTCGGGCCGTCGGCGTCGAGCTCTTCGAACTCGAGCCGCGCGCCCTCGCCGACGGCGTCTGCGAAGACCGCCTCGAGCGACCGGCTGAGCGCCGCCGCGCGGTTCGCCTCGATCCGGGGGCTGAGCCCCGAGTACGTCATCGCGAGTACGAGCCCGGAGAGAACCATGACGGCGGTGAGAACGATGATCATCTTTCTCATGACTTCGCCTCCGTCTGCGCGCCGAAGACCCCGTTGTTCATCCGGTTGATGATGGGGGTGACCGCGTTCATCAGCAGGATCGCGTACATGACCCCCTCGGGGAAGCCACCGAAGAGTCTGATGACGACGGTCAGCGCACCGGCACCCACGCCGAAGACGATCGTGCCCTTGTTCGTATAGGGGGTCGTGACCATGTCGGTGATCATGTAGAACGCGGCGAACATCACACCGCCGCCGAGCAGGTGCACGAGCGGGCTCACGTACTCCTGCGGGTTGACGAGCCAGAAGATGCCGGTCCCCACGACGATCGTGCCCAGGTACGAGACGACCATGCGCCATCGGACGATGCCCATCGCCATGAGCGCGAGCCCGCCGACGAGGATGAAGAGCACGCTCGTCGAGCCGATCGACCCTGCCGTCTGCCCGAAGAAGAGGCGGGACAGCGGTTCGGCGGTCTGCTCGAATCGGGCGGCGGCGAGCGGCGTCGCGCCCGACGCGGCGTCGGCGGCGGCGCTCATCGTGCGCGACGGTGGCAGGAAGCCGAAGATCTCGCGCGCCGGCGTCCAGGTGGTCAGCTGAACCGGGTAGGCGGCGGCGAGGAAGGCGCGCCCGACGAGCGCCGGGTTGAACACGTTCTGTCCGAGCCCGCCGAAGACCTCCTTGCCAATGAAGATCGACACGACCGAGCCGATCACGACGAGCAGCGGCGACACCGACGGAGGGAGGATCATGACGAGGAGGAGCGCGGTCACGAGCCCGCTACCGTCGAGGATGCTGCGCCAGCTCTCCTTGCGGATGACCTTTACGATCGCCTCGGTGCCCAGACACGAGACGATCGCGATCGCGTAGAGGCCGAGAACGTGGATCCCGAAAAAGAGGGCGGAGATCACGATGACCGGGACCAGCGAGAGGTTGACCGCGTGCATGATGCGCGGCACGCTCGACGGTCCGTGCGCGTGCGGGGCGGTCTGCAGGACGAAGCCCTCGGTTGTGCTACTCATCTATATCCCTTTCACGCGAACGTAGTTCTTCGCGTACTTGATCCAGGAGACGATCTTGATGTGCGACGGGCACGCCCAGGCGCACGAACCGCACTCGAAGCAGTCGGCGAGGTTCGTCGCCTTCGCCTCTTCGAACTTGCCCGCCTTCGCGAACGCGGCGAGCTTCAGCGGCATGAGGCGCATGGGGCACACATCCACGCACGTGCCGCAGTGGATGCACGGCGATTCCTCCGGGTAGTCCTGCTGCGTGAAGAAAAGCAGCCCGGACGATCCCTTCGTGACGGCGTAGTCGAGGCTCGGTAGCGCGATCCCGGTCATGGGCCCTCCGGCGACGACCTTGGTGGTCGCCTCCGAAACACCGCCGCAGAGATCGGCCAGCTCAGAGATGGGCGTGCCCACGACCGCCCGGAGGTTCTTTGGCTCGGCGATGCCCGCGCCGGAGACGGTCACGACGCGCTCGACGAGCGGCTTGCCGAGGCAGGCGGCCTGCTGCAGCGCGTGCACGGTCTGCACGTTCGACACGACGACGCCGACCTCGAAGGGGAGGCGCCCCGCGGGAACCGTGCGCCCGGTCACCGCCTTGATGAGCATCTTCTCCGCGCCCTGCGGGTAGAGCACGTCGAGCCCCACGACCTCCACGCCAAGCGCGTCGGTTTCGATCGCCGCCTGCCGGAACGCTTGAATCGCGTCCGGCTTGTTCTTCTCTATCGCCACGATGATACGCGTGAAGGAAAACGCGGTCTGGATGAGCCTGATCCCCTCGAGGATCTCGCGCGTGTGCTCGAGCATCATCCGGTGGTCGCAGGTGAGGTAGGGCTCGCATTCGGCGCCGTTGAGGATGAAGGTGTCGAGCGTCGCGGTGGGCGGCGGCGAGAATTTCACGTCGCTGGGAAACGTAGCCCCGCCCATGCCCACGATGCCCGCGTCGCGCATCGTCTTCGCGAGCCACTCCTGATCGACGACGGAGAGGTCGACCTCGTGCCGTTCCCAGCGGTGGGCTTCGGTCGCTTCGACATCGACCTCGATCTCCACGTAATCGCTCATCCGTCCGCCGGGAAGCGGCTTCTGGACCACGCCGCGAACCTTTCCGGCAACTGGCGAGTGTACGTTCGCGGAGATGAGCTTGGGGGCCTCGGCGATCAGGTCCCCCGGCGCCACCTCGTCGCCCTTGCCGACGACCGGCGTGGCCGGAACACCGAGATGCTGCGAGAGTGGTATTTCGACCCGCTTGGGAAGCGGGGCACGTTCTATGGATACGCCGGCGGTACGCTGCTTCTCGTACGCCGGGTGAACACCGCCCCGAATGAGAGATGTCATCATAAGGAACCTCAGTGGCGCGCCCGTCGACGGTACGGCTGCGGTCGATCAAGCGATCGCAGCGCGGCGGCCTTCGTTACAAAAGTATTTGTGATACAATGCACAATAACGACCCGGTAATTCAATCTGTTGCACAAATATACGATTAACGGTATATCGGTATCTGCAAAATGTCAATGCCGAACGACGCGGTCTCCGCCTGCGAGCTCGTCCGCGCCGCGATCGAGGAGCTCCTCGAACTCCCCGACCCGCACGGGCCGGGAGTAGTGGAATCCCTGGATGTAGTCGCAGCCGAGGTCGATGACGATGCGCGCCTGCTCTGCGCTGTGGACCCCTTCTACGATGATCTCCTTTCCCCGCGCCCGAATGCTCTCGAGGATACCGGCGAGATAGCGCCGATCGTTCTCGCGGGCCTCCACGCCCTCGACGAGTCCCCTGTCGACCTTCAGCGCGCTCGCGGGCAGCTGCTTGAGATACGACAGCGACGACTGGCCGGTTCCGAAGTCGTCGATCCAGAGGTCGACGCCGATCGACCGCAGGTCGCGCATCTGTCGGATCGAAGCTTCAGGGTCGGCCATGCTCTGGCGCTCGGTGAGCTCGAGCTTCAGCCGGTCGGGCCGGATGTCGGGATGCTGTGCGAGCGCGCTCGTGACGATGCCGGGCAGGAACTCGTCCTTGAACTCGTGCGCGCTCACGTTGAGCGAGAGGAAGACATCGTAGGAGGCGAGCCACCGCTCGAGATGGGCGAGCGCGCGAAAGAGAGCCCACTTGTCGATCGCGGCGATCAGTCGGGTTCCCTCCGCGAGGTCGATGAACTCCTCCGGTTCGAGGAGCCCGCGCGTCGGGTGATTCCACCGGATGAGCGCCTCCGCGCCGGCGATCCTCGCCCGACCGTCGTGGATCTGCACGATGGGCTGATAGAAGAGCTCGAGCGCGTCGGTGGAGATCGCCGAGTGCAGATCGCTGATCGTGTTCATACGCGCGACAGCCTGGTCGTGCGTCGAAGGGTCGTGGAAGAGGAAGGCGGTGCCGCGCTCCTCCGCCTCGATGCTCGAGGAGTTGGCGCGCAGGATGAGCGCGTCGGTCTCGTCCGCGTCGTCCGGATAGAGCGAGATGCCGATGTGCGAGTCGATGGTGATCACCGTGCCGCGGTACTGGTAGGGCACCCCCACGTCGTCGGCGAGCTTCTGCGCGACGACCGCGGCGTCGGTGGCGCGCGAGATACTCGTCAGCAGTACCACCAGATTCGTTCCATCGAACCGGAACACGAGGTCGCTCGCCCGGATCGCCTCGCGGACCCGGTTCGCCGTGTGCTCGAGGAGCAGGTCGCCAATGTGGTGCCCGAAGGTCTGGTTGATCTTCTTGAAGCTGCGCAGGCTCACGAACAGCAGCGCCTTCGTCACCGGCGCGGGAGCCCGCCGCGCGCGCTCGATCTCGCCCGCGAGCAGCTCCTCGAGCGAGCGCCGGTTATAGAGCCCGGTCGTTCGATCGCGGTACTCGTAGCGCGCGAGCCGCGACTCGACTTCGGCGAGGTAGGTGATGTCGTGCGAGAAGACGAGCGCGTGGGTGGGTGGGGTGCCCGCCCCGTTGTCGTCGGGCTGTCCGTCGTCGGGTTCGTCGCGGTACGGATAGAACGAGACGTGCAGGCTCTTGCGCATCGACCCGAATCGGAACTCGTCGACGAAATGGACCTCGTTTCCGGAGAAGCACTCGTCGAGCCTCGGCTTGATCGCTTCGGTGAAGCGGGAGGCGCCCCAGACCTCTTCGACGGTGCGGCCGAGGATCTCGTCGCGCGAACGCTCGATCGCCTTGCAGTACGAGTCGTTGACGATCTCGTATCGATACTCGCTGTTGATGAGCGTGATGAAGTCGCGAGACTGATTGACTATGTACTGATAGGTGTCAGCCATCGGCGCCAGCCTCCTTGAGAGTAGAGGTGGCGCCGGGCTTCGTCAATAACT
Organism: uncultured Spirochaetaceae bacterium; assembly: GCA_964458555.1. Lineage (GTDB taxonomy): Bacteria > Spirochaetota > Spirochaetia > DSM-27196 > SLST01 > SLST01. Next base: position 7,944 of record CAYWJH010000078.1, on the reverse strand, counting down.
AACCGTTGACCCTGACGTCGGCTTCTTCACGAAGCTCCTCGACGTAGTCGTCGAGCACCTGCGCCTGCTTCTCCTGCCCAAGATACTGACGAATGCTCTGCGAGACCTGTTCCAGTGGAACGAGACCCGTGTCCGCTTTCTCGGTGACCTGGATCACGTGGAAGCCGAACTGGGTCTGCACGACCTCGGATATTCCGCCTTCCTCGAGCGCGAACGCCGCTTCCTCGAAGGCGGGTACCATCTGACCGCGTCCGAAGGTGCCCAGGTCGCCGCCGCGCGGTGCGGAGGGACCTTCGGAGCGTTCCTGCGCGAGGGTGGCGAAGTCGGCGCCCTCGAGGAGCTCCTGGCGGACCTCCTCGGCCCGCTGCCGCGCATCTTCGAGATCCGCGTCGCTCTCCAGCTCCTGCGTATCGATCAGGATGTGCCGCGCCGAAATTTGCTCGCCCTGCTCGAAGAACTCGGGGTTTTCGTCGTAGAACGACTGGACTTCTTCGTCGGTGACCTCCCCGGGCTGCGCCACGGCGTTCGCGATCAGCTGCTGGATGAGACTGTTCCGCTCGATCTGCTCGCGGAGCTCCTCCTCGGTCACCTCGTTCGCCTCGAGCGCCTGCTGCCAGCCCTCGTCGCCCTCGAACCGCGCGCGCATCTGCTCGATCTGCGAGTCCACCTCGCCGTCTTCGACCGAGAGGCCCTGGTCCTGCGCCTCCTGAAAGAGCAGTTCCTCGGCGATGAGCTGGTCGAGGATGTCCGTCCGGAACGTCTCGAGGTCGCCCTCGGCGATGGATTGTCCCTGCTGGGCGTAGCGGTCCTGCGTCTGCGTGATCGCCTGCTCGTAGGCCTCCCGCGAGATCTCGGCGTCGTTGACGGTCGCGACGAGATCGTCGGGAAGGGGCTGCTGCCCGGTTTGCGCTACCGGTTCGGATTCTTGTCCTCCGCCTGCGAACGCTACGCCGGCGGCGAGGACGAGTATGAGTACAAAGAAAACGCGATTGTGCATGAAATCTCCTATATTGTTGGCCTCAACGTAGTAACCACCGTCTACCGAGTCAACCGACGCACCTGCACGCCGTAGACCGGGAGCGTCGCTTCCTCGGCGGAGCCGGGCTCGCCCCGCGACGAGGCGTCGTGCTCCGGATCACCGGTGTTCGGCTCGGGTGACCGGTAGACGATCTGTTCGCCCGGCATCAGCTCCGGCGTGCTCGCCGGCTCGGCGGAGAAGTTGATGAGGAAGCGGTACTCGCTCACGCTGCCGTCGTCGTTCGTCGCGGCGCGCATGGTGGCGTGAACCCCGGGCGCCGGCGGCTCGGCGTAGACCCGGAGCGGATTCGAATCGGCGACGACGCGCTCGTAGAAGTCGAGCAGAAAGCGGTCGTCGTTGCGCGAGGCGACGTACCAGGCTCGACCGTCGCCCACCTCGTTGACCGTCAGCGCCGGACGCCCGGCGTAGAAGTCGCTCGCGTACCGGGCGACCGCGCTCGCACCCCTCAGATGGATGAGGTCGCAGAACTCGTGCGCCTCGTAGGCGCCGGCTCCTCCGGCGACGAGCGCGTCGTCGGGCTCGACGCGGACGCGCTCATCGGCGTAGAGCGAGTCGATCTCCTCGCTCCAGACGCCGAGCAGGTCGGCGAGCGGACCGGGGAAGCCGCCGGGGAAGCAGAGGTCGGTTTCGTCGACGATCCCGGTCCAGTACGTCGCGACGAGCGTTCCGCCGCCGCGAACGAAGCTCTCCAGACGCTCGGCGACGCCGGGCTTGATCATGGAGAGCATAGGAGCGACGAGCAGCTTGTAGCCGTCGAAGCTCTGCTCGCTGTCGATGAGATCGACGTTGACCGCGAGTCGCGAGAGCGCCCAGGCGTGCCGCTCTACGGTGGTCTCGTAGCCCTTGCGGTCGTCGTTGCGCGGGCCCTGCGCGTCGTTGATCGCCCATCGGTTCTCCCAGTCGAAGATGACCGCCGCTTCGGCCGGGTAGCGCGTGCCGGCGACCTCGGCGAGCGCCGCGAGCGCCTCGCCGGTGTCGGCGACGTCGCGGAAGACGCGCGTGTGCTCGTGGCCGGCGTGGTCGACGACCGCCCCGTGCAGCTTCTCGCTCGAGCCTCGGCTCTTGCGCCACTGGAAGTACTGCACCGAATCGCTGCCGTGCGCGACGGCGAGCATGCTGCTCGCGAGGTGCATGCCGGGCCGCTTGCGCTTGCCCACCGGCATCCAGTTCGTCGTACTGGGCACGCTCTCCATGAGCAGGAAGGGCGTGCCGCGCTTGCACCCGCGCATCAGGTCGTGGCTCGTCGCCACCTGCGCCGCGCGGCGGCTCTCCCGAAGACCTGGCGCGGTGGCCTCCCACGAGACCGGGTCGACGCCGTCGGCGGCGTTCGTGCCGTGCCACCGCGGGTAGCTGTCCCACGAGACGACGTCGATGTCCTCGGCCAGTTTGAAGTAGTCGAGGCCGGGGTAGAAACCCATGAGGTTCGTCGTGAACGGAATTTCGTCGGTGACCGCGCGGACGCTCGCGATCTCGTGACGCATGAAGTCGCGCGTCTGGTGGGTGACGAAGCGCTTCCAGTCGAGGTTCTGCCCGTGCACGAGGTTCTCGCCCCGCGGCGAGGGCGATTCGACCTGCGACCAGTCGGTGTACGTGTGGCTCCAGAACGCCGCCCACCACGCCTTGTTGAGCGCGTTCAGGTCGTCGTCGTAGCGATCTCGCAGCCACGACCGGAACGCGTCCTGGCAGAGCGGGCAGTGGCACTCGCCGCCGTACTCGTTCGACAGGTGCCACAGGCGTACCGCCGGGTGCGAGCCGTAGCGCTTCGCGAGCTCGGTGTCGATGACGCGGGTGCGCTCGCGGTAGGCGGGCGAGGTGTAGCAGTGGTTGTGCCGTCTGCCGTGGAGGTTGCGGACGCGGTCGGCGCCGACCCGGAGTACTTCCGGGTACTGCGCGCTCATCCACGCCGGGCGAGCGCCGGTGGGCGTTGCGAGGAACACGCCGACGTCGGCGGCGTGGAGTCGGTCGATCGTCTCGTCGAGCCAGTCGAAGGTGAATCGGCCTTCCTCCGGCTCCATCGCGACCCAGGCGAAGATCCCCAGGCTGACGACGTTGACGCGGGCGGCCTTCATGAGCCGGATGTCTTCTTTCAGAATCTCCGGCGAATCGAGCCACTGGTCGGGGTTATAGTCTCCCCCGTGGAGCAGCGTCAGCCGCTCCTCGCTCTGCGTGCGAACAATGTGGATGCGCTTCATGCCCCCTTATACCGCGGCGGCACGAAAACCGCAAATGTGCGCGTAAGCGCGCCGGCTTAGTAGCGGTCGCGGTCGCGCGGCTGACGCTCGTGGGCGATGTTGACCTTGAGCGGACGCCCGTCGAGCTCGGTGCCGTTCAGCGCCTCGACGCAGGCGTTCGCCTGCTCTTCGGACGCCATCTCGACGAACGAGAACCCTCGATACCGACCGGTGTCCCGATCGGTGATCATTCGCACCGAGATAACCTCACCGTAGTTCGTGAACAGACTCCGCAGACCGTCCTCGGTCGTTTGGAAGTTGACGTTACCGACATAGACACGATTGCTCACAGAAAAGACCTCTCCTTCGCGGTGGCCTTCGACCACCCCGTTGAGCAGTATCGTGCCCGCCCCGTTATCTGTCAAGGAAAAGTCACGCTCACGCTTCTCCGCCGTGACTGCGCAGGAGGACCTCCCGGTAGAGGTTGTCGCGCCGGTAGAGCGAGTCGAGCGGCGCTTCGTAGGCCGCTTCGATCTCCTCGCGCGTGAAGAGGTCCTTGGTCGGGCCGATCTTGAAGTCGCCGGTCTTCGAGAAGAGCAGCATGTAATCCGAGTACTTCTGTGTCAGCTCGAGGTTATGGGCCGAGTAGTAAATGGGGACGTTACGGTCGCGCGAGAACCGCAGCAGGAACTCGAAGACCCGGTCCTTCTGCGGTTCCTCGAGCGCGAAGACCGGTTCGTCCATTATGATCATCTTGCTGCCGTAGAGGAGGCTGAACGCGACGATCGCCCGCTGCAGCTGTCCCTTGGCGAGGTGCTGGGTCTTCAGGTGCAGGAAGCCTTCGAGCTCGAGGGCAGATGTGATCTCGTCGATGAAGCCCTGTTCGACCGACTCGGAGAAGCCGTTCTCGTAGACGAACTCCATGAGCTCGCCCACCGAAGCGTCGGACTCGAACTCCATATTCTGGTAGACGAACGAGACGTAGCGGTTGCGCTCCTGCTCGAGCTCCGGGTCGATCGCCGCGTCGACGAACTTCCGCGAGTCGGTCCCGTAGATCGTGACCGTCCCCTCGTGCGGGAACAGCCGCGCTCCGGCGAGCAGGAGCAGCGTCGACTTGCCGATGCCGTTCTGCCCGACGAGCGACATCATCGCCGCGGGAAGGTCCGCGCTCACGTGGCTGAAGACCTGCGTGATCTCGTCCGGGTTCTCGACCGCTTCGATCTCGTTGTCGACGACCTCGATTTCCTGCTTGGGGTAGAAGAAGCTGACGTTGTCGAACTGTACCGCTGTTTCCATTCGAGAGCCTCCCGGAGCGGTGAACAAACACCCCTCTTCCGTTACGCTAAACGTATGAAAGAGTTCATGCTCAGTCCACCGAACACGGTGCTCTACGTCGCGGGCGCGGTGCTGCTCGTGTCGCTCGCGACCATTCTCCTCACGCGCGGAGCGTGGAAGCGCAAGGCGGTCGGGCTGGGAATCGCGGTGGTCGTCGTCGCCGCGGTTCTCTTCTCCGTCTACCGGCCGGTCACGATCCGCGTCGACGAGGCGGGCATCGAGGTCGACGGCGCCGGCGGGCTCGAGCTCCGCTGGGAACAGGTCGACAGCGCGGTCTACGAGCCCAACCTCGCGACGAGCCCGTTTCGCCCTACCGTCCGCACGCGCGGCGTCGCGATCGGTGGATACCGGACGGGGAGGTTCCTGCTGAGCAACGGCAACCGCGCGCGCGTGTTCATGGTACAGTCGGGGGCGGCTGTCGTGGTTCGAACCGAGGAGCTCACCTACGTCTTCGCGCCAGACGAGGCGAAGGAGCTTGCCGACGCGGTCGACGCGTACCGCGTCTTCGGCGACGCGGCCGGCGAAACCGAGGGAGGAGGCGACGAATGATCGAGGTGCGTGACCTGGTGAAGAGCTACACGAAGGACGAGCGCCGGGCGCTCGACGACCTCTCGCTCGAGGTGCGTCCCGGCGAGCTCTACGGGTTCCTCGGTCCGAACGGCGCCGGCAAGACGACGACGATCAAGATCCTCGTCGGGCTGCTGCGGCCGGATTCCGGAGCGGCGAGCGTCGCCGGGGTGGACGTGCTTGCCGACCCGCTCGAGGTGAAGCGGCGGATCGGATACGTTCCCGACGAGCCGCTCCTGTACGAGAACATGAGCGGGCAGCGCTTCCTGTCCTTCATCGCCGACGTCTTCGGGATCCCCGGAGAGGAGCGCAGCCGGATTCTCGAGCTCGCCGAAGAGTTCGAGCTACGCGACGCGCTCGGCGATCGGATTTCGAGCTACTCGCACGGGATGAAGCAGAAGGTCGCGATCATCGGCGCGCTGCTACACGACCCGGAGGTGTTCATCCTCGACGAGCCGATCGTCGGGCTCGACCCGCGATCGAGCTATCTGCTCAAGGAGACGATGCGCCGGCAGTGCGAGCGCGGCCGTACCGTCTTCTTCTCCACGCACGTTATGGAGGTGGCCGAGCGGCTCTGCGACCGGGTGGGCATCATCCGGCACGGACAGCTCGTGGCCGAAGGCCCGCTCGAACAGCTGCGCGAGCGCGCCGGCTCCACCGACGCCACCCTGGAAAGCATCTTTCTGGAGCTGACCAATGCAGACGACGTCGCTGCTTCGAGCTAAGATCGAAGGGACTACCATCCTCGGCGGCGGCCTCGGAGGTCTTCGCGAGCGCGATCAGCGATGGGTCGTCCCCGTCGCGGCGGTCGGCATAGCCGGAGCGCTCATCGCCTTCCTGACGCTGCTCTACCAGAATTACGCGGCCATGGCCACGCTGGGCGAGGCGGCGGGTGCGGCCGATCTCGTCTTCTACGTCGCCGTGGTCGCCGGATGGGCGCTCATCTTCGTGCTCGGCTTCCCCATCGCGATCTCGGTGCTCTACTTCTCCCGCGATACCCGGTTGCTCGCCTCGCTGCCCATCCCGGCCTGGCGCATCGTGGGCGCGAACGCCGCGATGCTCTATCTCTACGCGCTGCCGGTTGCGGTGCTCCTCGTCGCGCCGGCGCTCGTGGCGGGTACGGACGCGATGACGACGCTCGGGATCGGCCCGGTGCGTTACTGGGCGGTCGGCGTGATCGTGACCCTCCTCGTTCCTGTCGTGCCCATCGTGCTCGCCGCGCTCGCGGTGACGCTCATTACCCGCGTCGTGAACCTGAGCCGGTTCCGTACCGGGCTCGAAGCGCTGGGGATGCTGCTGCTCGTCGTCGCGATCGTCGGCCTGCAGCTCATCCTGTCGCGGTCGATGGGAGAGGACGGCGCGCAGCTCTCGCCGTCCATGGAGGGCTTCGTCCTTCGTCTTCGGGGCGCGGTCCCGCCTGCCGGATGGTACGCCTCCGGTTTTCACGCCGGCGGCGGCGCGGGTTTCGTCGGCGCAGCGTTCGCGACCCTCGCGCTCGCGACCGGTGCGATCGCGGTGATCGGGGCCGGCTATCTTCGCGGCCTCGCCGAGCAGAACGCGACGCGCACCCCTCGGCGCCGGACGACACCCGGAACAATGCCCCGGCAGCACGGCCGACTCGCTGCGCTCGTCATGCGCGAGGTGAAGCTCCTGACCTCGAACTCGACCTTCCTGTTCGAGAGCGTGGGCGAGGTCTTCGTCTTTCCGATCATCCTCGTCGTGATTCGGATCGCTACCCCGCAGGAGCTGTTCGCGGAGCTGTTGCCCTACCTGGACCGTAGCGCCTACGTCATGCCCATCGTCACCAGTGCGCTCGTGCTGTTCGCCGGCCTGAACTCGGTGAGCTCGGCGGCGCTGAGCCGCGAGGGCAAGACCTTCGACCTGTCGCTGTCGCTTCCGCTCGCCGGCTCAACGCAGGTCGCCGCAAAGATCGTCGCCTATCTCGTGCTCTTCGGCACGGCGTTCGTGCTGAACGCGGTCCTCGCCACCTGGATCCTCGCCCGGCCGTGGTGGTACGCGCCGGTGATCGTGCTCTGCGGCCTGCCCTTCGTCTGGCTCATCGGGACGACGACGATCTACGCGGATCTCCGGCGTCCGCATCTGAACTGGAGCCACCCGCAGCAGGCGGTGAAGCAGAACATGAACGTGGTGATCGGGATGGGGATCGCGATCGTCGCGCTCGCCGCCGCCGCGGCGCCCGGTGCCGGACCGGGCCCGCGCGACACGCCGATGAACCGCGCTAATCCTCCATGACGACACCCGCCGCTTTCAGACCGGCCCGAACCGCGCGCATAAACGCGGGACCGGGGTCCGTCTTGGGCCACTGCCGGTAGCGCTGGTCGCGACAGCGGACAAAGCGGTAATGAGCGCGCTCGGGGTCGTTATACTCATGATGCCCCAGCAGGTATCGCAGACTCGGTAGACGCCGCCGCAAGTACACCACCAGGCGGATATTTGCCCGCACCTGGGCCGGCGTTAACCCGGCGTTACGACGCGCCACGTTTTCGATCCCCACGGCGGTATAGTTTAATCCCACGGCGTGGCGAGCGGCGTGGCTCACCGGGACACAGCTATAGATCCGGCCCCGGCGGTCGACGATAAAATGCGCGCCCACATTGACCCGTCCCCCGCGGGCCAAACCACGCGATTGCTCGACCGTGCTGCCGCGGAACGTGTTCACCACACTGGTCACCGTAGGCGCGTAGGCGCAATGAAGAATAATAAGCCGCGGTTTGCTCAGCCGGCAGCGGTCGATAGCGTAATGACGGCGGCTGTAGACGCGCATCGCCCGGCAGTAGGCCGCGTCCGGCTTTTTCTGATACCGGCGGTCAA
>CAYWJH010000077.1:0-16220 GCA_964458555.1 uncultured Spirochaetaceae bacterium | reverse complement strand
GCGGCAGGCGGCCCCGGGCCGCTACACGCTGAATCTTATGTTCAGGATGTCGCCGTCTTTGACCTCGTACTCCTTGCCCTCGAGCCGGAAGTGACCGGCCGACTTGACGCCGGCCTCGTTGCCGGCCTCCACGAGCTCGTCGTAGGTGAAGCACTCGGCGCGGATGAACCCGCGCGCGAGGTCTGAGTGAATGGTCCCGGCGGCGTCCACGGCGGTGTCGCCGCGGCGGATCGTCCACGCGCGCACCTCGTCGGGCCCCACGGTGAAGAAGCTGATCAGACCGAGCGACTCGTAGGCGAGCGTCGTGAGACGGCTGCGCGCGCTCTGCGTGATGCCCATGTCGGCCATGAAGTCGGCCGCCTCGTCCTCCTCGAGCTGGGAGAGCTGCATCTCGAAGTCGCCGGCGAACTCGACCGTGGCGTGATCGGCCCTGATCCTCTCCACGGCCTCGTCGGATTGCCCGTAGCGCTCCTCGTCGGAGTTCACGATCACCATCACCTCTTTCTGCGACAGGAACTGGAAGCCGGAGATCGTGCGCAGCTGGTCGTCGTTCAGGTCGATGTCCCTCACGGGGGTGTCGTTGCCGAGCGCCTCGTGGAGGATCTGCAGCACCTTCTCCTCGGCCTGCGACTGCGGCGTCTTCTTGCCGCGCTGGTGATCGGCGGCGATCCGCTCGAGCCGCGTCTCCACGAGCACGAGGTCGGAGAGCAGGAGCTCGGCGTTCACCGCCTCCGCGTCGCGCACGGGGTCCGCGGCGCCCAGGCTCGAGTCGAGCACGTCGCTCGCGAAGTTGCGCACGACGATCGCCAGCGCGTCGGCACTCTTGACCAGGTTCATCGCGTTGCCGCTGAACAGCTCCTTCCCCTCGCTGCGGTCGACGCCCACGAAGTCGATGAAGTCGATCGTCGCGTAGATCGTGCGCTTGGGCTCGTACATCTCTGAAAGCGTGTCGACGCGCGGGTCCTCGACGTCGACGACGGCGAGGTTCGGCTCTACGCGGCCCGAGGCGTAGTCGGCGACTTCGGCGTTCGAGCGGGTGAGCGCGTTGAAGATGGTGGTCTTGCCCGACTTGGGAAGACCGATGAGACCGATTTTCATACCGTGGAGACTACCCCCGGAGCGAGCGCCGGTCAAACAGGCGCGCGCAGGGACCGGTCCGGGGGGCGGGGCTCGCCTACCCGCCGATGAGCGCGGTGGAGAACCACGGGACGTAGGTGATGAGCAGCACCGCGGCGAGCTGCAGCGCGAAGAACGGCAGCACGTACCGGTAGATCTTCGCAAGCGGCAGGCCGAACCGGTAGGAGGCGAGGAAGAGCTCGAGCCCGACCGGCGGGGTGATGAACCCGAGCGCCATGTTCGAGACGAAGATGACGCCCAGGTGGACCGGGTGCAGCCCAAAGACCTCGCCGAGCGGCAGGATCAGCGGCACGATGACCACGAGCGCGCTGAAGATGTCCATGAAACACCCGGCGACGAGCAGCGCGAGGTTCAAGAGCAGGAGGAAGACGAGCCGGCTGCCTATGTTCGCCTCGACCCAGTCGATGAGCACGAAGGGCAGCCTGCTGTCGACGATGTAGTACGAGAGCCCGCGCGCGCCGGCGAGGATGATCAGGACGCCGCCCATGATGACCGCGCTCTTCACGCCCGCGCGCATGAGGTCCTTCCACGCGAGCTCCCGGTGGACGAAAACCTCGACGATCACGACGTAGAGCACCGCGACGGCCCCGGTTTCGATGAGCGTCGTCGTGCCGGTGAAGTACCCGGCGATGATGATGACGGGCAGGAGGATCTCCCATGCCGATTCGCGCAGCGCCGCCCACGCCTCCCGCAGCTCGAAGGCGTAGCGCTCCTCGCCGCGTCGCACCGACACGACGATCCCGACGATACAGAAGACGATGACCGTGATGACACCCGGCAGCAGCCCGCCGAGGAACATGTCGAGCACGCTCACCTGCGCGGTCGTTCCGTAGAGGATGAGCACGAGGCTCGGCGGGAAGAGCAGCCCCAGGTCGCCCACGCCGGTGAGAAGACCGACGGTGAACCGCTCGCTCTGCTTGCCACGCTTGTGGAGGATGACGTAGAGCAACCCGCCGAGCGCGAGGATGACCACGCCGCTCGCGCCGGTGAACGTCGCGAAGAAGACGGAGACGATGATCGACGCGACGACCATACCGCCGGGAATCCAGCCGAGCGCCGCGCGGAAGAGGCGGAAGAGCCGCGTCCCGGCGCGGCTCTCGGAGAGCACGTAGCCCACGAAGGTGAACATGGGGATCGCCGGGATCGTGTTCGACGTGAGCATCGCGTACCCCTCGTTCGGGATGACCGCGACGATGCCGACGTTCTTCGCGAAAAGCAGATACGCCGCGCCGGTGAGCACGACGAACAGCGGCGTGCCGATGAACGCGGTCACGAGCAGCACGACGAGCAGCGGCACCGCGATCGCGTTCATCGTCCCGTACCAGAAGCTCTCGAGCGCGAAGACGAACTCCGGTATCTCGAGCGCGAGCGAGTAAACGAGGTTGATCGCCGAGCCCACGGCGAGCAGCAATCCCAGCAGCACACCGCCGACGAGCGCGACCGTCGCCGTGCGCGTACGTGGAGCGGTAATGGCGAAGCGAATCGCCATCACGGCAAACGCAACCGGCACGATCCCCGCGAAGACGCGAATCGGCACGAATCCGACGAGCGTGCCCGAGCCGAAGGCCGTGATCCACCATTCGACCGCGGCTATCGCGAAGGCGGTCGTGAAGGCCACGGCGAGTACGTGGCTGATCGTCCGGACGGTGTTCCTTGCGCGCTGCGACCTGATGAGCGAAGCCGCCGCGACCGAGAGATGGGCGTCCTCGCGCGCGGCGAGCATGCCACCGAGGAACCCGACGAGCAGAACGAACTGCTGGATGAAGATCGACGCGTCCTTGATCCCGGCGCGGAAGACGGTGCGCGTAACGATTTCCGCGATAGGCAGGAGCCCGAGCATGAGAAGCGCGATGAGATTAACGGCGTTCTCGATGCGGCGGAACCGGGTGTCCGACTGCGGCGCCTGCTCGTCGCGCAGCGAGATGCCGACGTCGCCGGCACGGTCGTCGGTGGGCTCAGCGTCCGGTACGGTACGCACGCAGCGACTCCCGGATTCGCTCGTACATAGGCTCGTCGAAGACCGTCCCGAGCATGACGTCGTAGCTCTTCTCGACCTCGGATATCCAGGTGTCGACTTCGGCGTCCGTCGGCTCGATGATCGACAGCCCGTAGTCGACCATCGTGTCGATCGCCGTCTGCTCGAGCTCGAGGATATCGTCGTTGAGGAATGCGGTCACTTCGCGCGCGACGGCGAGCATCTCGTCCCGGGAGTCGCGGGGCAGACGACGGTAGGCGCGCTCGGACATGATAACCGCGCCGGGCGCGGGCCCCACCTCCATGTCGAGCATGTTCGGCGTGGCGCCGAACCACTGGAAACCGGCGGCGAGCAGAGGGACGGTCAGATACGAGTTCACCATGCCGTTGGCGAGCGCCGCGAGCCGCTCGGTGTAGGGAACCGCGATTGGCTGGTACCCCATGAGCTGGTACGCGCGCACGAGCTCCATCTCCTCGGGGTTCGCCGCGAGCTTGAGACCGCGCAGCTCGTCGGGGGTGCGGATCGGCTCGTCGGTGAAAAAGTAGAGCCAGCCGGCGGTCGACCAGGCGAGCACGCGAAAGCCGTCGTCCTCCACCTGGGCCTCGAGGATCGGCTCCACCTCCCCGAAGACGTGGTCGTACTCGTCCTGGCTGCGGATGAGAAACGGCATGCTCAGCGTGAGGATCCCTTCGCTGAAGTTCGAGATTCCCACGTTGGTCATGACGACCGCCTGCAGCTGGCCGATGCGCATCTTGCGCACCATGTCCGCCTCGTCGCCGGCGATCGCGTTGTGGAAGACCTGTACCCGCACCCGGCCGTCGGAGATCTCCTGCCATTCGGCGGCGAGCCGGTTGAGCGTCCGGCCCCAGGGCGAGTTCTCCGGCGCTGCGCTGCCAATGCGGAAGACCTGCGCAGGAGCGGCTGCGGACGCCCCGACGAGCAGGACAACGAGAAAGAACAGTCTCAGAGGCGACTTCACCAAAGGCTCCTTTCCGGCTCAGCCTATTCGCGATGAGAAGCCGGTGTCAAGCAATCGCGGCGCGGCGCGGCGCCACCACTTCTGAAGCAGCGCGGCGGTTTTCGGCGTCTATCACCGCAGGAGGAACCATGAAAGGTGTCAATGTGGTGTCAATCACGGGGATCGTCTTCCTCGTCGCGCTCGCGCTGCTGAGCGGGTGCTCCCAACCGCTCGCTCCCGCTGCCGACGAGGCGGATACCGCGCCGACCGAGGACGACCCGGCGTCGTCGCCGGACGAGCCGCCCGATGAGCCGCCGGCGCGGCAGGAGCTCGTGATCGACTTCGACGGGGAGACCGTCGGATACGTCGCGGACGGGTTCACCGGCGCGGGGTTCGCCAGCGATCCGTCGCCGGGTTTTCTCGACGCCGACGGCTGGGAGATCATCGGCTTCAGCGACGGCGACCTGGCCTACGGCGACGAGGCGGACGGCGGGGACTACGCCCGCGGCGCGAGCCCCGGAGGCGTCTCCACCGGTGGCCTCTACGCCTTCGCCGTCGGTGAAGAGAACCACGCGCTCGGCGTCCAGCCGACGGGAAGCGACTTCGCACCCGGCAGCGTCGGCGTGCGGGTCCCGGTCACCGTCGAGGCGCCCGCGAACGTGGCGATCGCGTACGCGCTGTGGCAGCGCAACGACGAGGACCGCGCGACGCGGTGGACCTGCGGGATCTCGGCCGACGGGGAGACCTTCACCGCGATCGACGAGCTCACGCTCGTGACCGGGGAGGCGGCGAGCGGCGACGGATGGACGAGGCACGACCTGGAGGCGCTCGTCGATCTCGACGGCGTGGATGTCGACCTCACGCGCACGGGAACGCTCCACGTCCGCTGGACAGCGACCGACGAGTCGGGGACCGGCAGCCGCGACGAGGCGGCGATCGACGACATCGGGATCGCGGTGGAGTCCGACTAACCCGGTACCGGCACGACCGAGCCGGTCCGTCCGGACTCGACGATCGCCATCGTGAGCTCGTGCGTCTTCAGCGCATCGGCGTACGGGGAGAGAATCTCGCTCGTATCGCCGGTGCGCACCGCGTTGATGAACGCGGCGTCCTCAGCGCGGTACGGGTCGATCCCCGGGCGCTTCTCGGTCGTCTCGTTCTCGCGGCGAATCGTGAGCTGCGACGGGGCGAACTGCAGAAGCGCGACGGGCGTGACAACCTCGAGTCCGACGCGCAGCGCCGCCGGGCCGACGCAGCTGTTGATGATCGTCGCGGTCATCCCGCTCTTCATCCGGATTACCGCCGCCCCGGCGTCGGGGACGTCGGCGTCCGCGTGCAGATCGCCAATAGCCCGCTGCGAGGTCACCGTGTAGACCGACTCCGCCTCCCCGAGCAGGCACCGCAGAAGATCGATCATGTGAACGGTCTGCTCGACGAACTGCCCGCCGGACTCGGCGCTGTGACGCCACCACGCCGGGGGCGGAAGCGTACTCATCCAGTAGCCGTTCGCGATCACCGGCGTCGTCGCGCGCACCATGGCGTCCATCGTCGCTACCGTATCGAGATACCGGAAGTGGAACGCTGCCGACGTCACGAGCCCGGCGGAGTCTACCGCCTCGGCGATCCGGCGCGGTGCGTCGCGGTCGATCCCGATCGGCTTCTCGATGAGGAAGGGGATACCGCGTCGGACGAGCTCGAGCTCGATCTCGCCGTGTCCGTCCGGGGTCACGACGACTGCCGCGGCGTCCGGCTTCTCGGTATCGAGCGCAACGACGAGGTCGGTGTACGACCGGACCTCCGAGCCCGTGCGGGCGGCGAGCGCATCGGCCGCCGCGCGTGCGTGTGCCGCCGTCCGACTGCAGAACGCGACCACGCCGACGTCTTCGATTTCACTGAGGATGCCGGCGTGCTTCTGAGCGAAGGAGCCGGACCCGACGATGATGACCTTCATGCGGCCATCTTACGCGGCGGCGACCGGTTTGTACATGGAGGCGGTCACGAGAAGAGCCGGATCGCCCCGCGGACGAAGTACCACCCGACGATCCCGGTGACGACGAGCTTGATCATGATCGCGAGCACGGTGCCGCGGAACACGCCGGCCGCCGCCTTCAGCGGCTCTTTGTTCTTCGGGTTGAAGATCACCTCGCCGGCGAGCGCGCCGACGAACGCACCGATGATCGTGCCGATGGGCGTGAAGAAGGTGCCGGCGATCATGCCGATGACGCTGCCCCAGATGCCGGCGTTGCTCGCGCCGGCCTTCTTCGAGCTCATCGCCGGCAGCACGTTGTCGAGCACCGCGGTCGCCACGGCAGCCGCTCCGAGCGCGACGAGCACCCACACCGGCATCAGCCCCCACGAACCGGGAATCGCGATGAGAATGAGCGAGACGTACGCGATGATGGGACCAGGCAGCGCCGGCACGATGCACCCGATGACGCCGACGGCGAGCAGAACGGTGCCTACGACAACCATGCCGATCGAGAGACCCATGCGACCTCCGTGGAACGAGCTGGTTCAGCGTACCAGCCGAGCGGGATGCCGGCAAGCCGTCGACGGCGCCTGTCTGCCGGCTGCGCTCAGTCCTCGCCTTCCCCCGCCACGGCGAGCGCGAAGCGCAGCGCGTCGAACTTGCTCTGCTCGCTGTCGGCGCGCGAGGTAAGCACGGCCGGGACGGTGGCGCCGACGACGATCCCCGCGACCCGGGCACCGGCGAACGCGACGAGCGACTTGTACAGGGCGTTCGCCGCGTCGATGTTGGGCATGACGAGGATGTCCGCGTGACCGGCTACCCGGCCGCGGATTCCCTTAACCGCCGCCGCAGCCGGGCTGACCGCGACGTCGAGCCCGAAGGGTCCATCGACGTCGAGCCGGTCGTCGTCCGCGAACGCCGCCACGACGCTCGCGGCGTCGGTCGTGCTGCGCACCTTCTCGCTCACCTTCTCCACCGGCGCGACCATCGCGCACGCGGGCCGTTCGACGCCCAGCGGTCCTGCGCACGCGAGCGCGTTCTCCACGAGCCGCGCCTTCGCGTCGGCGTCCGGGTCGGTCGTGATCGCGGCGTCGGTGAGGAGGAAGAGCCGGTCGTAACGCCCCACGTCGCAGAGCGCGACGTGACTCAGCAGGCTACCGGCCGGCACGAGCCCCAACTCGCGGTCGAGGATCGACCGGACAAAGTCGGCGGTCTGCACGAGCCCCTTCATGAGCACCTGCGCCTCGCCGGCGGAGGCCATCGCCGCGGCGCGAGCGCACGCGCGTACGGGATCAGCCTCGTCCTCGATCATCGCCTCGCCGAGCTCGGCGTGGGCTTCCTCCGCGACCGCGCGGATCTGCGAGGCGGGTCCGATCAGCGCAAAGCGTGCGATGCCGACCTCCGTCGCCGCCGCGATCGCGCCGATCACCTCCGGGTTGTTCGCCATGGGCACCGCCACGAGCGGCGCCTCGTCGCGCGCCCCCCGTGCGCGTCCGGTCGAGTGGCCGAGCGCCTCGTCGAGTCGACTCTCAGGCATACGTGCGCACCTCCCGCTCACCGCGCAGCGCGCCGAGCGCGGCCGCGGCGAGCGAGACCATCTCGCGCTCACCGGGAATCACCACGACTTCCGCGAGAAAGCCCACCCGGGCCGAAATCTGCGACACGATTTCGTCGTTGTGCGCCATGCCTCCGGTGAGGACTACCGCGTCCACCGACCCGGCGAGCGTCGCCCCGTGCGAGGATATCTCCCGCGCAACCTGGTAGCACATCGCACGCAGGACCAGCTCAGCGTGTTCGTCTCCGGCCTCCGCGCGGGCGATGAGCTCGCGCGCGTCGTTCGTCCCCGCGTACGCGACGACGCCGCCGGCTCCGGTGATCATTCGGCGTATCTCAGTCTCTGTGTGTCGGCCGGAGAGGACGAGGTCGACGAGCTGCCCGGCCGGTAGCGTCCCGGCGCGCTCTGGCGAGAAGGGCCCCTCGCCGTCGAGCGCGTTATTCACGTCCACGACACGACCGGCTCGGTGCGCACCCACCGAGACTCCGCCCCCCATATGCGCGACGACGAGATTACTCGATTCGTAGCTGCGCCCCAATTGTCGGCACGCTTCGCGAGCCGCGGACTTCTGGTTGAGCGCGTGGAAGATGCTGCGCCGCGGTAGATCGGGGAGGCCGCTCAGCCGGGCGAGCTCGTCGAGCTCGTCGACGACGACCGGGTCGGCGATGTAGGAAGGACACCCGACCTCATCGGCGATCGCCCGCGCGATGATTCCGCCAAGGTTCGACGCGTGGTGGCCGTAGCCGCCGGACTCGAGATCTGCGACCATCGCGTCGTTGACCGCATAGACCCCACCCTCGAGCGGGTGCAGAAGGCCGCCGCGCGCGACGACCGCGGCGAGCGCCGCGGGGTGGAGATCGTGGGAGACGAGAAAGCGGTCGATCGCCTCGCGACGAAACGGTGCCTGCGCGGCGATCGAGCGAAAGCGGGCGAGCTCCTCGGCGCTGTGCGAGAGCGTCTCGGAGAATCGTTCTTCATCGCCGGCGAACCACGAGATCTTCGTCGACGTGGACCCCGGATTGATAACGAGAAGTGCATTGCCGTCCGCCATGGCGGCTACCGTGCGCTTGCCGGGTGCGTCGACTGTTCGACCGGGTGCTCGGCGAGCCAGGCGAGCGCGGCGTCGACCATCTTCATGTTCATCGCGACGAGATCCTTCTTCTTCAGCGAGTGCGGAATGACGTCACGGATTACGTCGACGGACGGAAACCCCGCCGCCGCGGCGTAGGCGGTAAGCAGAATCACGTTCGCGGCCCCCAGGAACCCGATCTCCTGCGCCATGTCCGAAGCCGGGATTCCGAGGAAGCGAACGTCGTCGCGCTGCGGTCGGCGCGTGACGATCGACGAGTTTGCCACGATGAGCCCGCCCGGCTCCACGCTCTCTTCGAAGGCGTCGAGCGACGGACCGTTCATCGCGATCAGCGTCGTCGGGTGGTCGACAAGCGGCGAGCCTATGTCGTCGCGGCTGACGATCACGCTCGCGTTCGCGGTTCCGCCGCGCATCTCGGGCCCGTACGAGGGGAGCCACGTCGCGTGCAGGCCGGTCGTGATCGCGCAGTTCGCGAGCAGGACCCCCGCGCTCAGCACGCCCTGCCCGCCGAAGCCGGCGATCTTCACCCGCTGCTCGGGCACATCGGCCTCGACTCCGGAGACCTCCAGATCGTGCTGGCTCGCGAGCATCTGCGCCAGATCTTCGTCGCCGAGGAGCACGGTCTCCGGTTCGCCGCGCGCGGCGCCCTCGTCGCGGAAGCTCCCCACCGGAAAGGCGGGCTCGAGCGATTCGACGATCCACTTCCGCGCGTCCGAAGGGCTCATCTTCCAGTTGATGGGGCACGGCGAGAGGATCTCCACGAAGCTGAATCCCTTCCCGTCGATCTGGTTCCTCAATGCCTTGCGGATCGCCTTGCGCGCCTTCATGGTTCGCTTCCCGTCGGCGAGCGAGACCCGCTCGACGAAGACCGGCGTCCGCAACGAGGCGATCAGCTCGGCCATGCCAATCGGGTTGCCGTCGCGGGCGAGCGTACGGCCGGTCGGCGTGGTCATCGTCCGCTGGCCGACGAGCGTCGTCGGCGCCATCTGCCCGCCGGTCATCCCGTAGATCGCGTTGTTCACGAAGAAGACGGTGATGTTCTCGCCCCGGTTGGCCGCGTGGATGATCTCCGCGGTGCCGATGCCCGCGAGGTCGCCGTCGCCCTGATAGGCGATGATGATCGAGTCCGGATTGACGCGCCGCAGGCCGGTGGCGACCGCCGGAGCGCGTCCGTGCGCGCACTGGATGTTGCCCGTGTCGAAGTAGTAGTACCCGAAGACGCTGCACCCCACGGGACTGCAGAAGATGGTGCGATCCTGGACGCCGAAGCTGTCGAGCGCCTCCGCGATGATCTTGTGCGCGGTCCCGTGGCCGCAGCCGGGACAGTAGTGCGTCGTGCGCTGGCCGGGACCCTTGCGCTCGAAGACGTCGTAGAAGCTCTTTGGTTTTGCGTACGCGATCATGTGGCCTCCTACCTGGCGCCTGCGTCGGCTGTCGTCACGAGCCCCGGAACGAGCTCTGCCACCCGGTCGAGGACCATACCGGTGGTCGGAACCTCTCCGCCGAGCCAGTTGAGCCGATGGACGCCCACGGCCTCGGGCACGGCGAGCCGCACGTCGTCGGCCATCATGCCGTCGGCGAGCTCGACGACCGCGACGTCGCGCACGCCGCCCGCCGCGAGCTCCGCAAGGCGCGGAGCGGGGAACGGATAGAGCGTTCGCGGCCGCAACAGCCCGGCCCGTACGCCGCTGCGACGCAACGCCTGGACCGCGCTGAGCGCGAGCCTGCCGCTGATCCCGTAGGCGACGAAGAGGAGCTCCGCGTCCTCGGTCTCCACCTCCTGCCAGTCGGTGATCTCCGCGGCGATCCTGTCGTACTTCGCCTTCAGGCTCCAGTTGTGCTCGCTCTGGCCGGCGGTGCTCATATAGATAGACGTGACGAGGTTCTCGCGGCTCTCCGCGTCGCCGTGCAGCGCCCACTGCTTTCGCTCGCCGTGCAGCACGCGCTCGGGCAGCTCGACCGGCTCCATCATCTGCCCGATGTACGCGTCCGAGAGCACGAGGACGGTCACGCGATAGCGGTCGGCGATCTCGAAGGCGCCGTAGGTCAGGTCGCACATCTCCTGCGCGGAGTTGGGCGCGAGCACCACGTTACGGTAGTTGCCGTGCCCGCCGCCCTTGACGACGGCGTTGTAGTCGCTCTGTTCCGGCCAGATATTGCCCAGGCCCGGTCCGGCGCGCTGCACGTCGACGATGACGCACGGCAGCTCCGCGCCGGCGATGTAGGAGATACCCTCTGCCATGAGGCTGACGCCGGGCCCGCTCGATGCGGTCATCACGCGAGCGCCGGCGGCCGAGGCGCCGTAGATCATGTTGATCGCCGCGACCTCGCTCTCCGCCTGGAGGAAGTGACGACCGCTGCGGTTGAACAGGTCGGCCGCTGCATGGGCGATCTCGCTCGCGGGGGTGATGGGGTAGCCGAAGAAGTGCGTCGCTCCACCGAGGAGCGCACCGTGCACCACCGCCTCGTTCCCCTTCATGAGCTGCTTCACGAGGCGGCCTCCGTCGTTTCGATCGGCTCGTCCTTGTAGACGGTGATCGCGCCCGGTTCCGGGCACGCGTAGAAACACATCCCGCACGCCGTGCACGTGTAGTGGGCAAACCGCGCGAAGCGGTAGCCGAGCTTATTGATGTCCGTACCCATCTCGAGGCAGCCCCTTGGACAGGTCTCGACACAGAGCCGGCACCCCTTGCAGAGGTCCGGCTCGATACGTGCGAAGTTGGCGCTCTCCATCAGATACCTCCAAAGACGTTGTCGTCGTCGCCGTAGCCGAAGAAGTTGATCCCGTTGACCTCCTCGCGGACGGTGGAGGGCACGTCGCCGACGACGATGCTGTGGTCCGGGCACCCGAGCTTCGCGCAGACGTAGATCATGTTTCGTTCGTCACCCGGGAGGCGCAGCGCGAGGCTCTTCGTCGAGTCGCAGTCGATGCGGCCGCACGCGCGCTCGACGACGAGCGAGGCGCCGCAGCGCGGGCAGTGCGCATCGGCATAATTCATGGGATGGTCTGCATCGGCCATGAAGTTGAAGAGCTTCGCGTGGCTGCCCCAGTAGGCGTCGATGAAGATCAGGCCTGTGCCTTCCGGGCGCGTCACGCCGATCGAGATGGACGGCTCGTCGTGGATGCGGACGCTGTCGACCATCAGCGAATGGCCCTGCGGACACAGGAGTTCCTCAACCACGAGAAATTCCTTGCCGTGACGGTGGATGAACTTCATCCCCTCCGGCAGCATCTCCAGGAACTCCCGCGGTATGGTGCGGTGAATCAGCTGCATGGCGAATCCTATCCTGCAATTGTGGACCCGAATTCGAGCGCTGTCAAATCCGATCTTGTATCGCGGCGCGCCGGCTGATAGGCTGGGCGAGGCATGGAGCTCATCGACGGGAAGCAATGGATCCCGGTCCGTAAGTCCAATCTCAAGTACTACGACGACGTCGAGCTCTACTACCGAAACCCCGCCGGCAGAATTGCGCTCTACAAGCCGGCGGGTATGAGCTTCACCGACAGCTCGCTCGATGCGAAGCCCTACCTCG
Organism: uncultured Spirochaetaceae bacterium; assembly: GCA_964458555.1. GTDB lineage: Bacteria > Spirochaetota > Spirochaetia > DSM-27196 > SLST01 > SLST01. The sequence goes on along the minus strand of CAYWJH010000077.1, from coordinate 4,002 downwards.
GCAGCCTCTACATCCGCCCGGACGACAAGCTGCGCGCGCTGCGGGAGGCCCAGCGCGGCTTCAGCACGAACCTCACGAGCAGGATCGCCAAGGCGGGGCGCGAGGAGATGACCCAGATCAGGGACGATCTCGCGATGATCGTCGACGAGACGCTGTCCGAACCGCGCAGCGGCAGCCTCCGGGTACTCCCCGGTTTCGTATCAACCATGGTCGACGCCTATTCCGCCCAGCCGGACGTCATCAAGCACCTCGCGCGCATCTCGCACACCGACTACTCGACTGCGATCCACTCGATCAACGTCATGGCGCTCACGATCGGCTACTGCTACTACACGCGCCGCAGCGAAGAGGAGACAGAGACGCTCGGGCTGGCAGCGCTCCTCCACGACGTCGGGAAAGTCGACGTCGATCCCGTCGTGCTCACCGCCCCGCGCCGGCTCACCGAAGAGGAGTTCGCCGACATGGCCCGCCATCCGGAGGCCGGCGCGCGCATCCTCGAGGACTACGAAGGCGACTTCAACACGCCGATCGAGGGGGCGCTCCACCACCACCTCAAGCTCGACGGTTCGGGCTATCCCGCGGGGATCTCAGGACCCGTCTCGGAGGCCGGCCGGATCATCGCGATCATCGACGCGTACGAGGCGCTCACGAACGACGACCGGCCCTACCGATCCGCGATGCGACCGTTGGCGGCGCTCAAGCTCGTGAAGGAAGACACCGACGCCGGCAAGTACGACCGCAGGATCTTCGCGCAATTCGCCTATTCGCTGACCGATTTTGCCGGCAAGGGACGGTCTTCGACCGTGCGGTCCGATGTCGCTCGCCCGGAGGTCGAAGAGATCGCCGGCGATATCAACCCCGAGAATCAGCCGAACGGTTGACACGCTCGAGGGAGAACGCGGGCATGCACACCGACCAGTATTCGGCGGGCTCGTCGTAGGGGTTGGCGTAGCGTACCGTCGCTCCGCGCTGCACGAGCAACGACTCGCCGGCTGAGAGCTCGACGGCCTCACCGTCCACCGTGACCCGCTTCCGGCCGGACACCATGAGCGTCCACTCGTCGAACTCGGGCGTCTGCTCGGGCTCGCTCCACCCGGGCGGCGCGATCATGTGCGCGATGCTCAGCCGGTCTTCGCCGGTACTCGCGCCGCCGGTGTGCTCTTCGATGAGCTTCCCGTCGTCCGTCGGCACGACGAAGGGATGCTGCTGCAGGCTGTAACGCTTCATGGTGCACCTCTCATCGCCGGCTCCGACCGCGGGAACGGCAGCGATCGGCCCGGAAAAGACTACCTACGGGAAAAAGTATAGCGAATCGGAGCGACCATGACCGCCGCGACGAAGAAGCGGAACCGCTCGAGCTGCCCGACGTTCCGGTTACGCAGCGCGTCGATGAACCACGGCGCCACATCGGTCTCTCCTACCCGGAACGGCGCGCGCTCGAAGTGCGCCACGGCGCACCGGGTGAACGAACGAGGGTCGTCGGCGAGCGCGTCTACGGCGGCTCGCGCGTCCTCGGTGGCTCCGGATTGACCGGCGAGGTCGCGGATGCTCCGGATTCCTTCGGCCGCGTCGTCGAGAAACTCGAGGTAGAGGGGATAGAAGAACTCGTAGAGGCCGATCAGAGCAGCCGAGCTCAGGATCAGCTCGTCGCGCACGAAGATCTCCGCGCGGCGCTCGATCCTTCGAAAGATGAGCGGCAGCGAATCCAGGCTCCCGAAGATCTCGAGCGCCTTCACGGCGTAGATGGTGATGCGGGGGTTGGGCGAGCGCTCGAGGATCGATTCGACCCGCGGAACGCTGTCCCGATCCCCGATCTGCGCGAGCGCCACCATCGACTTGGCGCTCACCATGTAATCGTGCGACTCCACCGCGTCCCGCAGCTCGGGGACGGCGGCGCGCACCCGCGCGCGGCCGAGCAACTCGGCGGCGAGGTGCGCGGTGGTGTAGCGGTGGTTCCGCACTTCCTCGATGAGCCTTGCTTCGACCGACGGGGTGAGCGGCGAGTTTCGCAGCGCGTTCAGCGCTTCCATGCGGATCGTCAGGCTCGGCGAGCCGGCCTTCTGCAGGAGGTCGTCGACCGGCAGCCGGGAACGGCTCTCGCCGAGCGCGGAGACCGCGGCGCGCTCCTCGTCGACGGTTCGCGAGCGACGCAGACGGTTCAGCAGGCGGATCGCGCGGATGTCCCGCGGAGAGAAGAGCATCCCCAGCGCATCGGAGATGGGATAGGCGTCCAGGTCCGCGAGGCCGCGCACGCGCGCGAGTGGCACGGTCATGAGAACCGCGGCGACGCCGAAGTAGACGGCAAAGGCCGACTCGAGCGATTCCGGAAACGCGAGCTCCAGGCCGCTCAGCAGCACGCCCCCGAGGAAGCTTCCCAGCGAGCCGGCGATGCCGGTGCCGAGCCCGAAGACGATCCCCAGATCGAGGCGCTGCTCCGCAACAGTTACCGAGAAGAAGTAGTTGTCCGCCGTGTTCATGACGCCGAAATGACCCATCACGAAGAAGAAGAACACGCCCGCGGGGAACACGGCGGTCCAGAAGCCGGCGAGATTCGGTGAGATCATCAGCGGCACGGTCACCAGCAGGATGAGCCCGAGGAAGACGAACAGGAGCGGCTTCGCCCCCACCCGGTCGATCACTCCCCTCGTAATCCCCGCCATCACCGCGCCGCCCAGCGAGCCGGCTACGGTGAAAAAGACGACGCTGCCGTCGGAGTATCCGTAGACGCGCTTGAAGTAGACGATCAGGAACGCCTGGATCATCGCGACGCCGAAGATCGCGACCATGTTGATCGCGTTCAGCCGTCGGAACGAGCCGGAGGCGAACGCCGCGCGCACCCCGTCCGAGAACCTGGTAGCGAAGCCCGCCTCGGCCTCCTTCGGTTCCGGGAGCCGGAGGATGAAGTACGACGCGCCGAAACCGGCGACGATACCCACGGACAGGAGAATCGCGTAGCGCCAGATAGGGCTCTCCTGACCAAGGACGATCGCCATGACCGTTCCGGTCGCCACCGCGCCCAGGTTCGTGATGAGGTGCTGGTTGGAGAGGAACGTCCCTCGTTCCCGCTGGCGCGGGATCTCTCCGACGATGGGCTTGGTCGCGGTGATCCCGATCCCCTTTGAAATATTGAAGGCGAATGCACACAGCGTCACGATCGACAACACGAGCCCCGTCCGGTCGCGGATGCCCGGCAGCGCGGTGAAGATCACCGGCACCATGAGGAGGTAGCGAATCAGCCAGAAGTACCCGAACAGGCGCACCGCGCCGAAGCGCGAGATCAGCCGCCGGCCGATGAGGCTGAAAACGAAGGTCACCTGGTAGGACGCGGCGATCAGGCCGACGAGCACGCTGTCGGCGCCCAGCCGCAGCGCGTAGAGAACGATGATGTTCCCCGCGAGGAAGCTGAACGAGATGACGTTGAAGACGCTGAAACGGTAGTAGTCCGCCATCGCCCGACGACGGGACGTCTGCGCCTGCATCGCGCTGCTACTCGGCGATGACGGCCTTCGTCACGTAGTCGAGCTCGGGGAACGACTCCTGCAGGTACTCGTTCCCCCGCTGTTGGAGGTCCGCCTGGCTCGGGCCGTTGCCGCGCGGCGCGCCTTCGCCGTAGCCGCCGTAGAGCGACTCGACGACTTCCATTCCCTCGACGACCTCGGCGACCGACGAAAAACCCATCGCGTCGAGACGCGCGTTGTCGGCAAGATTCACGAAGAGCTGCGTCGTGCGCGTGCCCGGACCTGCCATCGCGAACGCGATGGTACCCTTCGTGTTGGAGGCCTTCACGGGGTCATCCTCGATGGGCCGATCGCGCCAGCGGGCGCCGATCGCAGGGTCCCCGCTGATACCGAACTGCGCGACGAACCCGTCGAGCACGCGGAAGAAGGCCACGCCGTCGAAGAAGCCCTCCTCCACGAGCTCGTGCAACCGGTCCGCTCCGTGGGGCGACCAGTCGCGGTGGACGCGAGCGCGAAAGGAACCCTTGGTGGTCTCGAACACGAT
>CAYWJH010000076.1:0-16323 GCA_964458555.1 uncultured Spirochaetaceae bacterium | reverse complement strand
GACGAGCCATGGCCCGATGTAGCACAAATGTGCTATAAGCCGCAAGGAATCTCCCTTGCGTTCGCCGGCTCCGCGGCTACCATAGGGCCGTACGAGCGAATCGTGCGAAGGAGGCGACATGGCACGGATAGCGTTCATCGGAGCGGGGAGCATCGGCTTCACCCGGAAGCTGGTCGCGGATCTCATGGGTGTTCGCGAGCTACGCGACAGCGAGCTCGTTTTCATGGACATAGACGAGCAGAATCTGGGCCGCGTCGAGCGGCTGGTTCGACGCGACATCGAGGCGAACGACCTGCCGGGCTCCATGCTGACCGCGACGACCGACCGCCGTGAGGCGCTTCGGGGCGCCAACTACGTCTTCAGTACGGTCCGCATCGGCGGGCTCCCCGCCTTCGAGACCGACATCGAGATCCCGCTGCGCTACGGGGTCGACCAGTGCGTGGGCGACACGTTGTCGGCCGGCGGCATCATGTACGGCCAGCGCAACGTTCCTTTCATCCTCGGGCTCGCCGCAGACATCAGGGAGTTGGCGGCGCCGGGGTGCCTGTTCATGAACTACGCCAACCCCATGGCGATGAACATCTGGGCCGCGGGCCACTACGGAGGTATCCCGGCCGTCGGACTGTGTCACGGCGTGCAGGGCGGACACCAGCTCATCGCGCGCGTCTTCGGGATCCCGGCCGAAGAGCTGCACTATACCTGCATCGGCATCAACCACCAGACCTGGTACACGCAGCTCGTACACGAGGGCCGCGACCTCACCGGCGAGCTGCTGGAGAAGCTCGAGGCGTCGGAGGTCGCCGACCAGGAGCGCGTTCGCATCGACATGCTGCGCAGGTTCGGCTACTTCAGCACCGAGAGCAACGGACACCTCAGCGAATACCTGCCGTGGTACCGCTCGCGGCCGGATGAGACCGAGCGGTGGATCGGGAAGGACGCGTGGATCAACGGCGAAACCGGCGGTTATCTGCGTGTGTGCCGCGAGTGGCGCGGCTACTTCGACGAGGAGTTCCCGACCTGGCTCGAGGAGCCGCCGTACGTGTACGATCCCGAGAATCGCAGCCACGAGCACGGCTCGCGCATCGTGGAGGCGCTCGAAACGGGGCGCCTCTACCGCGGGCACTTCAACATGGTCAATCGCGGCGCGATCGAGAACCTCCCGGACGAATCCGTCGTGGAGGGGCCCGGCCTCGTCGACGCGACCGGCATCCGCCTCCTGCAGGTGGGCGCGCTGCCGGCCGGTCCGGCGGCGGTGTGCAACCGCAGCATCGACGTGCAGCGGCTGAGCGTGGAGGCGGCGGTCCGCGGCGACGACGAGTTGCTGCGCCAGGCGATGCTGATGGACCCGCTCGTGGGTGCCGTGTGCACGACCGAGGAGGTCTGGCGGCTCGTCGACGAGATGCTGGTCGCGCAGCGCGAGTGGCTCCCGCAGTACGGCGCGGCGATCGAGGAGGCGCACGAGCGGATCGACGCCGAGCGCTCGACCGCTGCCCCGGGCCGAACACCGCGAGCCACCGAAGGAGCGTTCCGACGGCCTCCGAGAACTCCCGAGCAGATGGCGCGGGACGAGGAGCGACGAAAGCGGCCGGACGAGGGCTGATCCGCGCGGCGTATGCCGGCCGCCTTCGGCACGATCGCACCGCACCGTTTTGTTTTGGCGGCCGCTGTTGCTACTCTTGTAGTATGGGTACGATCAAAGACGCCTCCTCGCGAGGCGCGCGTCCGGAAGGCGGGGCGACACGGGTGTGGCCCGGCCTGCCCTACCCCCTCGGCGCGACCTGGGACGGACGAGGGACCAACTTCGCCATTTTCTCCGCGAACGCCGAACGGGTCGAGCTCTGCCTGTTCGACGCCACGGGGAAGACCGAAACCGCGCGGGTACCCTTACCCGAGTTCACGCACGAGATCTGGCACGGATACCTGCCCGACGTCCGCCCGGCGCAGCTCTACGGCTATCGCGTCTACGGTCCGTACGCCCCGGAATCCGGCCATCGGTTCAACCACCACAAGCTCCTCATCGACCCGTACGCCCGGGCACTCGCGGGCGGGTTGCGATGGTCGGACGCTCACTTCGGTTACACGATCGGCAGCGACGAGGAGGATCTCTCCTTCGACACGCGCGACAGCGCGCCGTTCATGCCGAAGTGCCGGGTGATCGACCCCGCGTTCACGTGGGGCGACGACACCGCGCCCCGTACGTCGTGGGATCGAACGATCGTCTACGAGCTGCACACGCGCGGCTACACGATGAAGCACCCGGACGTGCCGCACCGGTATCGTGGGACGTTCGACGGACTCGCGCAACCCGAGATCGTCGACTACCTCTCCTCGCTCGGGGTGACGGCGGTCGAGCTCCTCCCGATCCACGCGTTCGTCCAGGACCGGCACCTCGTCGAGCGGGGCCTGTCGAATTACTGGGGCTACAACACGATCGGCTTCTTCGCGCCGCATCCGGCCTACCTGGGGCCGAACGGGATCGGCGGCTTCAAGACCTTCGTGAAGCTGATGCACGAAGCGGGGATCGAGGTCATGCTCGACGTGGTGTTCAACCACACGGCCGAAGGCAACCACCTGGGCCCCACGCTCTCGTTCCGGGGCATCGACAATCGATCCTACTACTATCTGACCGAAGACACCCCGCGCTACTACAACGACTTCACCGGAACCGGAAATGCGCTCGAGCTGCGCCATCCGCAGGTGCTGCGGATGGTGACCGACTCACTGCGCTACTGGGTGCAGGAGATGCACGTCGACGGGTTCCGATTCGACCTGGCCACGACGATGGCGCGCGTCCACGGGCGCTTCGACGAGCACGCGGCGTTCCTCGACGCGGTCGCGCAGGACCCGACGCTCTCCGGCGTAAAGCTCGTAGCCGAGCCGTGGGATACCGGCGAGGGTGGCTACCAGCTCGGAGCCTTCCCGCCGGGGTGGAGCGAGTGGAACGACCGCTACCGCGACACGGTACGGCGATTCTGGCGGGGAGACGGCGGGCAGGTCCCGGAGCTCGCCTCGCGCGTCGCCGGGTCGAGCGACATCTTCGACCGGCGTGGTCGCCGACCGTGGTCGAGCGTGAACTTCGTCACCGCGCACGACGGGTTCACGCTGCACGACCTGGTGAGCTATAACGAAAAGCACAACGAGGAGAACGGCGAGGGCAACGCCGACGGTACGGATGCGAACTACAGCTGGAACTGCGGCACCGAGGGACCGACCGAAGACACGACGGTCCTCAACCGCCGGCAGCGACAGATGCGGAACATGCTGCTGACGCTTCTGCTTTCGCAGGGCGTGCCCATGATCACCGCCGGCGACGAGTTCGCACGGACGCAGCGCGGGAATAACAACGCCTACTGCCAGGACAACGAGCTGGGCTGGGTGCTCTGGGAGGAAATCGGCGAGGCGGAGCGAGAGCTCCTCTCCTTCACCCGGGAGCTTCTACGACTACGGGACAATCACGTCGTCTTTCGCCGGTCGCGTTTCTTTCACGGCGAGCTGATTCCCGGAACCGAGGTACGCGACGTAACCTGGCTCACCCCTGCCGGCCACGCCATCACGACCGAGGAGTGGGCCGATCCGAACCGCCGCGCGCTCGGCATGATGATCAGCGGCCAGGCCGGCGAGCGGTTTCTGACCGAACGCGGCGAGCCCGAGCCCGACGACACGTTCCTCGTCCTCATGAACGCCGGAGACAAGCGGGTCACCTGGACGCTCCCGGAGGGGGGCGAGCGTCAGCCGTGGCGCGTACGTCTGTCGACCGCCTACCCCTCCGGCGTGCCGTCCTCTCGCCGGTCGGCGACGAGCCGGATCGTCGTGGGAGCACGAACCGCCACGGTACTGGTACAGTACCGCGAACGACGGCACGCGACGCGGTTGCGATCATGAAGGAGCACACTGTGAGCACACCGAGACACCAGAGACTGCGCATCCGACCGCGAACGACGTCGTCGGGCCCGCCGCGACAGGAGTTCCACGTCAGGCGCGCGATGCGCGACGCGCTCGGCCTCGATACCGCGATCTTCTCGATCTCGGGCGCGGTCGTGTTCGCAGACCTGCCTTCCGCGCGTACCTTCGCCTACGATCTGGAGTCGCACCGCACCGAGACCGGGCACCCGGATCCCGCGGTGCGCCCGGGCGAGATCGTAGCGATGGGCCTGCTCGACGAGATCATGCACCATCTCCTCTCGCTGCACCGCCAGGAGCACGGTGACGATCTGCTCGAGCGCGCGCTCGAGCGACTCGAGGAGTCGCTGGGCCGGGAGGCTTTGGACGAGACGATCCACGCGTTCTGTCGCGAGTTTCCTCCGGCCGCCGTCTATCGCGGCGAGCAGTCGATCGACGAGTTCCTGACCGAGCGGGTCGACGGGTTGTCGGGGCGCGAACGGGTGATCGAGGAGATCGTGCTGCTGCGTCTGACCAACGAGAATCGCGCGTGCAGACGCTACGGCGAGCTGTTCGACGAGCAGCCTCTCGCCGAGCACACCGCGTACCAACGGCTCGTCGCCGAAGTGGAGCGCGTCTACGCCGACGAGCCGGTCCGCGATCCCGGCACCCAGAACCGGGTCTCGCTTCTCGACCTGCTGCGCGCTCCCGCGCGCGCGCACCCCGACAGTCTCGAGGACCAGCTCGCCTACACCCGCGACCACTGGAGCGCGTACGCCGGTAAGTTCGTCTCGCGCGTCCTCAGGTCGATGGACGTCATGCGCGAAGAGAGCAAGGTCCACGCAGACCCTGGAGCCGGCCCGCCCCCGGCGGAGGTCTACCGCTACGACGAAGCCGAAGAGAAACGATTCTCCGCCGACACCGAGTGGATGCCCGGCGTCGTCATGGTCGCGAAGAGCACCCTCGTGTGGCTCTACCAGCTCAGCGAGCGCTACGGCCGCGAGATCAGCCTACTCGACCAGGTGCCCGACGAAGAGCTCGATCGCCTCGCGGCGGCGGGGTTCAACGCGCTGTGGCTGATCGGCCTGTGGGAGCGTAGCCCCGCCTCGCGGCGCATCAAGCACCTGTCCGGGAATCCGGACGCCGAGGCGTCTGCCTACGCGCTCTACTCCTACGACATCGCGCAGGAGATAGGCGGCTGGGACGCGCTCGAGCGGTTACGAGGCCGGTGCAGCGACCGCGGCATCCGTCTCGCGAGCGACATGGTGCCCAACCACACCGGTATCGACGGTCCGTGGGTCCACGACCACCCGGACTGGTACATCCATCTCGACCACCCACCCTACCCGTCTTACCGCTTCACCGGCGAGAACCTGTCCGGACGGGGCGACGTATCCGTCCAGCTCGAGGACCACTACTTTGACCGAACCGACGCCGCGGTTGTGTTCCGGCACACCGACGCCGACGGTCGCCACCGGTACATCTACCACGGCAACGACGGTACGTCGATGCCGTGGAACGACACCGCGCAGCTCAACTACCTCAACGATGAGGTGCGCGAGACGGTCATCGAAACGATTCTCCACGTCGCGCGCAACTTCCCGATCATTCGATTCGACGCGGCGATGACGCTCGCGCGCAAGCACTTTCGGCGCCTCTGGTTTCCCGAGCCGGGTTCCGGCGGCGACATCGCATCGCGCTCCGAGTGCGGCCTGTCGCGCGAGGAGTTCGACGCGGCGATGCCGCGGGAGTTCTGGCGCGAGGTCGTCGAGCGGGTCGCCTCGCAGGCTCCCGGTACGCTCCTGCTCGCCGAGGCGTTCTGGATGATGGAGGGCTACTTCGTGCGCTCGCTGGGGATGCACCGGGTGTACAACTCGGCCTTCATGAACATGCTCAAACGCGAGCAGAACGCGGAGTACCGCGAGATCATCCGGAACACGCTCACCTTCGACCCGGAGATCCTCAAGCGCTTCGTGAACTTCATGAACAACCCGGACGAGGAGACCGCGGTGACGCAGTTCGGCACCGGCGACAAGTACTTCGCCGTTACGACGCTGCTCGCTACGATGCCGGGCCTGCCCATGTTCGGGCACGGGCAGATCGAGGGCCTCGCCGAGAAGTACGGGATGGAGTTTCGCCGGCCTTACTGGGACGAACGAGCCGACGAGGCGCTCGTCGCACGGCACGAGCGGGAGATCTTTCCGCTGCTGCGCCGGCGCGAGCTGTTCGCCTCCGCGTCGAACTTCCGTCTCTTCGACCTGCAGGATGCGAACGGATCGGTAGACGAGCATGTGTTCGTCTACACCAACGGCCAGAACGACGATCGCGTGCTCGTCGTGGTCAACAACTCGTACGAGCGCGCCGCGGGAACGGTCAGGCAATCGGCTCCGTACGCGGCCGGCGGGTCAAATCGCTCGGAGTCGATCGGCGAGGCGCTCGCGGCCGGCGACCGAGGCGACGAGTTCCTGGTCATGCAGGAGCAGCGTTCCGGTCTCTGGTACATCCGCTCGGCCGGGGACGTCGCCCGGGAAGGGCTGCACCTCGTGGTCGACGGATACCAGTCGACCGTGTTCTGGGGCATCCACCGGCGTTCGGACTCCGACGGGCGTCTCGGTCGGCTCGCGGAATCGCTCGACGGCGCCGGAGTCCCGGACATCGACCTCGCGCTCGTCGGTCTGGAGATCGAACCGGTCCGCGAAGCGTTCCGGACGCTGGCGAGCGAAACACTCTTCGAAGAGCTCGACGAGGCCTTGCAGGGCTTCCGACCGCTGTCGCCGGAGCGCTTCGACCGTATTCGGGCCGAGGAGCGAGCGGTGCTCGAACGGGCGATTGCCGCGGCCGACATGAACGTCTCGGTCAACCGTGGGCTCACGGTGCTCGAACGCCACCTCTCCACGCTCATCTCGCTCCCGCACTACGCCGGAGGCCGCGCGGAGACGGCGCGGTCCAGGCAGGCTCGGGGGTACTACTACACGGGCCTGCGCGCGAATCGCAACCGACGCCGCCTGATCGCCGAATGGACGCTCCTCCTCCCCGTAGTGGAGGTCATCGGAGCCGAGCGGGCCGCGTCGTGGGGCGTCTCCACCTGGCCGGCCGGCGCTTCGCGCTCGCCGATGCTGGGCACCGCGCTGCGCTGGGCCGACTGGTGGCAGGAGGGGTTGGAGGCCGACGACCTCGCTCGACGGTTGCTCGGCGACAGCGAGGTGCTCGAGCTCATTGGATTCAACACCCACGCCGGGGTCGAGTTTTACCATCTCGAGTCGCTCGACGAGCTGCTGTGGGTGCTCTTCGCGGTGGCGCTCGTGCGGATCCTGAGCACCTCGCCGCTCGGCGGCGCGACGGTGCGCCGGCGCATCGAATCGGCCCACCGGACGATCAGCGAGATCGAGCAGGCGAACGAGGAAGCGCGGGGACGAGCGGAGCTCCTGCTCCGGCACCTCGCGAAGGCGCGACGGGGGCCCTCTTCACGCCTGCCGCGCTGACGACGCCTGCCGCGCTGACGACGGGGCGCGCCACAGGAGCGCCGCCGGCCACCGTGCGAACAGCGTCCCCAGATCCAGGCCCGAGTCGGCAACCACGAGCCTCGCTCCCGAGAGCAGATCGATGTACTCGCCGGAGGCGAGCTCGTAGGGCAGCTGCAGGCGCATCCCCGCCGACGACGCGCCGCCCTGGCGAAGCGCGACCGTTATCAACGCGCGCTCGCCGTCTCCGGCTCGTGCGAAGGCGATCGCAACCTCTGGGCCGACACCGCTCACGCTGAGCGGCGTGTAGTCGCCTTCGACGAACAGATCGGGAAACCGCCGGCGCGCCGTCAGCGCCAGTCGTATGACCGCGAGCTTCCGGGTCGCCAGGTCGAATCCGGCTCCGTCGACCAGGTCGTCTGGCGCCCCGTCTTCGAGCAACTCACGCCTCGAGGCAAGCCACGGCTCCACGCGTTCGAGCGCCGCCGCCAGGCTCGACCAGTCGACCGGGCGGCGATTGTCCGGATCCACAAGCGTCTGGTCGATACCCTCGCTTCCGCGGTACACGTCCGGCACGCCCGGCGCCGTCATACGGACCACCTGGTGCGCGAGAACCGAGCTCGTCCAGTCGGGCTCGACCGTCGAGACGAACGCGAGGAACGACGCTCCAAACCCTCCGTCGGCGTCCGACGACACGGCCTCGACCGCCGCGGCAATGCGGTCGAGCACGCCGGAGAGAAAGGCGAGCGTAGCCTGCTCGTACGGCTCGTTCGGGCTCGTCCAGTCGGTGTGCCGCTTCGCCTCGCGCAACGCCTTCAGAAGGTACTCGCGGACCCTCGAACGCAGCTCGTCGTCGACCGTACCGTGGGGCGGCAGCACCCCGAGCAGCGTCTGGTAGACGAGGTACTCGTCGTTCGCGTCCGGAGCGACGGCGCCCGCGACGCGTCGGCGTAGCCCACGGTTATGCGTTCGCCAGGCGCGAACGGCCTTGCTCCATTCGTCGATGTGCGCGGCGATCGCGTTGATGCGCAACCGCGTATCCTCGCCGCGCTTCGTGTCGTGCGTCGAGCTCGCCGTCATCGAGCGCGGGTACGACTCGGCCAGACGCCGCATCGCCTCGTGAAACTCGCGCGCTCCGTACCCGAGGATCTCCGGGCTTCCGCCCACCTCGTTGACCGACGCGAGCGGCACGTACGCGTACATGAGCGTGTCCTCGAGACCCTTTGCCATGAGCGGCCCGGTAAACTGCTGGAACCGCAGGACCACGTCGCCCCACCGTCGTCGCGTCTCGTCGGCCACGTGGTCGTCGTAGGAGAGCAGGAGAAACGTCTCGATATAGTCGAGCTCGTAGTCGTGATAGGGCAGACGCGTGCGCGCCCTCGCGAGCGCGGTCTTCACGTACTCAACGTCGCGGGATCGGTTGATCCGGTCGGTCACGTAGGTCCGATACACCGGCAGGTGCACCATTACCTCCGCGAGCGCACGCTTCAGGCTCGGCGCAGTGATGTCGATGCCGTAGCGATCGTCCCCGACCACGCGCCGCAGGTAGCGGGCGAGACTGTCGAGGTCGCCGGCCATCTGCTCGGTGAGGATCAGACGCTTGCGTTCGACCAGGGCCGATTCGAACTCCTCGCGCACACCCGTCAGGCTCCGGTAGAACGACCGCACGCGCTTCGCGTTGCCGGCGTCGACGAACAGCCCGTTCACCAGGTTGAGCGTGTCGTAGCCGGTCGTCCCGTCGACCGGCCAGTGCGAAGGAAGCTCCTCGCCCGGGTGCAGGATCTTCTCCACGTAGATGGGGCGGCTCCCCACGCGCTCGCGAAGCCTCCTCAGGTACGCGCCCGGCTCGTAGAGGCCGTCGATGTGGTCGATGCGCAGCCCATCGACCAGACCCGCGTCGACGAGCTCAAAGAGAAGTCGGTGGCTGTGATCGAAGACCTCCTCGTCCTCGACCCGCAGGCAGATGAGGTCGTTGATGCTGAAGAAGCGTCGGTAGTTGATCTCCTCGCTCGCAACCTTCCAGTACGCGAGTCGATAGACCTGCTTCCAGTGCAGCTCGTTGAGCGCGGTGTAGCTGTCCGGCTCCCCGGGAGTCCCGTTGAACTCGTCGACCGTACGCGTCAGATACGCGCGCACCTCGCCGCTCCCGCGGTAGAGCTCCCAGAGCATGCGCTTCGTAAACGCGACCTTGTCGGCGCGCGCCGCCGGGTCGTCTTCGTTCGGAAGGCTCTCGAGCGTGTAGAGCGCCCCGAGCAGCTTGAGCGTGTCGGGGTGTTCGCGGCCGAGCCTCGTCTCCAGGTCCGGGAGTCGACGCGTGAGTACGTCGCGATAGGTCTCCATCCGCAGCGGAAACCGCTTCTCGTAGTACCGGATTGCGAAGCCCGCCTCCCCGTACTCGAGCGTGAGCTCACCGCGGTCGAGGACCTTCCCGTAGAGGTCACCGAGGAACGGCGCGATCAGACGCCCCGCCATCGACTGGTAGGGGGTCTCCCAGTCGACGTCGAAGAACCCGCGGAAGCGGCTGTGCTCGCCGTTCTCGAACAAGTCGACGAGCAGCGGATTCTCCGGCGAGTAGGCCATGTGGTTGGGTACCGTGTCCTGGATCCAGCCGAGCCCGTACTCGTGCGCCTCCGCGAGGAGGTCTTCCAGCTCCCGGCGACCACCGAGCTCGGGGTTCACTTCGTCGTGATCGACCACGTCGTACCCGTGGGCGCTGCCCGGGGCCGCGCGAAAGATGGGCGAGGCGTAGATGTGACTGACGCCCAGGCGGCTGAGGTACGGCACGATACGCTTGGCGGAGGCAAAGGTGAACTCCGGCGAAAACTGGAGCCGGTACGTCCCGGTTACGCGCTTCACGAGCGTCCCTCCTGCGATGCAATTGCCGCGACGACACCCCAACCGCCGAGCGCCAGGAGCGTGCCTTCGGTGACGAGCGTACCCTCGACAAGCGACTCGTCGAGCGAGAAGACGACCTCGAGCGCCGCGCCGTCGGCACGGCGACCGCCGAGCTCGACCGTGGCCGGTTGCGCCCCCAGGTTCGCGACGACGAGCGCGCGCGTGCGAGGTCCGCGCAGATCTACCACAACGCAGTTCTGCGACGACCACGCACGCGGCTCGACCTCCGGCTCGCCCGCCCGCGCCGGGCGAAAGCAGTCGTACCGGCGCCGAAGCGCGAGCAGCGCCCTCGTGAGCGCCAGCTCCTCCGCGGGACCAACGCCCGCGTGCGCGCCCGGCCAGTCGAGGACGCTCCGTCGGAACGTCTCCTCCGCGCCCGGGTCCGGCGGGCTACCCTGCGAGGCGAAGTCGGCGAACTCGCGAGCGCGCCCCTTTCTCGTCGCGTCGAGCAGATCCGGATCGGTGTGGTCGATGAAGTAAAGGAACGGACGCTCCTCGCCGTACTCCTGCCCCATGAACACGAGCGGCACGTACGGCACGAGCAGCAGGAGCGCGCGCGCCGCGCGATCGGCAGGCGGACCGGCGAGCGATCGAAGCCGCTCGCCGAGCATGCGGTTACCCACCTGGTCGTGATTCTGCGTGCAGAAGACGAAGCTGCGCCGCGGCAGCGAAGAGGGGTCGTTCCCGTGGTGACGCCGGTGCGCGACCGAGTAGTCCCACGCGAGGCACCAGCCGAGCTCGACCGCGCGCGCGACCTGCTCGATCGGGCCGAAGTCGGCGTAGTAGCCCTCGGTCTCGCCGGTCAGGTGCGAGTGGATCGCGTGATGGAAATCGTCGGACCACGCCGCGTCCATCCCGCGGCCGCCTCGGTCGGTCGGCTCGACGACCCGCCGGTCGTTGAGCCCGCTTTCGGCGATGAGCAACCGCGACCGTCCGGTCTCCTCGCCGATCCGGGCGACCCGCTCGCTCAGCTGCGAGAGGAAGGCAACCGCGCTCTCGTCGTGGATCTCGTGGATCGCGTCGAGGCGGAAGCCGTCGACGTGACAATCGCCGAGCCAGTGCTCGGCGCACCCGAAGAAAAAGGCGCGCACCTCGTCGCTCCCGGGCCCGTCTACGTTGACCGCGTCGCCCCACGGCGAACGGTACTTCTCGGTCGTGTAGTCGCCGAACCGGCCGGAATAGTTGCCTTCGGGCCCGAAGTGGTTGAACACGAGGTCCAGCAGGACCGAGAGCCCCGCCGCGTGCGCGGCGTCCACGAAACGAGCAAAGGCGAGCGAACCGCCGTAGCTCGAATCCGCAGCGTAGAGCGAAACGCCGTCGTAGCCCCAGTTCCGTCGCCCCGGGAACTCCGCAACCGGCATGACCTCGACCGCCGTGATCCCGAGCTCGGCGAGCTGCGGCAGCCGCTGCGCTGCGGCCGCGAGCGTCCCCTCCGGCGTGAAGGTGCCCACGTGCACCTCGTAGATCACGAGATCGGCGAGGTCGTGCGGTACGAAGTCGTCGTCGTGCCACTCCACGAGCGAGAAGTCGACGACCCGGGATGGACCGTGGACACCGTCCGGTTGGGACCGGCTCGCGGGATCTGGATAGTCGGTACCGTCGAGTCGAAAGAAGTAGCGTGTATCTGCGCCGGCCCGGTCGGTGTGAAGCCGGTAGTAGCCGCGTTCGGTCGGCTCCATCGGCAGCGCCTCGTCGGCGTCCACGAGGTAGAGCTCGACGTCGCCTGCCCGAGGAGCCCACACGGTAAACGTCACCGACCCGTCCGCCTCGACGCGCGGTCCAGGTACGATCGGCCCGTCACGCATCGGAGGCCTCCAGCGAGCCCAGCACGAAATCGACCCCGCGGAGCGGAATCATCAGCCAGTCCGGCCGATTGTTGATCTCGTACCCGATCTCGTAGACGGCCTTCTCGAGGATGAAGGTGTTCAGCAGGAGCTCGGCGTCGTCGCGATCGTCCGGGATGAACCCGGCGCCGTTCACCGTGTGCAGATACGAGCGGAGAAAGGTAGACGCCGTGTATCCGTACCACGTTTCAATCCACGGCTCGAGCGTTTCACGGTCTTCCGGCCGCAGCGCCGTACGTTCGAGGAAGCGCGACGATACCGCGTAGTGGAAACTGCGGATCATGCCGGCGACGTCGCGGAACGCGCTGTACTTCAGGCGGCGCTCGCTGAGCGTCCGCGCCGGCTCGCCTTCGAGGTCGATGATGACGAAATCGCGCCCCGTGAACAGCACCTGGCCCAGATGGTAATCACCGTGGACACGGATCTTCTCCGCCCCAATTTTGTGGTCGGTGACTCGGCTAATGAAGCCGAGCATGCGCTGCTCGCTCGCGAGGAACGTATCCACGAGCTCACGACCGGCGTCGTCGAGCCGCTTCGACGCCTTGCGGACCATCGTCATCGTCCGCCGAATCTGGCTACGGAGACTCTGGTACACCGAGCGCTGGTAGAGCTTGCTGAACGCCTCCGGGGCGAACTCCGGGCGCGATCCTCCGTCGGCGAGCGCGAGATGCAGCTCGCCGGTGCGCCTCCCGAGCAGGTCCATCATCTCGAAGAAGAGCCCGTCGGCGAGGTCGAGGAACGCGTGCGGCACGTCGCCGATTCCGCCCTCGAAGATCGACGCCGGCGGGCGGAACTCGCTCCCGTCCGAGCGCTCGAGCACGTTGTCGAAGAAGCGATCGACCGCAGAGGTCGCGTACGCCCATCCGTCACCCTGGTTCGTCTCGAGGCTGATGAGCAGACCAGCGGCGGCGTTCTCCTTTTTGCCGCGAGCGTATTCGAGCGACCCGGCGTACGTTGGCACGTGCGGAAAGCGCTTCACCTCGGTGAGGTATTGCAGCAGCTCGATGTCGGGGTTCACCCCTTCCTCGAGTTTCCGGTAGAGCTTGAAGAAGAACGTGTCCGGGTAGAGGATACTCGTGTTCGACTGCTCGACCTTGAGCACGCGGCTGGAAGCAGGATCTGCCTCGCGCGCGAGCCGCGCGAGGTTTCTCCCGCGACGGACCGCGATCTCGCCCTTCTGCAGCCGAAGCTTGCGCCGCGAAGTGAACAACTGCAACAGCGCGGTCCGCACCGTCGGATTGGCAACTCCGTCGTAGAGCACGCCATCGGCGCCACCGGCGCCGACGTGGCAGACCACCGCGGTGGGGTTCTCGCTCACGATGTACTCCGCCTCGGCCGCGCTCGCCCGCGAGAGAACGAGGAGGTAGGTGTCCGAGCGGTCGTTGGCGAGGTCGACGCGGACGACGATGACCCAGCTCCGGGCGTCGGTCGGGCCGAGCGACCCGTAGTCGTCGATCCGCAACCGTCGGATCCGGGTGCTCTTCTCACGGTACCACCGGCTCGAGGTGAGGTACGCGTGGAGCGTACGGCGTTCGAGCGCCTCCTTGAGCGCAGGGGAGAACGACGACCAGTCGCGGGCGGAGATCGAGATTTCCGTCGCTCGTGCGCCGCCGTCTTCGACCGTCGGCTCGGCGATCCTGCGGAGCGCGAACCAGTAGTAGTCGCTCGACCCGATCATGATCGACCAGGGACGTTCGGTGATACCGGGAAACTCGTTCTGCGAGAAAATCTCCTCGGGCACGTGGTCGGCGTACTCGTCGAGGTAGAGGTCGGCCGACTGGCTGTAGCGACTGAAGTTCGCCACTACGAGCACCTTCTCATCGTCGTACTCGCGCACGAAGGCGAAGATGTGCGTGTTACTCGTGGGCACGAAACGGATCGATCCGCGGCTGAACGCCCGGTAACGACGGCGCGTTGCGATGAGACGCTTCATCCACCAGAGCAGCGACGAGCTGTTGCCCTGCTGGGTTTCTATGTTGACCTGTTCGAAGTGGTATTCGGGGTCGATGATCACCGGCAGGTAGAGGCTCTGCGGGTTCGCCGACGAGAAGCTCGCGTTGCGGTCCGGGCTCCACTGCATGGGCGTGCGAACGCCGTTTCGATCGCCGAGGTAGACGTTGTCTCCCATTCCGATCTCGTCGCCGTAGTAGATCACCGGCGTCCCCGGCAGCGCGAAGAGGAGAACGTTCATGAGCTCGAGCTTGCGTCGATCGTTCTCCAGAAGCGGCGCGAGCCGCCGTCTGATACCGAGGTTCACCCGATGGTGCGGATCGCGCGCGTACACGCGGTACATGTAGTCACGCTCCTCGTCGGTGACCATCTCGAGCGTAAGCTCGTCGTGATTGCGCAGGAAGATGCCCCACTGCGCCGTTTCGGGAATCTCCGGGGTCTGCTCGAGGATGTCGATGAGCGGAAAGCTGTCTTCCATTCGAGCGCTCATGAACAGCCGTGGCATGAGCGGAAAGTGAAAGGCCATGTGGCACTCGTCGCCGTCTCCGAAGTACGGCACGGTGTCCTCGGGCCATTGATTCGCTTCGGCGAGCAGCATTCGGTCCTCGTAGTGCTCGTCGACGTACGCGCGCAGCTCCTTCAAAAACTCGTGCGTCTCGGGAAGATTCTCGCAGTTCGTCCCCTCGCGCTCGTAGAGGTAGGGGACGGCGTCGAGCCGCAGGCCGTCGACGCCCATACCGAACCAGAAGTCGAGCACGCCGAGCACCGCGCGCTTGACCGCGTCGTTGTCGAAGTTCAGGTCCGGCTGGTGCGAGAAGAACCGATGCCAGTAATACGCGCCGGCGACCGGGTCCCAGGTCCAGTTGGATGTCTCGAAGTCCTGAAAGATGATCCTCGCTTCGGGGAAGCGATCCGGCGTCTCGCTCCAGACGTAGAAGTCGCGGTGAGTGCTGCCCGGCTTCGCGCGCCGGGCTCGCTCGAACCACGGGTGCTGATTGGAGGTATGGTTGATGACGAGCTCGGTGATAACCCGGAGGTCGCGTGCGTGCGCCTCGCGGAGGAAGCGCTTGAAGTCGCGCACGGTGCCGTAGGCCGGGTGAACGCCGCGATAGTCCGCGATGTCGTACCCGTCGTCGCGCCACGGGCTGGGGTAGAACGGCAGCAGCCAGATCGCGTTGACACCCAGATCCTGCAGGTAGTCAAGGCGTTCGGTAAGCCCCTTGAAATCGCCCATGCCGTCCCCGTTCGAATCGTAGAACGACCGTACGTGGAGCTCGTAGATGATTGCGTCCTTGTACCACGGTGCGTGCGACACTGCGTGCTCCTTACTCGCTTTCCAGTTTGAAGATCTGAACGGGGGTATCGTACGGGTCGAGGCTCACGAAGTTCCAGTAGTCGTCCCACGTGTGCTCGGTGCCCGAAAGCAGCTCCGTCACGCGAAAGGGGCGTGAGTCGTGGTACCCCACCGCTGCGGGCGAGAACTCGACCCGCCCCGAGTGCGTGTGCTCGTAGCTCAGGTTGACGACGACGAGCAGGACGTTCCGGCGGTCCTCGCTCGATTTACTGTAGGCGATGATCTGGTCGTTGTCCACAGCGTGGAAGCGGAGCCCCCGGGTCCGCTGGAGCGCGGGATTCGCCCGGCGAATCTCGTTGACGCTCCGGATGAACGGCGCGATGCTGCGCGGATCTCCGATCGTCCAGTGCCGAATCTCGTACTTCTCGCTGTCCAGATACTCCTCGCTGTCCGGCTCACGAGGCGTGGTCTCCTGCAACTCGAACGCGGGCCCGTAGACCCCGTAGTTCGAGCTCAGCGTTGCCGCGAGCGCGAGACGGATCATGAACGCCGGGCGACCGCCGAGCTGGAGATACTCGTGGAGTATGTCCGGAGTGTTGGGCCAGAAACTGGGCCGATAGAACTCGGCGACCTCGCTCTCGGTGAGCTCGGTGAGGTACTCCTCGAGCTCCTCCTTGCCCGTGCGCCACGCGAAGTACGTGTAACTCTGGTTGAAGCCCATCTTCGCGAGCCCGTACATCCGCCGCGGGCGCGTGAACGCCTCGGCGAGGAAGATCGTCTCGGGGTGGTCGCGCTTGAGCTCGCGAATGCACCACTCCCAGAAGGGGAAGCTCTTCGTGTGCGGGTTGTCCACGCGGAAGATCGTCACGCCGGCGCCGATCCAGTGCTCGAAGATCCCTTTGAGCTCGGCCCACAGCGCTTCCCAGTCGTCGGACTCGAAGTTGATCGGGTAGATGTCCTGGTACTTCTTGGGGGGATTCTCGGCGTACTGGATCGATCC
>CAYWJH010000075.1:6109-16502 GCA_964458555.1 uncultured Spirochaetaceae bacterium | reverse complement strand
GGAACCCCATTGTCGTCCGTCGTCGGATTGTCGGCGGCGTCGATATCGTCCGGCCTGGGATACGACGTCCACAGATCGATGTTGGCCGACTCCTCGTTCCACTCGGCGACGATCTGCAGGTCTGCGCTCCAGTCCTCCAGGTCCCAGTCGCCGATGATGATGAAGCACCCGCCGAGCGTGAACACCGTCGCCGCCGCGAGTAGCCCTGCGCGTATCAGAAGTCGCTTGTTCATACGTCCTCCAAAGAGTTGGTGTGCGGACCGCACGCCGCGCGCCCGGTCCGGCAGCCGCCGGTGGCGCCTGCTCATCGACTGAAACACCACCCGATCGCTCGATTGTTACCAATATACGGCACGAGCGCGACGATTCCACGGGATTCTTTGCACGCGCCGGGCTCTCCGCTATACTCCGCGTCGATGGGTAGCACGAGCTCGAAGCGCGCCATCCTCCTCCTCTGGTCACCGGATCGGCCCGGAATTGTGGCGGAGGTCTCGCACTTCATCTTCACCTACGGCGGCAATATCCTCGAGTCGAGCCAGCACAACGACCCGGTCAGCGACACCTTTCTCATGCGGATCGAGTGGGACCTCGCCGATTTCGCGCTACCCGAGGAGAAGATCGGAGGCGCCTTCGAGCCCATCGCGATCAAATTCGGGATGACCTACCGGATCGAGTTCTCGAGCCGCACGACGCGCATGGCGATCATGGTTAGCCAGTACGACCACTGCCTCTACGATCTCCTGCTGCGCAACCGCGAGGGCGAGACGCACGCGGACATCCGCCTCGTTATCAGCAACCACGAGAAGCTCCGTTCGGTCGCCGAGCTCTTCGGCATCGTCTTCCACCATCTCCCTGTTCCGCGAAAGGACAAGGCGGATGCCGAGGCGCGGCAGATCGCGCTGCTGCAGGAGCAGGAAATCGACCTCGTCGTGCTCGCGCGCTACATGCAGATCCTCTCGCCGGGGTTCGTGGGCGCCTTCCCGAACCGAATCATCAACATCCACCACAGCTTCCTCCCGGCGTTCGTGGGCGCGAAGCCGTACCACCAGGCGTACGAGCGCGGGGTGAAGATCATCGGCGCGACGAGCCACTACGTGACCGAGGACCTCGACCAGGGGCCCATCATCGAGCAGGACGTCACGCGCGTCTCGCACCGCGACTCGATCCCGAGCATGGTGCAGAAGGGGCGCGACCTCGAGAAGCTCGTGCTCTCTCGCGCGGTGAAGCTGCACCTCGAGCACCGGGTGATGGCGCTCGGCAATCGGACCGTGGTATTCGACTGAGGCGGAGGCACGATGGCGTACGAGATCGAGATGAAGGCGTGGGTCGACGACTGGGAAGCGCTCGAAGCGACGCTCCGCGATCGGTGCACCTTCGAACGCTCGTTCCGCAAAGAGGACCGCTACTTCGCCTCGCCCGGCGGCGAGGGGCTCTTTCGCGTCCGTAGCGACGGCCGGCGAGCCGACGCCGCCACGCGAGCGTATGTTACCTCCAAGGAGAAGGACGTCCACGACGGGATGGAGCGCAACCTCGAGCGCGAGTTCAGCGTGGACGACGCGGAGGCGTTCATCGACCTGGTCACGAGCTTTGGCTGCCGGGAGACCTTCGCCAAGGTCAAGGCGGGTCTTCGTTTCACGCGCGACGGGCTCACCGTCGAGCTCGCGCGCGTGGAGGGGCTCGGCGACTTCCTCGAGGTCGAGTGCGTCGTCGAGGACGAGAACGCCGCCGAACGCGACGCGGCGGGCGAGGCTGCGCTGCACCGCGACACGGCCGCGCGGATCCGGGCGTTCTTCAGCGAGCTCGGCGTGGCCGACGCGCGGATCGAATCCCGACCGTACATGCAGCTCCTTCGCGAGCGCCGCGGAGCGGGGTAGCCTCGCCGCCCGCGGCTACCTGAGGTCGGCGATCGCGGCGAGCGCCGCGGTCTTCTGGGCTCGCGCCGCCTGGTCCCACCGGTAGAGATGCGAGGAGAAGAACCCTTCCTTCGCGACGACCGGCTGGCGGCGCACGACCTTCGTCTTGTGCAGCAGCTCGTCCTTGAGCCAGTTCAGCTTGTCGATGGTCGATTCGAGGTCGATCTCCCAGCGCATCTCGTTCCACCCGGCCGGCGGGTCGAACGCCTCCTTCCGCCACCGCAGCCGGCTGAACGGCTCCACGCCGCACTCGATGACGAAGTTCTCCACGCGCGAGTCGCGCGCGAGCTCCGGCGGTCCGAGGATCGTGTCGAGCCGATCGACCACCAGCTCCTCGTCTTCGAACCCGCGACGGTTGTAGGTCGCGAGGTAGCGGTAGATGCGCCCGGCCGCGGCGAGAAAACGCCTCCGGTTGTCCACGATGTCGTGCGGCGGCGCAAGCCGCGGGTCGCGCCAGGCCGCGTCGATCGCGTCGGGGTCGCGTCTCGCCTGCGCGTGCCCGATTGGCGGAAGCGGGGAATCGGGATCCACGACGTTCCACGCCTCGTTGCGGCCGGTGAAGTTCTGGTGCGCCCAGGTGTCCGCGTACGTGTGCAGCGCGATACCCACGCGGTAGAGGTCGCGCGACTTCAGCGCGTCGACGAGTATCGCCTTCGCGCGCGGCGAGTTTGGCTGGACGTCGAGCGGGTTCTCCGCTCCGTCGCGCCTGCGGGGACGATCGGCGTCCTTCCCGGCCGGAAAGAAGTGATAGGGGACCCACACGTCCCATTCCTGGCTTCGATCCCAGAACCCGAAATGGTGCGTGACGAGCGTCTCGTAGACTCCGCCCGGGTGGCGTACCTCGTAGGAGACGAGCGCGTTGTCGAGGTACTGCGACGAGTAGGCGAGAACCTCGGCGTCTTCGTCGCTGAATCCTGCATGCCGGGCGAGGTAGAAGATCGTGTAGTAGTGAAACTCGGCGTTCACCCGCCTAAGGTACCAGCGGCGCCTCGATTGGTCATGCATCCGGTCTCATGATATTCTTGGCCGATGCAGTTCTACTCGCTACCGCTCGACATCCGCGGGCTTGCATTCGACATTGACAAGACGCTCTACGACAACGAGCGCTACGCGCGGGACCAGATCGATCGGCTGATCGAGCGACTCGCGCACGAGCGCCGGGAGACCGTCGCCGATACGCGCCGGGCGATCCTGCGCTGGCAGGAGGAGTACGCGGCGGCAAACGAGGGGGCCCGGCAGAGCCTGGGCAATACCTTCGCCGCGCTCGGCATTCCCATCGAGACGAGCGTCGCGTGGCGGGAGGAGCTTCTCCACCCCGAGCATTTCCTCGGCGCGGACGAGTACCTCGCGTCGGCGATGGCGGACCTCGCGGCGCAGTACCGCATCGTCGCGGTTACGAACAATCCGGTGAGCGTCGGGCGTGCGACGCTCGAGACGCTCGGCGTGAGCGGTTTTTTCCCTCACGTGGTCGGGCTCGACACCGCGCTGCGCTCGAAGCCCGACCCGGCGGCCTTCCGCCACGCGGTCGAGGCCCTCGAATGCGATCCGTCGCAGGCGGTCGCCGTCGGCGACCGGTACGAGGTGGATATCGTGCCGGCGCTCTCGCTGGGCATGGGGGGCGTACTCGTCGACGGCGTACGGGACGTCTACTCGCTGTCGCGGGCGCTCGCCGAAGAGCGGCGCCTCTCCAACCGTCTTGCCGACGAGCCGAAGGGGGCCGGCGAATGATCCTGAGCGTGTTCGCGGCCCTCGAGCATCGGCTCGATCGCATCCTGCGCGCCGGCACACTCTTCCGCGATCGGCATCTCTGCGTGGATGTGATCGTCAACGTCCAGGCGGGGATGGTCTCCTGCGACAAGCGCGCACTAGCGACGGTGGGGACGCTCGACCGGCTCACGAAGGGGATCGTCGCACCGCAGCGCCCGCCCGATTCGATCTCCGTGCGGTTTCACTACACGCACTACGTCGGGCACGCCGGCGAGATCACGCGCTCTCTGCTTGCCGAAACGCCGCCGGACGTCCACCTCATCGTCTCGGCCGGCGGTGACGGCACGCACGCGGAGGTCCTCGCCGCCTTCGAGGCCGTCTCCGCCTCCGCGGCCGCCCCGGTTCGCGCAGAGCGGTACTTCATCCGCCTGCCCTTCGGGACCGGCAACGACGGGGCAGACGCACCCGACATCCCCACCGCAATCCGACTGCTGCTCGGCTGCGCCGAAGAGCGACGCGCCGGGCAGATAGACGTGACGCCGGTCGGCATGCCGGTCTTCCGCGGGTACAATATCGCGAGCATCGGCCTCGACGCGTACGTAGCGTACCTGACGAACCGGCTGAAGCGACGGTTCGGCGGAGACCTCTACCGCGTCATTGCCGACGTCATGACGCTCCTCTACGAGCGGGTCGTCGGCGCCGGGCGCATGACCGTCGAGCTCGTCGACGAGCGGGGCAGGGCGGAGCGGCTTGCCGGGAGGTTCCTGCTGCTCGCGATGGGGGTCTCGGGCTACCGTCGCTACGGGGGCGGGAAGCGGGTGCTCCCCGGCTACGAGAACCTCTGCGCGGTCGAGCGGCTTGGCTTGATCGGCAAGATCCGAATGAAGCCTCTCTTCTACCGCGGCGAGCACGTCCACGAGCCGAATGTCTTCATGCGCTCGGCCCGACGAATCACGGTCGACTACGACCGATCGATCCCGCTTCAGATCGACGGAGAGACGGTCTGGCTGTCGGCTGAGAACTTTCCCCTGGCGATGCAGGTCCAGTCGCCCGAGGTGCCGGTACTCTCCTTCCCGGCCGGAGCGGGCGGCGAGGCGGTGATTCCGCCGGACGAACTGCGGCCTCCTCAGTCGAACGTGTAGAAAACGCCCTGGCGGACGAAGCCGAGGAAGCCTTCATCCTTCACGCGCTTCTGGTACGACTGGTAGTTATCCGGGTAGTGCATGAGCAGCATCCGCTGCTTCAGCGCCGCGGGGAGCGCCGCTATCTCGTCCAATCCGGCGTGGATCCCGCCGGTGAAGAACTGGACGTCGTGGAAGATGTACTCGAAATGGAAGAGCTCGTCGTAGCTTGTCAGAAGCTCCTCGTCGAACTGCGTGTCTCCGGTGAAGAGAATCCGATCGTCGAGGATCAGACCGATGCTGTACGCGCTCTCGCTCCAGTCGCGCGCCTGCTGCGGGTAGTGCCGGGTTCGCACGGCCTTGATGTCGATCGATCCGAGCTTCGTGTGGAAGGTCTCGCGCGGGTACCCGGCGAGCCACTCGGGACGGATGACGTTCCAGAAATCCCCGAATCCGAGGCCCTCTCCGTCGTGCACCTCGTTGAACTCGCTGCCGCCCTTGAGCGAGAAGTTCCAGAGGACCTTCTCGTACTCGGCGGTGATCACGACGTTCGGTTTGCGGCCGGCGACGTAGCGGCCCATGAGCATCACTTCCTCGAGCCCGCCCACGTGGTCGGCATGGCTGTGGGTGATCAGCCAGTTCGAGATGTCGGTGACCGGGCGTCCGAGCCGCGAAAGCGCCTCCGGCGTGCGGCTCCCGCAGTCGACCATGCAGTGATCGTCGCCTTTGACGATGAGCACGTTGTTCTGGTAGAGCGTCTTGGAGAACGCGCTTCCGCAGCCCACCGGAAAGAGCGAGAGGTCTCCACGGTTGGTCAGAGGCAGGGTCTTGGCCCTCGTGGCTCGTACGTTCATTCGTCTTCCTTTCGCCCTCACCGAGAAGGTACCACGCGTCCCGGTGGTTATACGCGCCTTTTTTCCGCCGCCCGCGCGTCGGCCGGCGGGAGGCCCAGGTAGCAGACGCCCCGATAGCAGCTCGTCCGCGCCTCCCCGCGTACCTGCACGCTGTGCAGGGGGAGCTCGTCCCACGAGACCGGCTGCGGAGACTCGACGACGTAGAGGTATCCCCGGCTCGCGAGGGCCGCGAGATTCGCGAACGCCTGCGCGTGGGCGTCGGCAAACTCGATCGGGGCGTACTCGCCGTGCGAGCGCACGCGGTCGAGGAGCAGCGCGTACTCGGCGAGCGCGATGCCCGACGGCACCGGCTGGTCGAACGGCTCGGCGGGAACGGCCGGGAAATCGTTCGGGAGGCTCTCCATCCACACGCCGTCGCGCTCGAGCGCCGCGAGTCGCGCTCGCAGGTGCTCGCGCGCCGCGCGAAACGGCGTGTCGTACGCCTCGCCTTCCTCGGCGAGCATCGTGAGAAAGAGCAGGAGCGCGCCCGCGTCGCCGAGGAACTCCTGCCGCTGGAGCGCGTCGCCGAGCGCCGAGTGAGCGACCGGACCGTCGGTCACGAAACGCTCAACGAGGAACGCGGCGAGCTCGTGCGCGCGCTCGAGCGTCCCCTCGATCCGCGCGAACCGGTGCGCGGCGAGCAGGCCGCATCCGGCGAGCGCGTTCCATCCGGCGACGGTCTTGTCGTCGCGTTCGGGCTGATCGCGACGACGGCGCGCTTCGAGCAACCGCTCGACGGCGCGGTCGAGGACCGCCCGATCGGGCCCGTGCCTCACGCGAGACGGTTCGTCGTCGTGCACCCCTGGCGGAAGAATGCGGACAAGATGGTTGCGTCGCTCGAAGTTACCGTCGCGCGATACCGCGAAGACGCGTAGAAACGCGTCGAGCTCCGCCTCGTCGAGAATCTCCTCGATTTCCTCGAGCTTCCAGATGTACGTTCCGCCTTCCCGGTGATTGGTGTCCGCGTCGTGGGCGCTCGCGTACCCGGGGCCCTCGCGGAAGGTCTCTTCGAGCGCGCGTACGATCCCGGCGGCGGTTTCGCGGTAGCCGCGTGAGCCGAACAGCCGCGAAGCCACCGCGTAGTTCCACAGAAGCATCGCCTGGTCGTAGAGCATCTTCTCGAAGTGCGGGATGGTCCACTCGCGGTCGACGGTGTAGCGGAAGAATCCGCCCTGCAGATGGTCGTGGAGACCGCGGGTCATCATCGCGTCGAGCGTCTCGCGCGCCATCTCGCCGGCTCGTTCGGAGAGACCAGCGGCGCAGGCGTGCTGCAGGTAGAGCAGGGCCGAATGGGGCGGAAACTTCTGCGACTGACCGAAGCCGGCGTGCACCCGGTCGAATGCCCGGTCGAGCTCGTCGACCCGTTCGATCGCCTGCGATTCGTCTTCGTCGCTGATCATCGCGACCGCCGGTCCGTCTCCGGCTTCCGCCTCGCCGCCGTCGTCGTGCGCGAGCACCTTCCGGATCGCGCCGTCCACGCCGCTGTGCTCGGCGTTCAGCTCGAAGGGCGCAATGCGGTCCCGGTTCTCCCCGAAAAACTCGCGGACCCGGCCGAGTATGTCGTCGAAGGCCGGCAGATGGAACCGCGGCTCGGTGGAGGCGTACGTCATCGCGAAGAAGGGGTGTCCTTCGGGGGTCAAGAACGCGTTCAGCGGCCAGCCGCCGCTTCCGGTCGTCGCGACGAGAAAGCTCATCAGGTAGTGGTCGATGTCGGGGCGCTGCTCACGGTCGACCTTCACGGGTACGAAGTGCCGATTCAGGATCGACGCGCACGTCTCGTCGCTGAACGCCTCACGGGCCATGACGTGGCACCAGTGGCACGTGCTGTATCCCACGCTCACGAACACGATCCGGTCGGTCTCTCGCGCGTACTCGAGGATCTCCGCGCTCCACTCCTGCCACCATACCGGGTTCTCGGCGTGCTGCCGCAGGTACGGGCTGTTCGCGAGGTCGAGATTGTTGCGGGCGAAGCTCATCGTTCCGAATGTACTGAAATCAGCGCCCGATCGCCGAACCGCCGCTCGCCGGCCGTCCGGAGACACCGTTGCGCTGCAGGACCGCCTCCACGTCCTCGAGGAGCGTGCTGATCTCGCGGTACGCGCGCATCCCTTCGATCCAGTCGTCGGGGATCGCGTCTCGTCCGTGGAACGCGCCGAGCACCATGCCCACGACCATGCCGCGCGCCGCGCTGTCTCCCCCGGCGGCGACGTTCTCGACGAGCGCGCCGGCGAGCGAGCCCTCGTAGGCGGCGACCAGGTGGATCGCGAGCGGCAGCGCGGCCTCCACCGAGCCGTCCTGGCCGAGCCGTCGTGCGGCCTCGACGGTACGCTCCGACGCGCTCTCGAGGCCACGGCGCAGGAGCGCGGAGACCTCGGCATCCGGCTGCGCATCGATTACCGTGCGGATCGCCGCGGAGGGTGTCTTGCCGTTCAGGACGATCCACAGCACGTGCCCGAGCGCCGCCGCGCTGTCGACGACGAGCGGCGCGGCGTGCGTCATCGCCGTCTGCGCGCGCGCGCTGTCCACGAGCGCCTCGCGCTCATCGCGGTACCGATACGCGAGCGGGGCGATGCGAGCGGCGCCGCCCAGGTCGTGCGAGGAAGAACCGGCGTCCGCCGGCGGCTTCCCGGCGGCGAGGTTCGAGAGCGTTTCGTTCGTCGCGTGGTCGACGTAGCCGTCGTAGCGCTGCATGGAAGTGCGCCACTGTTCGCTGAACGCGGTGACGTCGAACGACTTCCGCCCGGCGAGATGGCGGAGGAGGAGCAGCGTCTGCTCGCCGTAGTGCGTGAACGCTCCCGCCTGGCGTCCGGCGTGCGACGAGTCGGGAGGCGCGGGAAGCAACCGTTCCACGCGTCCGTAGCGGGACGCGATTTCCGCCGTGTCGTAGATCCAGTGAGCGCCGAGCGCGTGGGAGTCAGCGGCAAAGGACGCGAGGACCATTGCCTCGGCTCGTTCTCTCATGCCAGCTCCTTCGAGACAAAAAAACCGGCCTTCGGCCGGTCGGACAGTCTCGGCTATCCATAGTTCCCGTAAGGTACTGACGGGCGTCGAGCCGGGCAAGCCGCGCGCCCGCGGGAGGGACGGCGCCGCAGTGTCGCGCCGCGAGCGGCCCGTTCCCGCAACCGTTTGCATCGATCGGCACGGGCTGCTACGATGTGGCTCTACACCAACCACGAGCGAGGCACTATGCAGTATCGAACGATGGGACCCCGCGTACCCGAACAGGTCTCCGCACTCGGTTTCGGGTGTATGCGGTTTCCCAAGACGAACGACGAACCGCAGCGGATCGAACGCGTCGAATCGCGGCGCATGCTCGAGTACGCGATCGAGGCAGGCGTCAACTATGTGGATACGGCGTGGCCGTATCACGGCGGAGAGAGCGAGGAGTTCGTGGGCGAGGTTCTCGAGGGGGGCCTGCGTGCGAAGGTCTACCTCGCGACGAAGATGCCCGTCTGGGAGGTCAAGGAACCCGCCGATCTGGATCGGATCTTCGACGAACAGCTCGAGAAGTTGCGCACCGACTACATCGACTTCTACCTGCTCCACGCGCTGAGCAAGGACCGGCTCGACGCGGTCGTACAGCACAAGATGATCGAGTGGGGGGCGAAGCAGAAGGAGGCGGGTCGCATCCGTTATCTGGGCTTCTCCTTCCACGACGAGCTGCCGGTGTTCAAGCGCATCGTCGATCAGTACGACAAGTGGGACTTCTGTCAGATCCAGTACAACTACATGGACGAGAAGAACCAGGCGGGTACCGCCGGGTTCCGCTACGCGGCCGATCGGGGCCTCGCGGTCGTCGTCATGGAGCCGCTGCTCGGCGGTGCGCTCGCCGACACGCCGGAGGCGGTCGAGGCGGTCTTCTCGGACGCCGGCAAGGATCGATCGCCGGTGGAATGGGCGTTCGACTGGCTTTGGAACAAGGAGCACGTCGGCACCGTCCTCAGCGGAATGAGCTCGATGCAGCAGGTGAAGGAGGACGTCGAGTACGCCTCGCGTTCGTCGGTGGGGATGCTGAGCGAGGCCGAGCTCGAGCTCTTCCCGCGCGCAAAAAAGGCGTACGAGTCGCTGCAGCCGGTACCGTGTACGCAGTGCAACTACTGCATGCCGTGCCCGTATGGAGTCGACATACCGGGCAACTTCGACATCTTCAACACGTACTACAAGTTCGGCGACCGGGACGGGGCCGTCGCGCGCTACAACAAGCACATGCCCGAAGACGCCCGCGCCTCGGCGTGCACGCGCTGCGAAGAATGCCTGCCCAAGTGCCCGCAGTCGATCGCGATTCCGGACTGTCTCGAGCGAGTCGACGAAGAGCTCGCGGTGGCGGGGTAGGCGCGCGATGAACCACCAATCCACGGTGCGCCGGCCGGTACGCGGCGCGGCGCCGGGTAGCCTTGCGGCCGTTGTCCTCGCCGGGCTCGCGCTCGTGCTCGCCGGGTGCGCGTCGATGAACCCGAAGGCGTACGAGGCGCCGTGGGCGACTACGGTGAGGGTCGCGTGGAGATCGTGCCCCTCCTGAAGGCCACCTCCACCTCCGGCGGTCCGATCGAGCGGCGCACCTACGAGGCGTTCCGCGAGGAGATCGTCTCTGGCGTGCGCGACGCCGGGCGCCTCGACGGGGTCTACCTCGCGCTGCACGGCGCGATGGGCGTGGAGGGGATGCGCGACCCGGAGGGCGACCTGCTCGCCCATCTCCGCGAGGTCGTCGGGGCGCGGATGCCCATCGGCGTCTCGCACGACCTGCACGCGAACATCACCG
>CAYWJH010000075.1:0-6009 GCA_964458555.1 uncultured Spirochaetaceae bacterium | reverse complement strand
CGAGATCGAGCCGGTGATGGAGGTGCGCAAGATGCGCCTCCTCAAGGGTGGGGGGATGAACGTCGATTTTCTCGCTCCCGTGCGAAGCATCTTCCGCGAGATGGACCGCATGGAGCGCGACGAGGAGGTGCTCGCGGTCTCGAACTTCATGGTCCACATCTGGCTCGACGACCCCGAGCTCGGCTGGACCACGATCGCCGTGACCGACGGGAACCGTGATCTCGCCTCCTCGCTCGCAGAGAAGCTCGCCGACCTCAACTGGGAGGTGCGCGACGTGCCGCACCCGCCCGCGCTCTCCGCCGACGAGGCGGTCGACCGCGCCCGGAGGGCCTGGCTTGCCCGCGCCTTCGGTACGATCGTGATCTGCGACGTCGCCGACGCGGTTGGGGCCGGGGCTCCGGGTGAGAACGCGTGGATCCTGAAGGCCTTTCTCGAAGAGGCTCCCGACATCCGGACCTACATCCCGGTGCGCTCGGCGTCGGCCGCCAATCGCGCGTGGGATGGCGACGTGGGGGAGACGGTGAGCGTTACCGTGGGCGCGGAGCTCGAGACGGTCTACAACACGAGCGTGGAGTTCACCGGCGAAGTGGTGAGCCGCCACGACACCGAGCGCTACGGGAGGACGGTCGTGCTTCGCGACCGCGGAATCCACCTGATCGTCTCCGAGCGTCCGACGAACGCGCGAAGCCCCGACTACTTTCGCGATCTGGGGTTGCGGCCCGGGCGCGCCGGTGTGGTGGTCGTGAAGAACCTCTTTCCGTTCCGGTTCACGTATCTGTGGGTCAATCGGAAGACGATCAACGTCATGACGCCGGGGACGACGAGCATCGACGTGTGGGACCTCGAATACGAGCGCATCCCGCGCCCGATCTACCCGCTCGACGAGATCGACGACTGGCGGCCGTAGCTGCCGCCGGAGGCGAGGCGTCCGCGCCTACGAGTGGGTGACCTCGAGCTCGGACGACGAGGCGACATCGGCGAGCCGCGCCATCTGCTCGTCGCTCGGGGGTGTGATGTCGCCGGCGCGGAACGGCATCCCCAGCGCGGCGTACTTCGAGCCGGCCATCGCGTGGAAGCGCAGCAGCTCGTAGCGGACGAGCGAGCGTAGCCCGGAGGCGAACGCCGCGATCGCGCGGATGGATTCCTCGTCGTCGTTTACGCCGGGGACCACCGGGGTGCGAACGATCAGCGGCACGCCGTACTCGGCGAGGCGCCGCGCGTTCTCGAGGATGCGTCCGTTCGGGACGCCGGTCGCCTTCCGGTGGACGTCGCTGTCCATGCTCTTGATGTCCATCATGACGAGGTCGGTGACCGGCAGGATCTCCTCCATTCTCGTCCACGCGACGTTCGCGGCGGTTTCGACGGCGGTGTGAACGCCCTCGGCGCTGCATCCTGCGAGGACCGCGCGCGTGAACGCCGGCTGCAACATCGGCTCGCCCCCGGAGATCGTGACACCGCCGCCGGAGGTTTCGTAGAACGCACGATCGCGCAGGACGATGTCGACCACCTCGGCCGCGGTTCGCACCGCGCCGGCCATGACGAGCGCGCGTGAATAGCAAACGTCGGTGCACGCGCCGCACGCCGTGCACCGCTCGCGGTCG
Source organism: uncultured Spirochaetaceae bacterium (assembly GCA_964458555.1). Lineage (GTDB taxonomy): Bacteria > Spirochaetota > Spirochaetia > DSM-27196 > SLST01 > SLST01. The sequence goes on along the minus strand of CAYWJH010000075.1, from coordinate 4,408 downwards.
AAGACGTGCAGTCCGTCCACCATGCTGTGCGCCGACTCGGGGCAGACCGCGACGCACTTTCCGCACGCGATGCATCGGTCCGGGTAGTACTGGAGCTCGAGGCCCGACGCCTGCGTCTCCGGGTTGTGACACCAGAAGCATCCGAGGTTGCAGCCTTTCACGAACACGGTCGTGCGGATACCCGGCCCGTCGTGGACCGAGAAGTGCTGGATGTCGGTGACCGTCCCGGTGATGGTGCTCGGCTGTTCGTGCGATAACTGTCCGTGCGACATGGTTCTTCCTGGTGCGGCGGGGGCGGATGGCTTGGGCCTTTCGTAGCGATGCTACTGGATAGCTGCGGGCGTGTCGACCGGGCTCGTATCGCGATCCGAGGGGCGATCTCGTGCCGATTGTCCGATGTTTGCAAAGGTGTGTTATAGTCCGGCGTACGGTTTCAAGAGTAAAAGCATGGGATTCAGAGACGAGGAGTACCCGTGAGCCAGACACAGATTCAGACGAAGACAACGCGCGACTACGACGCGATGAACGGAGCAATCCGCGAGACGAAGCTCGAGTTCAACGACGAGAAGCTTGCCGGGTGGGGTACCTGGGACAGCGACGATCACGGCTGGATTCCGATCGAGCAACCCGGGTTTACGCCCTACACCGACCCGGAGACCGGGACGTGCTCGGGACCGTTCCTGATCGGTCGCAGCTTCCGCGCGTGGCTCGACGTCCACCCGGTGTACATCCACCCGTCGAGCGCCGTCGCCGGCGCGTGGGTCTCGAGGGCCCCGCGGGTGGGCGAGTGGAAGGACTCGCCCGACGAGCTCGAGCCGCTGTGGGAGAAGTACAACATTCGTCAGCCTGGTGCGAAGGGGATGAACCACTTCGGCCCCGACATGTCGATCGGACTCTCGCTCGGCTTCGGCGGTCTGCTCGAGAAGATTCGGCGCTACCGCAGCCTTAACGCACCGCTCGACACCTCGTTCTACGACGGCGAGGAAGAGGTCGTGCTCGGTATGCAGGAGTTCGTCCGGCGGCACGCGGAGGAGGCCGCGCGGCGAGCGGCCGAGACCGACGACGCGACCGAGCGCCGAAATTACGCCGAGATCGCGGAGATGAACCGGTGGCTGGTCGACAACGCGCCGCGCACGCTTCGCGAGGCGGTACAGTTCCTCGCGTGGTTCCAGACTTTCGACCGCATGTTTTTCTTTGGCGGGGCGATGCAGCAGATCGACACGCTCCTGCTTCCCTACTACGAACGGGACGTCGAGAACGGCGTGCTCTCGGGCGACGAGGAAGTCGTCTGGTACTTCGTGAGCCTCCTGTTCAACGACACCCATTACCACCAGATTGGCGGGCCGGCGCCGGTCGACGGTCACGACGTGGCGAATCCGCTCTCGTTCGCGATGCTCGACGCGATGCACGCGCTCGGCATCCCCTCAAACGTCGCGCTCCGGCTGCACGACGCCGTCGACGAGGAGCTATTCGACCGGGCGGTGAAGTACCTGTTCGAGGACGGCACCGGCGTCGCGCTCTCGTGCTCGAAAGGGCTCGACGAGGGCTTCGCCCGCAACGGGTATCCTATCGAGCTCGCGCGCATGCGCGCCAAGGTCGGCTGTAACTGGACGGCGCTTCCCGGGATCGAGTACTGCCTCCAGGACGTTACCCGGGCCTGTATGGTCTCTCCCTTCCTGCACGCGCTCTACGAGATGGTCGACGAGGCCGAAACGCCCAACTCGCTCGAAACGCTCTGGGAGAAGTATACCGAGCACCTGGCGGTCTCGGTCGACACGATCAAGCGCGGATTCGACTGGCACTACGAGCACAAGGCTTCGAACGTGCCGGAGATGGTGCTGAACCTCTTCTGCCACGGTCCCATCGAGCGCGGCCTGGATATCAGCGCGGGCGGGGTAGACATCTACAACTACACGATGGACGGAGTGGGCCTGGCGACGGTCGCCGACTCGTTCGGCGCGATCCATCAGCGCGTGGTAGACGAACAGCGCATCTCGTGGGAGCAGCTCGTCGCGATGCTGCGCGCCGACTACGAAGGACACGAGGCCGAGCGGCTGATGCTGCAGAACATCGCGCGGTACGGGTCGGCGGAGTCGCACAGCGACGAGTGGGCCGATCGCGTATCGGACCTGTTCACCGGCCTCGTGAAGGATAGCCCAACGCCGAAGCATCGGTTCAACGTGATCCCCGGGCTCTTCTCGCACGGTGTCGTGCAGATGCTCGGCGAGAGCCTGGGCGCGACGCCGAACGGCAGGCACGCGGGGGCCGAGATCTCGCACAGCGCCGACCCGGACCCCGGCTTCAACGCGGACGGCACCGCGGCGCCGACGGCGAAGAGCAACGCGGTCGCTCGCGTACAGCCGGGGTGGGGAAACTCCGCGCCGCTGCAGGTGGACCTGGACAGCTCGCTCGCCAACGAGCTCGGCGGGATAGAGATCATCAAGGCGTACCTCAAGGCGCACGACCGCATGGGCGGCACGCTGATCAACATCAACGTCGTCTCCAAGGAGAAGCTGCTCGCCGCGCACGAGAACCCGGAGCTCTACCCCGACCTCGTCGTGCGCGTGACCGGGTACAGCGCCTTCTTCAAGTCCCTCTCGTACGAGTACCGTCAGCAGGTGGTCGATCGGTTCCTGTCGAACGGGTAGGGTGGCGCCGCCGATCGCCCGGCGGGCGCGGGCGCCCGGGGCCCGCTGACGGCACGCCGCTGCAGTGCGGTGCGGCTATTCGGTTGCATCGAGCGCGAACTCGGCCCATACCGCGGCGTGATCGCTTTCGATCGTTCCACGCACCGGCTCGTCGTCGATCCAGGTCCTGCGGAGTACGACGTCGTCGGTGTGGAGAATCGTATCGATCTGAAGGCGAGGAAACGCGAGGTGCGTGGGGGCACGCGACCCCTGGAGAACACAGCTTAGCTCGCCTTCGAGCGACCGGCGGACCGGCGAGAGCGGGGGTTCGTTGAAATCTCCGCCGAGGATGACCGGCAGGTCGCCCGCCTCGGTTCGTATCGTGTCTGCGATCACGTCGACGGCGCGCGCGTTCGTGCGGCGTGAGAGATGGTCGAGATGCACGTTCATGACGAAGACACGGCTCGATTCGGCGTGGTCGTAGAATACTGCCCACACGGCGTACCGCGGAAGCGCGTTACCCCATGAGCACGAGTCGGGGATATTGGGTGTATCGGACATCCAGACGACGCCCTGACGCGTCGGCATGAATCGCGACGCGCGGTACAGTATCGGATTCGATCCGCTGAGACGAGCGGCGCCGATCGGCCTGACCCACCCGTATTCGGGCAGGCGACGAACGAGCGCCTCGGCGAGCGGGCACGGGGTGACGACCCGGTACCCGTCTACGACCGCGGCCTCCTGCAGCAGAACGATATCCGGCGAGGTGCGCTCGAGGTACGCGGCGATCGCCGCGGCGCGCTCGTCCGGATCTTCCTCGGGCAGCGTGACCATCCGGATGTTCATAGTCACAGTCTTCGCGAGTCCCGGAGGCGCCGCTGGCAACGGTTCGAGCGGCACCGAGACGCACGAGACCAACGCGGAGACCGCGATCAGAGCGAGAAGCACCAGGGTCGGACAGCGTAATCCACGAGACACCACGTTCCCCCCGCCAGAGTATACGACCTGAAGCTCCGAGAATCATGAGCGGTTTCTCTGCCTCGGACGCGGCGACGGGCCCGCCCCTCGACGCCCCGTCCTCCGGCGGCTATCCTCTGTCGGTGGGTTTCCTGACCGATCGCCGCCGGCGCCGTATTCTCGCCCGACGCCCCATCTCCGACGCCGACTGGGAAGCCGTCGTGCGCTCGCGAGGCCTCTTCGCCGGCCTCGGCCCGGACGAACGCGACCGGCTGCGCGTGCTCGCCACGGTCTTTCTGCGCGAGAAGGAGTGGGAGACGCCGTACGGTCCGGTGGACGCGTTCCTGCCGCTGCTGGTCTCGGCGACCGCCGCGCTCGCGGTGCTCGGTCTCGACATCGACTGGTACGCCAATTGGCGCACGGTCGTGCTCATCCCGCGCGCGGTCGTGCAGGAGCACGTCGAGGAAGACGAACACGGCGTCGTGCAGGAGTGGATGCAGGCCGATTCGGGCGAGTCGTGGGAGAACGGGCCGGTTGTGTTGTCGGTTCGCGACATCGAGGATTCGCGCGACGGAAGCGGGTACAACGTCGTGCTGCACGAGGCGGCACACCGCATCGACATGAGCGACGGCGAGATCAACGGCCGCCCGGCGCTTCACCGCGGGCTCGACCCGGACGAGTGGCGCCGCGTCTTCGGCACCGCCTTCGAACGCTTCGGCGACCGCGTGGAGCGGGGTGTGCGGACGCGCATCGACCCCTACGCCGCAGAGGACGACGCCGAGTTCTTCGCCGTTTTGACCGAGTACTTCTTCGAGCGTCCGCGT